>CAZZNP010000045.1:5189-13430 GCA_964655785.1 uncultured Gemmatimonadota bacterium
AATCGGCCAGCACCGGCCCGACGATCCAGGCTACCCGGAGATTCGCCGTGATCATTGACGTCAATGCCTGGACCGGGCCATGGCCCGCGCTGGTCAACGTGCCGCACGATGCGGCGTCGGTACGCGCCTCACTGCGCGAATTCGGCGTCGAACGTATCTTCATGGCGCCGCTGGCGGCCGCGTGGAGTGCTAATCCGCATCTTTGCAATGCGGTGGTTTACGCGGCGGCGGACGAATACAAAGATGTGCTCCCGGTACCGGTCATTGACCCGACGCTGCCGACATGGCCTGAAGAGCTGGAGAAGGCGGCCGAACATCGTGCCGTCCGCATGATCAAGCTGCTGCCGGGTTATGGAGGGTTTGATCTGGAGGTGGCGGATGATCTGCTCGTGGAAGCGGACCAGGGTGATTTGGCAGTAATGGTCCAGATCCGTATCGAAGACCCGCGGCGGCACCATCCCCTGGCCATGGTTCCTGACTTTCCGGTGCAGGCCGTCGTGGAAGCGGCGGCGCGTCATCCCGCCGTGAAGCTTGTCATCGGAGGGGCGAGCACGGCTACTTTGAGAGACTTCGCGTTACAGATCCGTGAACTGCCCGGACTTTATGCGGAAACGTCCCAGGTGGACGGGATGGACAGCGTGAAGATGCTGGTGGAGGAAGGGTTAGGAAGGAAACTGCTTTGGGGATCCCACGCCCCGGTGTTCATGCCGGCGGCGGCCGTGGCACGGGTGCTCAACGATCTACAAGAAGACACGGCCGTGGGGATTATGAAAGATAACGCATTGGGATGGCTGAGTGTTTGATCGGGCGAACTGAACCCAGAGGCTGCCAGCGAACCTCCTGGGTAAACATTCATCTCAGTTCCCCAGTACGGTGCGGATCCATTGTCCGATCTGGCCGATCTCCTGCGGACACACCTCGTGGGCCATGGGATACGCGTGGTATTCCGGAACCATGCCCAATCGTCTGAGGGATTCGGCGGCGTCGCGCCCCAGGGATTCATTCAGCATCGGGTCCATCGATCCGTGGCAGATCAAAACGGGAAGCCCGGACTGAACCTGATGCACGACGACGCTGGCGGCCGTGGGAAAGTAGGTGGACAGGGCGATGATGCCTCCGATCCGGTTCTGGTACGACAGTCCGGCTTCGAAACCGACCGCGCCACCCTGGGAGAAGCCCGCCAGCAGGATCCGTTCGCTCGGTACGCCCCGATCGATCTCCCGTCGCAACAACGCCTGCACTTTACCGGCGGAAGCGCGCAACCCGGTTTCGTCGATGCAACGGGCGTCGCCCAGTTCCATGATATCGTACCATGCGGGCATAACCATCCCCATGTTGATTGTCACCGGGATGGATGGCGCCGACGGAAACACGAAGCGGACCGCGTAGGCCGCCGGCAGCCCGAGTTGCGGAACAATCGGCGCAAAATCGCCTCCGTCCGCCCCCAGACCATGAAGCCAGATGATGGATGCGTTGACCTCGGCCGAATGGTTGGATACGCGTTCTATAACGGGGAGATCGGTCATGTGGGCTGTAACAAGGTTCATACCGCTCGGATGATGTGGCGATGTTGATTATGAGGGAGAATGTGGCTGGGATTGTTGGGGGTTTGAGATTATAAATCCCGGGGTAACCAATTCACTGGTTTATGCACATGTCGTATCTAAGTTCTCTTGAGGAGTTTCTCGTACTCATGGTGCGGTCCAATCCAAAACCAGATGATCTCGTCCTGTTCCAGCAAGCCAAGTGCTCGATAATCAATACTCACACGAACCGAGTACACCGGACATCGCCGACTCACGAGTTTGAACTCCAAGCTTGGGTGACTGGGATTGGACATGAAGAACCGATAGGCAACACGCGCTTTCTTTTGGACCTGTTCGGGGAGTCTTCGATAGGCATCCCAGAAACTGGCATGTGTGTATGAGCGCAATCCTACAGTTCTTCCAAATCTAAGGTTCTAGTCCGTCCCGACCGATGCGCCGTTAAAGCTTCATCTGCCAGTCGCTCAAGCAGATCCTCTGACTCTGAACTACTAAACAACTCAGCCCAGCGACGTTCCGAATCAAGTTCAGCCAACAGGAATCGCGCAAGTCTATCCTGTTCCTCTTGAGGAAGTGTGTTGGCTTTTTCGAACGCCTCTTTCAGTAGATGAGTCATAGTGTGTGAATCCTCTTACCAATAATTACCCAAATGGATTGCTAAAGTGCAATCCTATTTTTGATGGCCCAACATCATAGGGCGACATGCTTACTAGATATCCTCTATCGTTTTCTCAATGATATCATAATCTCGCCTACCATCTACAAATAAGAATCCAGCAAACACAGAATAGATGAAACTAGATAAACGCTCCGCGTCGTAATAGTCACCTGGCTTCAGTGTATCAATGTCCATTAAAACCGATTCCAAGTGTTTAAACACGTCATAGACTCTTTTGTCGGTAATCGGGTAATTGTGAAGAACGAATTCGATTTGCTTAGATAATTTCCGTAGATTAAGAACAATCTCCTTAAATATATGGCTAGCTTCCTCCGAGTTTATGTAGTTGCTAAATGCGTAAAAACCCTCAGTGCTGGTTTTACCACATTGAAATGCTGATCGAAAGCCCTCAATAGTAGATAGTTGTTCGACAGTTTGCGGGGAGGCCACTAGATCTGTTCGCCCACCGCCCTGGCTTGCGAAAATTACCTGATATAGAATGTCCTCTTTAATATCCACATATTGTTGTTTGAGATTTGCTTTAACTATACGGTTTTTATGCCTGGTCGGTAGATGGACCACAAGGAAATAGAATAGAAATGATGTAAGGCCGCCTACTAGTATCGGAGAAGATATATGGTAAATCTCCTGCCAGGTTTTCGACTCAAAGCCTAGGAAACGTAAGTAATGATTACTTATTACAATACAGTAACTTATTAGGACTACAGCAAACCATACGATTACTCGTGAGAAAAAACCAGAGGTATGTCTAGCGACTTTTTTGAAACATTCCTTCAATGTCAACCTGTCCGTTTATCAACTACAATACTTTTGAGAATCTATTCGCTAGAGTGTCGGTGGTATCTCATGAAGGGAGAGCATTAGAAGCAGACAATATCTTGCCTGACTTTCGGTCTTACCAATTTAAACTAATCCTCTCATAACTCGCAGAATGTCTAGCGTCTGCCCGCCCTATATCCGCCACTCCTCCAGCAAGGCCTCCTCGACCGGGGCCGGTTCGAGGATGCGCTCGGTATCTTCGTAGCGGCAGGCAACCTGTGCGTCCGCATCGGCCTTCGATCCGGCGTACCGGACAGTCATGCCCGCGATCTGCTTCAGGTCGTCCTCGGAAGGCTGGCCCTCAACGAGGGTGGTCGGACCCGTCACGTCCTTTGTTTCCAGTCTCCACCGGCCGGGCGTGTAGCGTTCCAGGAACTTGTTCTCCCCTTCTTCCCTGCCCATCACCACCTTTACGTCGGGCTTGACGCGGAAGTGGCGGCCGATCTTGAGCAGCATCACGTCGTCCATCGTCAGGTTTTCCTTGCCCTCATGCTCGAAAAAATCGAGGATGCGCCGTCCGAAGTTCTTATCGGTCAGGAAGCAGCACCCTCCCGCGGGTGAGGGATAGTCTTCGATGCCGTACTCCTCGGCCAGCTCCATCTGTTTCTGCCGGGACCGTCCCTGGATGTCGCCCAGCTGTTCCCGGTCCACCCAGCCCTTCTCTTCCGCCACGGTGGGCGGCAGTTTCTTGGCGGAAAGCGGCCGAAGCAGCAGGCCGTCCAGCTCCGCGTCCCGGTCGATAACGTTCATGGGCTGGCGGCGCTGGGACATGGGCCGCTGGCCGATTACCTCGCCGGTGAACATGAACTGGGCGCCGATCTCGTCCATGTATTGCCTGGCCCGCCTGAACATGAAGATACGGCAGTCGATGCAAGGGTTCACTGCGGAGCCGTACCCGTATTTAGGGTCGGTGAGCACCTTCAGGTAATCCGGACCGGAGATGTCGATCATCTCGACGGGCAGGTCCAGCTTGGCGCCGGCCTGAAGGGCCTCGTTGCGCACCGGTTTCTTGCGCTTGCGCGTCTTGGACCTGCGGTTGTGCTCCACCACGCAGAACCCGGTGTAAAAAGTGAGTCCCTGCACTTCGATGCCCTGGCGCATCAGCATGGCGGCCGCGATCGTACTGTCCAGTCCGCCGGACAGCAGGCCTACCGCCTTCACGGGTTTGGACATGGTGGTCTCTCCTTCCGGGCAACCGTCCGGATCAGCAATTTACCGGCGGATGCCGCAACACGACGAACGGGATTGACACCGCTCGGTCTTTTTTCGTCCCTCATACCCCGATCGATTCCCGCAGCGTGTTCGCCACCTGCCGGAAGGCCTCGGTCTGTTGCGAGTCCGGATCCCTCCGGACGATGGGGGTACCCTGGTCGCCCGCCAGGCAGACCGCCGGATCCAGGGGCAATTCGCCGACGAAGGGCACGCCCAACGCCTCGCTGGCCCTCCTGCCTCCGCCCGTCGTGAAGATATCCGTCCGCTCGCCGCAGTGGGGACAGTTGAAATAGCTCATGTTTTCGATGATGCCGAGTATGGGCACGTTGACCTGCTGAAACATGGCCACGCCGCGCCGCGCGTCGATGAGGGCCACGTCCTGCGGCGTCGTAACAACCAGGCCGCCGGTCAGCGGCACGGACTGGGTCAGCGTCAGGTGTGCGTCCCCCGTACCCGGGGGCATGTCGATGACGAGGCAGTCCAGTTCCCCCCACAGTACGTCGCGCAAGAGCTGCTGCACGGCCTGGTGGACCATGGGTCCCCGCCAGGTGACCGACTGGTCCTCCGGGATCAGGAAGCCGAAGGACATCATCTTTATATCGTGAGCGATCATGGGCAGGATCTTCTGTCCCACCACGCCCGGCTGGTCCTTGACGCCCATCATCGTCGGAATACTGGGGCCGTAGATATCGGCGTCGAGCAACCCCACGCTCGCGCCTGCGTCGGCCAGGGCCGCGGACAGGTTCACGGAGACCGTGGACTTGCCCACGCCGCCCTTGCCGCTGGCCACCGCCACGATGGTCTTGACTCCGGGCAGTTCAATCATGCCGGCCTGTGCAGCCTGTCCGGCCTGTCCGGCCTGACCGTGTTGCCCGTGTTGACCATGTTGACCCGCACCGGGTCCCTGGGCCGTGGCGGACTGTCCAGGCGGCGGCCCGGTGATCTGCACGTCATGCACCCCGGGCATGCGTTCCACCGCTTCTTTGGCCGTCATGGTGATCTGGCGACGCACGGACTCGTCCTGTGTGGAGAAGGCCAGGCTGAACGCCACGTGACCATTGGAGGCCTGCACGTTCTTCACCAGCCCGAAGGAGACGATGTCGCGGTCGAATCCCGGGTACATGATTTCCTTCAAACAATCCACCACGTCCCGCATGTTCACTTCATGGGCCATCATTTCCTCCTGAAAACCGGCAGTACGTCGTTTCACTCCTACGGGTCTGCTTCGCAACGGGTCTGCTTCGCAACGGGTCTGCTTCGCCAGCCGAATCACGCTGCGCAATCTACATTCGTCGGTACGCCAGAGCAATCACTTTACTTTCCTCACGTACAGTCTGAACTCTTCGTCCTCTTCGAAGGTGTCGAGCAGAGCATGCCCGTTACTCGCGCACCAGGCCGGCATGTCCTCCAGGATCTGGGGGTCGTCGGCCAGCACTTCCAGCACTTCGCCCACGGCGATCTCCCGGATGGCCGAAGCGGTCTTCATGATCGGCACGGGACAGAGCAGTCCGTAGGTGTCGAGGGTCTTTGCCGATCGGACCACGTTCGCCGTTCCTCCTTAAGCCGGCACACCCGAGATGGCCGGAGACCGCACGCACGCATGCCGGCACGCGAGCCCGAGAAAATACGCCCTATGCCGGCACGCCCTATGCCGGCACACCCGAGGTGGCCGGAGACCGCACGCACGCATGCCGGCGTACGCGAGCCCGAGAAAATACGCCCTA
Source organism: uncultured Gemmatimonadota bacterium (assembly GCA_964655785.1). GTDB lineage: Bacteria > JAAXHH01 > JAAXHH01 > JAAXHH01 > JAAXHH01 > JAAXHH01. The sequence continues at coordinate 11,168 of CAZZNP010000045.1, forward strand.
TGCCGGCACGCCCGAGATGGCGCGCAACTCACCCACCACATCGACGAGCGCGTCCAGCGCTTCCCCGACGTCGGACTCCGCGGAGTCCGGTCCCGCGGTGACCAGCAGCGAGCAGCGGGCTTCGGCCGCCGTCCGGCCCAGGGCCAGAAGCACGTGCGACGGCTTGGACGCATGGGCGGCGCACGAGGAACCGACGGAGACCGCAACCCCTCGAGCGTCGAGCATCAGGACCATGGATTCCCCGTCGGTCTCCGGTATCCACAGGTTCAGATGTCCGGGCAGCCGCCGGATCGCATGACCATTGATGGCGACATCGGGCAGTCGTCCCTTCAGGCCACCCACCAGTAATTCGTCCAGCCGCTTCAATCGGTCAATCCGGCCAGGCATTTCATTCGCCGCCAGTTCCGCGGCCCTGCCGAAACCCACGATGGCGGGCATGTTCTCATGTCCGCCCCGCCGGCCGTCTTCCTGGACGCCGCCTTCCACTTGGGGACGCAGCCGGGTTCCTTTCTTGATGTAAAGGGCGCCGGCGCCGGGCGGACCGTACAGGGGCCGGGCGGAAAACGACAGGGCATCTACCCCAAGTTCCCGGGCGTCTACGGGCATCCGCCCCAATGCCGCCACGGCATCGGTATGCATGACCGCGCCTCGCCGGTGGGCGATTTCGGCGATCTCGCGCACGGACTGGACGGTCCCGGTCTCGTCGTTTGCGAGCATGACCGAAACGAGGACGGTATCGTCCCGCAAGGCCCGCGCAACCCGGTCGGGCGGTACGACGGCATCCCCGTCGGCGGGAACCTGGGTGATCGTGAACCCGAACCGTTCCAACGCGTTGGCGGCATACAGCACGGCGTGATGCTCGATGCCGGATACGACAATATGCCGGCCCTTCTTCGCCCTCGCCTGTGCCAGTCCCTTGACGGCCAGGTTGTCCGCTTCTGTACCGCTGGCCGTGAATACGATTTCGTCAGGCTCCGCGCCGATCAGTCCCGCGACCCGGCCACGTGCCAGGTCCATCGCGCGCCGCGCCTCCATTCCAGCCGCGTGCAGGCTCGAAGGATTGCCGGCGCACGCGCCGAGGAAGGGCACCATCTCGTCGATGACACGGGGGTCGACCGGCGGTGCCGCGCCGTGGTCGAAGTTTATCATGACAGGGAACCGGTCTTCCGGAGCATTGGGCCTGGCGATCAGGATTGACGTTCCACCCATTCCCGCTCGCCGTCCGCCCAGATTTCCTTCTTCCAGACGGGTACGATCTGCTTGACGCGGTCGATCGCGTAGGAACAGGCTTCGAATGCGTTTTTGCGGTGGGGCGCCGCCACGGAAATCAGGATGCTGATCTCCCCGATTTCGAGCGTGCCGACACGATGAATCATGGCTACGTCCCCGATGCCCCACCGGGCATGGATTTCCTCGCCCACTTCCCGCATCTTGGCTTCGGCCATCTCGGCGTAGGCCTCGTACTCGAGCCGCAGCGTGCGCCGTCCGTCCGTGTTGTCCCGAACGGTTCCGGCGAAGGTGACCACTGCGCCGTGTCGCGGTTGCAGGGAATGGTCGAAGAGAGCGTCCGCCTCGATTTTATCGGTGGTGATCTTGTACACGGGTCTGTTCTCGTCCTTTATCGGGGCCGGTACCGCATTGGGGCAAGTGCTGCATTGCGAACGGCGCTATCATCTGGCCGGTGCTACCATCTGGCCGGCGCTACCATCTGGCCGGTACCGCATTGGGGATCAACGCCTCCGCTCACGGGCGGTATGCACGCCAGTTCGTCTCCATCTTCCAGGACCGCCTGCCGACCGGCGTATTCGCGGTTTACGGCCAGCATCACGCTGCTGTCATAACCTGCGAGGGCGGGATAGGACTCGATCATCCCCGCGAAAGCTTCGCCCACGGTAGTGCCCTCCGGGAACTCGACCGAAACGGACGGCGAACCGACCGCGTCCTTGCACCCGGCGAAACATCTGACGGTGATCCGCATGGCTGTCCTTTACAGGCGTCGTTCGAAATCGGGAAAACCGTTTCAGAATAAGCCGGAAACGCCGAAATGTCAAGTGGGGCGTGCGTTGGGAACGGTATGGAGGTTCATTATCCGCAGCGCGTGGAACGGGCGTGTCGGCATGGGAACTGAGCCGGGGGATCGGCGGAGATTTATGGGGTTTGGAAAACCGAGCCGGTAGCTCCCACGGCAGACCGCGCGGGGCCGGGTCCTGTTTCAGCTTTCGCGGGGCCGGGCCCTGTTTCAGCTTTCGCGGGGCCGGGCCCT
>CAZZNP010000045.1:13530-20335 GCA_964655785.1 uncultured Gemmatimonadota bacterium
TGTTTCAGCTTTCGCGGGGCCGGGCCCTGTTTCAGCTTTCGCGGGGCCGGGCCCTACTTCATCTTTCTTACCCGGTAGAAACAGACGGCGGTCACGACCGTGATTACGGTCCAGGCGATCAGGAGAAAGACCCACCCGCCCGTGGTCAACTCGGTTACATGTTGTTCCATGGGAAGCGAACTCCGGGTTTCGTTTCAGATTCGGAATCGAAGGAGCTTAGCTGGCACATCGCTTCGGGATCAAAGCCGTTTACGTACACGACATGCGTTGTCCGTCGCTTTCACCCTAACCCCGGCTGCTTTCCCTGTCAAGTCTTTTGCCCACAGGGCTCCCGTCACGGAACGAAAGGTTCCCTTCGTACGTCCTTCCGACGTATGGACAGGTGTTGCGAGTGTTGCCTCCGTCGCCTCCCAGGTATATTTTCGTTAATCTATGAAACGCTTTTGCTCGATAGTTTTCTGCCACGTGCTGGCATCCATGTGGGCCTTCGCCGCACTGGCCGAAGGCCCGACGATCCGGCTCGAAAGCGCGCGGCTGCACGTCGTTGCTTTCGATGAGGTCGACGAGATCGCCCACGGACAAAGCAGACCAGCCCTGCGTATCCTCACCGACCGGCCGTGGCTCTTGGGCGGCCGGACCGTAGTCTATCCCAGCCTCCAGCTCCTGGCATTCATCGACGAAGAAAGGGGGCTCGGCCGGCGCGTGCCCCTGGTCCTCACGTTCGATCAGTATTACCGGCTTCGCAGTGCGGCTCAATTCAGGAAACTGTGGCGAACGTCCGTGGTGTCCTACGTCTTCGACTATGAAACGAGACTCGCCCAGGAAGGCCTGCTGACCCTCGATCTGCCGGTGAACCTGCCTACGTTTCTGGGCGGCGGCACCCCCGTAATCCGTATACTCGGAAACCAGCGCATCGAGATGGACATGGCCAGCGAATGGACGGAAGGCAGCGCGAGTACGGCGACGAACCGGTTCTCCCGTTCGCCGAACGTTTCCATGAAGCAGAACCAGGAGTTTACCGTCACCGGGAACATCGGCGAGAAGATCGAGGTGAACATCAAGCAGAACAGCGAAGCGTTCACCGACCTCGACAACAACCTCGCCATACGCTACCAGGACGTTTCCGACGACGGCCGGGACGGGAACGGCATACTGAAGAGCTTCGAGGCGGGGAACGTTTCCCTCGAACTGAAGAACACGGAATTCACGGGCTACACCCAGCAGCACACCGGACTGTTCGGCATCAAAATGACAGGCCAGCTCGGCGGGTTCCACCTGACCGCGATCGCCAGCCAGGAGAAGGGGGAAGGGGAATCCGCCACGTTCCAGGCCGGCACCAAGGGGTCGCGGCGCGAGATCCGGGACCTCGACTTCAGGCGCAGGACGTACTATTTCATCGATGAACGGTTCCGCCGAGGTTTCTCTCGCAGGGACGGAGAAGGCTATCGCATCGCGCCCGAAGACTCGGTCCGCGTCATCCAGGTCTACGTGTCGGGGCAGGTCACCGTGACCAACCAGGCCAAGCTGGTCAACGCCCAAGCCTTTCCCGATCCCCCCGTGTACGACTCGGAAGGCGTGCTCATCCAGGGTTCCGAGACCGGTGAAACCGTGGAAATCGTGGAGGGGAAGTTCCGGTACCTGGAATCCGACGAATTCTACGTCAACGAGCGATTCGGCTACATCGCGCTCAATACGCCCCTGCGGGAAGACGATATTCTTGCGGTTTACTACGAAACGGTCGGCCGGGACGGAGTCATCAGGAAGTACGGCCGCCTCGACGGCGAGGTCCCGCTGCTGCGCCTGCTCAAACGGCAACGGGAACGCCCTCCCGATTCACCCGACGATCCCTCTACGTGGGACACGTGGCAGTACGAGTGGCGGAACGTTTACTACCTCGGCCAGACGGATATCGATCCGAACAATTTCGAACTGAGAGTCTTTCGGTTGCAGTCCGAGGGCGAACACAGCGAAGTCAACCAGGAAGGTACACCCTATATACAACTGCTGGGGCTCGACCGCAGGGGCGTGGATGCCGCCTCGGGACCCGACCGGCTCGTCGATATCGACTACGCGTTGTTCGATTTCGAGCGCGGGGAACTGATCTTCCCCGACCCGTACCCTTTCGCGCCGAACCTGACCCGGACCTCCGCCGGCCAGCTGGCCTATCCGGAAACGCAGGGCGAGGGCCTTCCGGAAGAAACCACGGGGATCTACACCCTGTCGAACGAACAGATCATCAGTCAGCACAGCAGGCTGCACAATTACTTCCTGGAGATCGAATACCGGAACCAGTTGTCCCAGTACTCTCTCGGGCGGACCAATATCATCGAGGGGAGTGAAATCGTCCGGTTGAACGGCCAGCAACTGCAGCGGGGAACGGACTACATCATACTGTACGAAGTCGGACAGATCCGTTTCACGAACGAGGAGGCCCTGAGTCCGGACGCGGACGTGACCGTCCAGTTCCAGTTCGCCCCGTTCTTCAAGCCCGTATCGAACACCTTGCTGGGCCTGCAGGGGGAATACCAGTTCAGCGAACGGTCCTGGATAAAGGGCACATTGTTGTATCGGTCCGACAAGTCCCTTGAGCAGAAATCCCGGATCGGCCGTGAGACCGGACGCTACATGATGTGGGGAATCGATACGCGCCTGGATTTCGAGCCGGACTTTCTTACTTCCTTCATCGATTTCATCTCCCCCGCGGACCTGGGGGACGAAGTATCCTCGCTGACCATCGAAGCCGAAGTGGCCCAGAGCGTTCCGAACCCCAATATACTGGGCGACGGGTTTATCGACGACTTCGAAGGAAGCAAGTTGGAAACCGATCTGGGCGTGCGCCGAAGCGGCTGGCGGCCGGCCAGTCCACCGGACCGGCGCGAGCACGGCCAGCGGGGCAAGATGATCTGGTACAATCCGCTTGAACAGGTCGATGTCCGCCAGATCTACCCCACCCGCGAGGTCACGGGCCGCGACCAGTTGCAACACGTGCTGATCATGGAATACGATCCCACCGAACCCGACCTTCGCTGGGGAGGGATATCCGCGGATTCCACCTTCAACGCGCCAGGGTCGCAAAACGACCAGGAGGACGTGCTGGAAAGGTGGGCCGGGTTGATGCATCCGCTCGCCGGGGCCAACGTGGACCAGACGCGCAGCCGGTTCATCGAGCTATGGGTGAACGGGTACCGTGGCGAACTGCATATCGACCTCGGCATAATCAGCGAGGATGTCAACGACGACGGAAGGCTGGATACGGAAGACGACAGACGCGATGGAATCGGCAACAACCTCCTGGAACCGGAGGAAGACATCGGCATGGACGGATTGCGGGACGAGGACGAGACCGGTTACGACCCGGTGACCAATCCGGACCCGCACGGAGACAACTTCGCCTTCGAGGGCACGATGGGCGGCACGGTGCCGGTGGACCAGGTAGACTACAGCAAGATCAACGGGCCGGAATTGAATGCCAGCGATCCTGATCAGAACCGCCGTCCCGATACCGAAGACATCGATTATTCCGGCTTCCTCGATACCGAAAACGACTACTTCAAATTCGTCGTGAATCTGAGTCCGGACCACGAAGACACAGTGCTCGTAGCCGGCGGCGACCGGGATCGGTCCAACTGGGAGAACCCGGACAGCTGGCGCATGTACCGTATCCCGCTGGACACCAGACTCCCGGGCGATGCGGAGGGTGCCGGCCAGCCGACGGACGACATGGGCGGCCAGGGCGGCATGGACGCGGGAGCAACCGAAGGCGTTACTACCCTGGCGAATCGGGCTTACGCCGGTTCGGTGGGCATGCCCGGGTTCGAACAGGTCGAGATGGTACGGTTGTGGATCACGAAGGTGAACGAGCCGGTCAGGACGCGTATCGCCTCCATCAATATCGTCGGCAACCAGTGGCAGGAGGACTTTCAAGGGGCCATAACCGATTCCACCGGCAACCAGGTGTCGGCCGACATGCTGGCCGTCTACGAAGAGACCTTCCACGTCGCGGTGAAGAACACGTACGACAATCCGGGCGAATACACTTCCCCTCCCGGCGCGATCATCGAGTACGACCGGGTGACTGGTCTCCAGAACAAGGAACAGTCGCTGATCCTCACCTACGCCAACCTGCAGCCGCACCACAGCGCCCAGGCATACAGAACGCTTTTTACCGATCAGGACTACACGCTGTACAACACCCTGAGACTGTATATCCACGGCTCGGACCATTTCCAGGGCGGCTTGTTGCCCGAGTTTTTTATTCGATTCGGCAGCGGAGAATTCGACTATTACGAATACAGGACGCCCGTATTGCCGGGCTGGGACGAAGCGAACCACCTCAGGGTCGTATTCGACGACTTGACGGTCCTCAAGAGCGAGACGGAAATAGCCCGTGCGACGGCGACGACAGCAGATACAAGCTTTACGGTCACGCTGGCCGACGGTAAGGAACGTTCCGTGCGGTTCAGGGAAGGTCCCGCAGTAGAAGGGCTTATTATGGCCATTGCCGAGCTGGATGGGAACAGGCAGTACCGTGTACTCGGTTCGCCCGCCCTGGCCCGAATCCGCCATATAACGGTGGGGATCAACAATCCCTACGACCAGCCCCTGGTGGGAGGCGAGCTCTGGCTGGACGAATTGAGGGCGGGCGACGTCAGGCGCGACCGGGGCCTGGCCGGCCGTCTGAAGATCGACGCCGAACTCGCTGACGTTTTTTCGGTCTTCGGGACCGTCAGGAGCGTGGGCAGTCACTTCCGCAGGATTGGCGGTGAAGAATCGGGGAGCAGATCCACCGTGATGAACCTTGCCTCCCTGCTGAACCTGGGAAACATGTTGCCGGAGACCTGGGGATTGTCCATTCCGTTGCGCCTGCGCTGGAGAAACGATCTGCGGCTGCCGCGTTTGCAGGTCGGCTCCGATATCGTGCTGCTCAACAGCGAACAGCGCGACGCGCAGCGAACGGAGAACACCGACCGATCGTTGTCGGCGTCTTTCTCCAAGCGTATCGGTTCGAATAATCCTTTCGTAGCGTGGACCGTGGAGCGCATCCGGTTGGATTTCACGTCGACCAGCAATTTCCGTCACTCGGTGTCCAGGATCGATACGTCCGGATCCTACCGGGCCCGCCTGAATTACAACCTGACCCCGCGTTCGAAGATCCAGTGGCCGATTCTCGGGTGGATGCCGTTGCCGGAGTTTATTTCGGGACTGACTTTCAATCCGCTGCCCGTGCGATTGGAGCTGTTCTCGGAGGTGAACCGCACCCGGCGGATCTATCTCAACAGGACGGCGCAGTCCCTGGAGGTCGTAAACACCGGTGAAACTGCCGAGGAAAGAATGGACCGGGGCGAACGCTTCATCCGGTATCTAAACCGGAATGTCCGGGCGATCATGGAACCTTTCAGATCCCTGAGGATGAACTACAACCTCGCTGTTTCCAACGACATGAAGTCCGATTCCACCGTATCTATTGCCAGTCTGCAATTCGGACCGGAAACCAGCTACCGTCAGAACCTGGGCTTCGATTACCGCCCCGAAATCACGTCCTGGTTCAGGCCTTCCTACAACTTTACGACGACTTACGCCGAAAACCGGAATCCACAGCTGCAGCTTGTAGGGGCTTCCCCGCTGGCTCGATCCATCACGTTCAACAACCAGCAGGGCGTGCGAACGAACGTCAATATGGCCAGGATGGTATCGAACGTATTCGGGGGATCTTCCCGAAGATCGAGTCCGGAAGATTCCGGGTGGTTCCGCCGGAACCTGGCCAGCCGGCTCACTGCGATCCTGGGCAATCTCACGCCGGTCACGCTGAATTACACAGTCAGCCGCAACCAGAACTTCTTCAACGCGGTTTCCCGTCCAACCTTACGAGAGCGCATGGGGCTTTCGGACCATTTTTCGGTACCGTTCGACACCCTGGGATCCGGCGGGGGCGTTACCGCCATTCAGCGCAACCAGAAATCGGAGGCGAACCGGTCTTCCTTAAATCTGGGTACGGGACTCAGGTTCTACGGAGCGACCCTGTCCGTCAGGCCGACATGGGTGTCGACCCACAACCGGTCCACGAATCTGAACCGGAAGCAGATCACCACCACGTGGCCGGAAATGAACCTGCGCTGGAACGCCAATCCCAGGAACATGGGCGACTTCGGTCGACACTTCCGCCGGATCGAGTTGTCCAGCGGGTTCTCGAGACGCAAAGGGAAGAACACCGATCTGAGATTGTTGGACCGCCTGGCCGCGGAGGGCATCGCGGGGAGCTCGGACTCCGGCGAATCCGGGATTACCCGGACGACAACGACTACCCTGTCTCCGCTGATCGGATTCGTCTTCGATTTGAACGCAGGCCTGGTGCTGCGGGGGAATTTCACTACCGTGGACGGTCTGACCCAGTTCGGACAGAACGCGACCGACCAGAAACAGCAGACCAGGTCACTCACCGTCGCGATGGATTACCGGCTTCGGCCCGGCATCCGGATCTTCGGGAAGAGAACGAGTGGGGACATCAACGCCCGGCTGCAGTTCACCCGGAATGCCAACAGGACGCTCATTTCACGGTCGGGTCTCGATTTCCAACCCAACAACGGCCAGGATCAGAACCGGTTCTCAGTCACGACGGATTACCGCTTCAGCCGGTATGTCCGCGGCGGCGTCACACTTGAACTGACGAATACGCTGAACGTCATTACCCAGCAGAAACGGCTACGGCGTGGCGGCGGGCTGTGGACTGAATTCGTTTTCAACTGACTTGCTTCGCGGGCGATCGGGGAATCCGGCTCGATGAGCCTGCCTCGACGGTCCATCGACA
>CAZZNP010000045.1:20435-27844 GCA_964655785.1 uncultured Gemmatimonadota bacterium
TCGCGGGCGATCGGGGAATCCGGCTCGATGAGCCTGCCTCGACGGTCCATCGACAGACTTGCTTCGCGGGCGATCGGGGAATCCGGCTCGATGAGCCTGTCTCGACGGTCCATCGACACGATCGAACGGTCAAACCATGACACGAGCGGAAATCCAGGCCGTCCTTTTCGTCGCGGTCGCCATGCTGGCCGGCGCCCTCGTTCTGCTCGCAAAGCAGTACAATTCGGATTTCCTGCCCGATCTGGGACCGGCCCCGGCCGGCGCGCGGCAGAACGCCGGACTCCGGCCTGAATCGGCGGCGGCCTTCGGAACCGGTATGGCCGGGACGGACATGACCGGTACGGGGCGCTCATCGAAAACCGCCGCATCCGGTGGCAACCTGGCTGCATCAGGCGGCAACCTGGCCGCATCAGGCGGCAACCTGGCCGCATCAGGCGGCAACCTGGCCGCATCAGACGGCAACCTGGCCGCATCAGGCGGCAACCTGGCCGCATCAGGCGGCAACCTAAAGGTACCCGTAAACACCGCGCCGGCATCCGAACTTGAGAAACTGCCGGGAATCGGACCGAAACTGGCGGGAGCGATCATAGCCTACCGGAAACAGTCCGGTCATTTCGCAAGCGTCGAGCAACTGCTTGAAGTAAAAGGGATCGGTCCCGCCAAACTCGGCCGCATGCGGCCCTTTGTGGAGCTCAAGTGAACGGCTTGACCGGCCCCAGGTCACGCCATACCGGAAAACCCTGTAAACAGCCGGATAACACGGGTTTTCGCGCCGGCCTTTTTTGTTGACAACCACCCCCTGAAATTCTATTTTCGATGTGGCCTGAGACCGGTTTGGCCGACAGGTATGACCCGGACGGGAAGGACCCGAGACGGGTATGGCTGGAAGTAGGGATTATGTTGCGAATCGGCACAGGTATCGCCAGGGGCCGTCGGCTGAAGACCGTAACTGGCGCCATGCGTCCCACCGGCGGTCGCGTACGCGGATCGTTGTTCGACATTTTGGCGGCGCGGGTCGTGGATGGTACGGTACTGGATTTGTGCGCCGGCAGCGGGAGCCTGGGTATCGAGGCGTTGAGCCGGGGCGCGCGTTGCTGTCTGTTCGTCGACAACGACCGGCGTGCTGTCCGGATGATCAGGGAGAATCTGGTCCGATGTGGATTCTGTGGTCCGCATGGTCCGCATGGTCCGTCTGGTCCGCATGAGCAGCATGGTCCGCCTGGTCCGCATGAGCAGCATGGTCCGCCTGGTCCGCATGAGCGGCATGACGGACGGTTGCCGCGGGAAGAAAACCGATCGAACGCGGAGAACGCGGAGGGCAGGGTCTGGATGGCGGACGCCGTTCAGAGTCTCGAACACCTCGCCGACCATGCCTGTGAGGTGGACATCATCCTCGCCGACCCACCCTATGGCGATCCGGTCGCGCAGGAAATCGTCCGAATCATTGGCGAACGAAGCGTACTGGCTCCAGGTGGCATACTCGTCCTGGAGCATCACGGAGACGATCCGATGGAATCCTGTCCTGGTCTCGAACTTGCGCGCAGACGAAACATCGGTGGCACGGCGCTGTCGTTCTTTCAGTCCGCCCAAACCACACGGACAGCCCGGACCGCGCGAACCGATCAGCACATTCCGGCGGCGACCGTGATCAGACTGGAAACCCTGCCTACCGAACTTCCACCTCCTACATCGAGACACCGGCGATGAAAGTTGCAGTATATCCCGGTACATTCGATCCGGTGACCAACGGACATCTCGATGTGCTGAGACAGGCACTGACCGTGTTCGACCGTGTCGTGGTGGCCGTCGCGCCCAACATCGGCAAGCGTCCGATGTTCTCGGCGGAGGAGCGGGTAGAGTTGTTCCGGCAGGCCGTCGACGGATGGGACGGGATCGAAGTCTTGTCTTCGGACGGGTTGACCGTCGACCTGGCAAAGAGTCTGGACGCCCGCGCCATAGTCCGCGGCATACGCTCCGCCGGAGACCTGGAAACAGAATCCCAGATGGCGCTCATGAACCGGCGCCTTGCCCCGTCGGTGGTCACGGTCTCGTTTTTCCCCGGGGAACCATCGGTGTATGTGAGTTCTTCGCTCGTCAAAGAAGTCTTCCGTTTCGGTGGCGACGTAAGCCACCAGGTCCCGCCTCCCGTGTTGAAAGCCCTAGCGGAAAAGCGTGGCTCGACAACCTGACCGCCGGAAATCCAGTACCGCCCGACGCCACCATCTCCCCTTTCCCATGTCCGATATTCGTCCCCTTTCCCGAAAACTGGACCGCATCGCGCCTTCCGCGACCACCGTGCTCAACGAACGCGCCATCGCGATGAAACGCGACGGCGTCGAAGTGTTCAACTTCGCCGTGGGGGAACCGGACTTTCCGACACCGGAGCACATAAAGGAAGCGGGCATAGAGGCGATCCGTGAGAACATAACCCGGTACACGCCCGCAACCGGCATCCTGGACCTCAAGGAAGCGATTTGCCGCAAGCTGGCCCGGGACAACGGGCTCGATTACGCGCCGAACCAGATTGCAACGACCTCAGGCGGCAAGCACGCACTGTACAACCTGCTATATGTGATCTGCGACGATAACGACGAAGTCCTCGTCCCCGCGCCATACTGGGTCAGTTATCCCGAGATGGTGAAGCTCGCGGGCGCCGAGCCGGTGATACTGGACACGGATTCCGCAACTTCCTACAAGGTGACGCCGGACCAGGTGCGCGCCGCGATAACGCCGAGGACCAAGGCGCTCATGCTTAACACTCCTTCTAACCCCACGGGCATGGTGTACAGCCGTGAAGAACTCGCCGCCATTGCCGAAGTGGTCGCCGAGTCAGGGATATACGTCATATCCGACGAACTGTACGAGAAAATCCTGTATGACGGGCATCGCCACGTGAGCATCGCGGCCCTTCACCCGCGGATGAGGGAACAGGCGCTTCTGGTCAACGGCCTGTCCAAGGCGTATGCCATGACCGGCTGGCGCCTGGGTTACGCCGCCGGTCCCACGGAGGTCATGGACCTGGTCGTGAAGTTCCAGGGACAGACCGTCATGCATCCGAGCGCTATCACCCAGCACGCGGCCGTTGCCGCGCTGACCGGCCCCGAGGACTTTCTGCCCCCCATGATCCAGGCATTCGACCGCCGCCGGAACTACATCATCGAAAGATTGGAAAAAATGGAAGGCGTGTCGTGCGCCCGGCCCGGCGGCGCGTTCTACGTGTTCCCGGACATGACGGCCCATACGGGCCGCAAACGGCCCGACGGCAGACCCATCGAAGGCTCGCTGGACCTCGCGATCTACCTGCTCGAAGAATACCGGGTGATCTCGGCGCCAGGTGCCGCCTTCGGGACGGAAGGGTGCCTGCGGTTTTCCTACGCGACCACCCTGGAGGTCATCGAAAAGGGGATGGACCGGGTCGAAGAAGGACTGTCGTCGTTGACGGGTTGACCGCGGGAGTCCGCGCCGGCCCTTCGTAAGCTCGGTGGAGACATGACGCATCAGCAAACCCCGTTGCCGGACTATCGGAATCTCTTCAAGAGGATCGGCGAAAGCGAGCTGGCACGGCTTCTGGAACTTGCCCTCGATCGAAACCTGATCGTCAAGTTCTGCCACATCTGCGGTCTGGGACAGGACGGCCAGGACCTGGAGTCCTCACCCGTCCACGTGCTCGCCGCGCAGCTCGCCAGAGACTGTTTCGAACGTGAAGTCACGGCGGCGCAGGTTGTCAGGACCCTGGTTCAGTCCAGCGCCATGGAGATTTCGCGGATCGACGCAACGCCCCCTGAGCGCATCCGTACCCTGCTGGGTGACCGCACCAGCGCCTACAGCCGGGAGTGCGGACGGCTGGCGACGGCCATGCTGCTGGATGAGCGGGAGGCCGTGCACGCTCCGGCCATCGAACTGTTGAACCGGACCTCGGCCGATAACGCCCTATCCGGTGTATCGGAACAAACGGCGGCCCCGTACATGCGGGGCGATACAGTGCTGGACGGAGAGGCTGAAGGCACTCCTTCCTCCCCTGCGGAGCAGGACCTGGGCACGTCGATCCGGGACACCGTGGAACACCTTGAAACGCACTGCATGGATGTCCTTAAAGCCTTGAAGGCCGTCCGCCAGGAGGTGAATCAACTCAGCAGCCTGCGTCAGGAGTCGGATCCCGGCGGGCAGGTTGTTCAGGCACGCTCGTCCGATGAGAGAGTGGCCCTCTTTATCGACGTGCAGAACATGTGGTATGCCGCCCGCCAGCATTACGGGATATCCGCGCGGCTGGATTTCGAGAAACTCCTGCAGGCGGCCGTGGGGGACAGGCGGTTGATATGCGCCAACGCATACGTGATACAGACTCCGGAAGTGGACCAGAGCGGGTTCGTTACCATGCTGGAGCAGTTCAGTTACCAGGTAAAGCGGAAAGACCTCCGCCGGCGCAGCGACGGCTCCGCAAAGGGTGACTGGGACATGGAAATGGCCATCGACATGATCAGAATGGCAGAAAAGGTCGACGTCATCATCCTGGCGAGCGGCGACGGTGATTTCGTGTCCCTGATCCAATTGCTCAAGGAACTGGGCCCGCGCGTGGAGGTGTTCTCCTTCCCACACAACACGGCGAGGGACCTGATGGAAGCCGCGGACCGGTACAACTCGATCGATGAGTCTCTCCTGATCGCCATGAATCCGTCTCGATGAACGGAAAACGGTCCTTCGCGGGCGGGAAGCCCTGGAAAGAACAGCGCCAGGAGGACGGGTAAGAGCAGCGCCAGGAGGAAGTGTTGGGACAGCAGAAGGAGGACTGGAAGGATCAGCGCCAGGAGGAAGTGAAGGATCAGCGCCAGGAGGAAGTGAAGGAGCAGCGCCAGGAAGACGGGTAGGATCAGCGCCAGGAGGAAGTGAAGGAGCAGTTCGGGCTGGAACAGGGATTGTTGACGTAATTCATCACGAGCAGATCGGACGTAAAAAGGTACATCGTTACTTCATGGAGGAACAAATGGTAAAGATCGGCATTGTCGGCGCGGGGAACGTGGGGGCGACCGCGGCGCTGTACTCCGCGCAGAAAGAGCTGGGAGATATCGCGCTGATAGACGTGGTCGACGGAATCCCGCAGGGCAAGGGACTGGACATGTTGGAAGCCGGACCCGTACTGGGATATGATTCGGCGATCGAAGGATCAAACGATTTCGCGGCCCTGGAAGACGCGGCCCTCGTGGTGGTCACCGCGGGCCTGGCCCGCAAACCGGGTATGGACCGGCTCGACCTGCTGAAGAAGAACGCGGAGATCATCACGTCGGTAACCGAGAACATCGTGAAATATGCGCCGGATGCCCAGATCCTGATGGTCAGCAACCCGCTGGACGTCATGACCTACATCGCCCTCAAGGTTTCGGGATACGGGCGGAAACGCGTCTACGGACAGGCCGGCGTACTCGACTGCGCCCGCTACCGTTCCTTCGTCGCCATGGAGCTGGGGGTGTCCATGGAGGACACGCAGGCGATCATTCTCGGCGGACACGGCGACACCATGGTCCCCATTCCCAGGTACACCACAGTCTCCGGCATACCCATTACCGAGCTGCTGTCCCGGGACGCCATCGACCGCATCGTGCAACGGACGCGCGACGGCGGCGCGGAGATCGTCAACTACCTCAAGACGGGCAGCGCATACTACGCCCCGGCGGCCTCCGTGGTCCAGATGGTGGAGTCCGTATTGAAGGGCAAGAATCGCGTCTTGCCCGCATCGGTGATGCTGGAAGGCGAGTACGGACTAAAGGACGTCTGCGTGGGCGTACCCGTGAAACTGGGCAGCGGGGGCATCGAGGAAGTGATCGAGCTGGAGCTATCGGACGACGAACGCGCGGCGCTGCATGCTTCCGCTTCGGTGTACCAGGAGAGCCTGGACGAACTCGGCATATAACATGCATGAGCCGGGCACACAATACCCATGACCCGGACACACCATACCAGGGAAACCTGACGGAGGAAGAAAAAGACATGGCTGAAAAACCACCCGCTGGTGGAAAGCACATTACAATCAATGGGCAGGGCGTACTCGACGTCCCCGACCAGCCGGTCATCCCCTTTATCGAGGGAGATGGCACGGGACCGGATATCTGGAGAACGGCCCAGCGCGTTTTCGACGCCGCCGTTGAAAAGGCGTACGGCGGAGACCGTCGCATCATGTGGCACGAGGTGCTGGCAGGAGAAAAGGCCTTCAACCTTACGGGCAGTTGGCTGCCGGATGAGACCGTCGAACGGTTCCAGGAGTACCTGGTAGGGATCAAGGGGCCCCTGACCACGCCCGTGGGGGGCGGCATCCGCAGCCTGAACGTGGCGCTGCGCCAGATCCTCGACCTGTATGTATGCCTGCGGCCGGTGCGATGGTTTACCGGCGTGCCCAGTCCCGTGCGCCATCCCGAGAAAGTGGACATGGTCATTTTCCGTGAAAACACGGAGGACGTTTACGCCGGGAAAGAACAGGAGGCCTACAGCGACGAGGCCGGCAGACTGATCGCATTCTGCAAGGAACAGTTCGGGTGGGACATCCGGTCCGATTCGGGCATCGCCATCAAGCCGGTGAGCGAGACCGGCAGCAAGCGGTTGATCCGAGCGGCGGTCGAGTACGCCATTGTACGGAACCGGAAGAGCGTCACCCTGGTGCACAAGGGCAACATCCAGAAATTCACGGAAGGCGCCTTCCAGAAATGGGGCTACGAACTCGCGAAAGAAGAGTACCCGGACTGGCTGGTCAGCTGGGACGAATGCCAGGGCAACGTCCCGGAAGGCAAAATCTTGGTCAAGGACGCCATCGCCGACATCTTCCTGCAGCAGATCCTGACCCGCCCCGACGAGTTCGACGTCATTGCCACCATGAACCTGAACGGAGATTATATTTCCGATGCGCTGGCCGCCCAGGTGGGCGGGATCGGCATCGCGCCGGGCGGCAATATCAACTACCTGACCGGGCACGCCGTGTTCGAAGCGACTCACGGCACGGCGCCGAAGTACGCGAACCAGGACAAGGTCAACCCGGGTTCCGTCGTCCTTTCCGGCGAATTGATGCTCCGCTATCTCGGCTGGGACGAAGCGGCCGACCTGATTATCCAGGGGATTGAAAAAGCCATAGGGGACCGAATCGTAACCTACGATTTCGCCAGGCTGATGGACAGCGCCCAGGAAGTCAGGTGCTCGGAATTCGGCACGGCCATCATCGAACGGATGTAGGGTTCGAATTCTGCGTCCGGTCAGCCCCTTCGGCCTGTTCGGTCGATGCGGTTCACTCAGCCCCTTCGGCCTGTTCGGTTGATGCGGTTCACTCAGCCCCTTCGGCCTGTTCGGTCGATGCGGGCGATCGGTTCACTCAGCCCCTTCGGCCTGTTCGGTCGATGCGGGCGATCGGTTAACCGGATAGCCCTCATGAT
>CAZZNP010000046.1:0-27614 GCA_964655785.1 uncultured Gemmatimonadota bacterium
GAAAAGGCTCAGGTCACACCGCTTGATCGAACAACAGGGTTGATCAGACGTTCCTTAACTACCTGCTGAAGAGGAGATCTAGAAAGTATATTGCGGCGTACGAGGAAGCGTGGCTGTATCCAGAGGAAACTGGAGTAGTTTCGTGTGAAGAAATCAGCAGGATTCTGCTTCCTCCGAGCGAAAAGCTTGGGCCATTCGGAGGAGAGTTATTCTTCGAAAAAAAGGACGGCTCGATACAGTATCGAGATGCGTTCGGCCGTTCCGACAACAGTCACGAGTTCTTGAAAAAGAAGGTCCCACGGACTGCACCTTCGCCAAACGATCTGTGCGGTTGTGGCAGCGGGCGCAAATTCAAAAAATGCTGCTTTAACGTTGCAACTCAAGATCGACCGCCATGGGAGACCTGCAGCATCCGCGAACGTAACATGATGTTATGTGATGCTGTAGAGGGTATTCTGGGACTGAACAAGGGGAAAACATGGGTGGATGTGCGGCGGGAGTTGAGCAACGGCCAGGTGAAGAACATTCACGAGATGATCGAGATGCTGTGGCCGCGGGATACCAACATCGCCGATTTGCTCCCTCGACCAGATCCCAAGGTGTTTAGAGCCGTTTACATGGGTCTAATTGATCCGCGAACAATAGTATTTAGTGTTATCAGTTCACTCATCTATTTCGACGAGATCGTGATTCTGAACCCGTTCCCGAATCCTGTGAACATGAATCCCGATTACAGTCCTACGCAATCACCGGCACGACATAAATCACAATTGCTCAAGAACGTGTGCGTCCTAAGGGCACTAAAGCCGTTTATCGAGGCCGGCATAGTCCATCTTCTGCCCGATCCGGGGGAATTCAACGCCGACTTTCGACGTTCTATGAACTCGTATGTCAATTCCCGCAACGCCAACAGGAGCCGAACCCAAGAAGAAATGCGAACGATTGATGCCCTAGCGGAAGATGACCACGAACGGATTTTGTCGAGGATTCCCAAGGACAGTTTAAGGCGTATAATGCGCGAAAGACAACCAGGAATCGACCAAGAGCTTCTTGAAAGTACAGTTGAGAATTTGAAGGAGAGGCTGACGAAAGATCCGTATGCGTTATTGCAACCATTCCAAGCAGGCAAAGATAATTGGGAGCTTCAAGTAGCACGTAGTATGAGTCTTGAATTAGGCCTATACTATGCCCATATGACCGGATCAGCGGTATATACGGATGATTTATACGAGTGGAGTCTATTACATGAACACGGTCGTACTATCATAGATGTAGGTCAACTCTCTCGATGGGCACCGCTCGGTGAGGAGTTTCTATTCCATAGGTTTCGAATCGAAACCAATCCACTGATCAATTTAGATGCAAGGAATGCCGGAAATCTAGTCTGTATGAGGCGAGTTTTTCGGCGAATTTTGAACACCATCCGGTCACAGACCGAGGACGTTGATATGGACGAGAAAATTCAGAACCTTGTGTCAAACCTGAAGTATGCCACCGCTAAAGCAGACATCGAGTGGGATAAGTGCCGTATGTCAATGGGATTTTCATCGAAACTCCATAGACGCATTGAGCTCTCGGCTCCAAACAAGGGCTTTACAATGAATAGCGTCCATCGTTTACTCATAGCCTTTGGGCGAACGCCATCCATAAATTCTGTACCTCTCGCATTGTTACTTAGGTTAGAGGAAACTCAAGATGATAACTCATCTATTTGACCTTAACATATAAATCGGTTTCACACGATTTGGGTTAGTTTTCAACGAGGTAATCAGTCCATAAACCACCGTGCATGCTGGGATACTATTAAACGACGGCCGCCCGACCACTGGCTCAAAATCCCACGACAGTTTTCAAGATGCCCGCAACGGCGAAGAACAGTACCAGGACCAGGATCGGCAGGCGTAATGCACGCAGCATGAAGAACCCGATGACGGCGAGCGAGAGATCCAGGGACGAAAAGACGGCATTGACGAATACGGGCTGGTAAAGCGCGGCAAGCAGCAATCCCACCACCGATGCGTTAACCCCTGCCACGGCGCCGGCCGCGCCCGGTTTCCGTGCCAGTGTTTCCCAGGTTCCGTGAAAGGCCATAATCAGCAGGTAACCGGGAAGGAAGATCCCCAGGACCGCAATCAACGCGCCGGTGAGCGCCTGGTCCGGCGCCAGTTCGGCGCCGAGGAAGGCCGACATGGCGAACATGGGGCCGGGAATGGCCTGGGCGGCTGCGTAACCGAGCAGGAAACGGTCGATGGACAGGGCATCGCCCACGGTCTGCTGAAGCAGGGGCAGCACCACGTGACCGCCCCCGAAAACCAGGCTTCCGGTCTGGTAGAACCGGGAGAAAAGATCGACCTTCGGCGACAGGCTTGCCAGCAAAGGCAGGCCGATGAGCAATAGGATGAAGAAGGTCAGCGGCAGCCAGGATATCCTGAGTCTTCCGCCTGCGGACGCCTCCGGCGTACGAAGACAACGCCAGCCGACCAGCGCGCCGGCCGCCAGGACCGCGAATTGTATCGCCATCGACGGGACGACCAGGATGACCGCCGCGGTGATTACGCAGAGCGCTCCGGCAAGCCGGCTCTTGCAGAAGGTTGCGTACATACCCAGAACCGCGTCGGCCACCACGACCACGGCCAGCAGTTTCAACCCCTTAACGAATCCGCCGAACCAGACCGTGTCCGTCACGTTACCGCCGGCTGACGCCAGCAGGAACAACAGCAGAAATGACGGCAACGTGAACCCCAGGAACACGGCCACGCCGCCGGCGACGCCCGCTCGCTGGTATCCTATGGCAAAACCGACCTGGCTGGAAGAAGGTCCGGGAAGGAATTGGCTCAGGGCGATGAGCCGCCCGTAGGCCGCCTCGTCAAGCCACTTCAGCCGTTCCACGAAAACGGTGCGGAAATACCCGATATGGGCGGCGGGACCGCCGAAACTGATACAACCCAGGGCCAGGAAACGCCAGAAGAGTTCCCACATGGTTCCGGTGTCCGCGCGGCGGAGCCTACAGAGAAACTCCGCGCAAGAGGTGGGGTACTTGCTGCAACTTCATTGTTTTAACCGGACAGCGCCGCCCGGGCCGCCGCCAAGCAGGCGATGGGCGTTAACCTATCAGGCGTCCTGGCCGGACAGCGCCGCCCGGGCCGCCGCCAGGCAGGCGATGGGCGTTAGTCGATCAGGCGTCCTGGTCGGACAGCGCAGCCTGGGCCGCCGCCAGGCAGGCGATGGGCGTTAACAGATCAGGCGTCCTGGTCGCTCAGCGCAGCCCGGGCCGCCGCCAGGCAGGCGATGGGCACGCGGTACGGGGAGCAGCTCACGTAGTCCAGGTCCACGCCGTGACAGAATTCGACCGAGGCGGGATCGCCTCCGTGCTCGCCGCAGATGCCCACTTTCATGCCGTCCCTTGTGGACCGGCCGCGCTCGACGCCGATCTTCACGAGTTCGCCGACGCCGCTGCCGTCGATGCTGACGAAGGGGTCTTCCGGCCAGATGTCGGCGTTCAGGTAGTCCGGAATAAACTTCGCGTCGTCGCGGGAGAGTCCGAAGGTCGTCTGGGTGAGATCATTCGTCCCGAAGGAGAAGAACTCCGCCTCTTCCGCGATTTCGCCGGCGGTCAGCGCGGCGCGCGGCAGCTCGATCATCGTCCCGATCTGATAGTCTACTTCCACGCCGGTCTCCGACTGAACCGCCTCGGCCGTCCGGCGAACGACATCGGCCTGCAGGCGCAGTTCGTTGATGTGGCCGACCAGGGGGATCATGATCTCGGGAATAGCCTTGATGCCGCGTTTCACGCAGTCGCTCGCGGCCTCGAAGATGGCCCGTGCCTGCATCTCGGTGATCTCGGGGTAGGCGATACCGAGCCTGCAGCCACGATGGCCGAGCATGGGGTTGGCTTCCCGCAGGTCCTCCAGCTTACGCTGATAACGCTCCACGGGTACGCCCGTCTGCGCGGCGAGCTGCGCGATGGCTTCGTCCTCGTGAGGCAGGAATTCATGCAGCGGCGGGTCGAGCGTCCGTATGGTGACGGGATAGCCGTCCATGACCTCGAATATCCCGATGAAATCGCTCCTCTGGATCGGCAACAGCCTGGCCAGCGCTCTCCGCCGGCCGTCCTCGTCGTCGGCCAGGATCATCTCCCGGACCGCATCGATCCGGTCCTCCTCGAAGAACATGTGCTCCGTCCGACAAAGGCCGATGCCCTCGGCCCCGAAGGCGCGCGCGGTGGCCGACTGATCCGGCTGATCCGCGTTGGTCCGCACCTTGAGCCGACGGTTCCGGTCCGCCCAGGCCATCAGGCTCTCGTACCGCTGGTAGACTTCCGAATCGTCGGCCGACATGGATTTCTGCAACAGGACCTGAAGCACTTCGGAAGGGATGGTCGGGATGGCCCCGGCGATGACTTCTCCGGTAGTGCCATCGATGGAAATATTGTCTCCTTCGGCGATCACATGGTCCCCGACGCGCATCTGCCGCGTGGCGTAGTCGATGTCGAGTTCCCCGCAGCCGGCGACGCAGACCTTGCCCATCTGGCGGGCCACCAGCGCGGCATGGCTCGTCATGCCGCCCCGCGCGGTCAGGATGCCCGACGCGGCGTTCATGCCGCGTATGTCTTCGGGCGACGTTTCGATTCGAACGAGGATGACCTGGTCTCCCCGGTCCGCCCAGGTCTCGGCATCAAGGGCGTTGAAGACCACCTTTCCCGCCGCCGCGCCCGGACCGGCGTTGAGGCCCCGCGCAAGGACGCGCCCCTCGTCCTCCGCCCGGCGCTTTTCTTCCACGTCGAAGACCGGCCGCAGCAACTGGTCGAGCTGATCGGGCTCCACGCGACGCAGGGCTTCCTGCTCGTCGATCAATCCTTCCTTCACCATATCCACCGCAATCGTGATCGCGGAAAAACCGGTACGCTTCCCGACACGGCACTGCAGCATCCAAAGGGTGCCGCGCTGGATGGTGAATTCGATGTCCTGCATATCCTTGTAATGGGATTCCAGCGTATCGCAGATCCGGACAAGCTGATGATAGGCGTCCGGCATCTCGTCTTTCAGCTGCTCGATGGGTTTGGGGGTTCGTATCCCCGCCACGACGTCCTCTCCCTGGGCGTTGATCAGATATTCGCCGTAGAAGATTTTTTCGCCGGTCGCCGGGTCGCGGCTGAAGGCGACACCCGTGGCGCAGTCGTCACCCATGTTGCCGTAGACCATGGCCTGCACGTTGACGGCGGTGCCCCATTCATCCGGGATGTTGTTCAGCTTCCGGTACACCGCTGCCCGTTCGTTGTGCCACGAGCCGAACACGGCCCCGATGGCTCCCCAGAGCTGCTCGCGGGGATCGTCGGGGAAGTCGGCGCCCGTGCGCGCCTTGATCTCGGCCTTAAACTCGGCGACCAGCGCCTTGAGGTCATCGGCCCCGAGCTCCATGTCCTGCGTGACGCCCCGGTCGGCCTTCTTGCGTTCCAGCAACGCTTCGAAAGGATCGTGATCTTCATCATCGCCGGGACGGACGCCCATGACCACGTCGCCATACATCTGCACGAATCGCCGGTAGCTGTCGTAGGCGAAACGCTCATCGCCCGACTGCGCGATCAGGCCCTGTACGGTCACATCGTTCAGGCCGAGATTCAGGATGGTGTCCATCATGCCGGGCATGGAGGACCGGGCTCCGGAACGGACGGATACCAGCAACGGGTTCTCCGCGCTGCCGAAACCGGCGTCCATGACCGCCTCGACCTGCGCCATCGCCCGCCATATCTGGTCGTCCAGATCCGCCGGATAACTGCTTTCGTGTCCATAATAATAGGTGCAAATCTCCGTAGAGATCGTAAAGCCCGCGGGCACGGGAATCTTGAGGTGGCTCATCTCCGCCAGGTTCGCCCCCTTGCCGCCCAGAAGCTCCCCCATTTCCACGGTTCCTTCCGCCTCGCCGCCACCAAAATAGTACACATGTTTCGCCATAACGCTACCGTGCTCCTTTATTCCGTTCAACGCGATACTGCGGGTCGGTTTTTCATAAAAAATCAAGGGGATAGCATAACGCTCAGGAGCCGCCGTGTCAACCGTTTTGTCGGTCCGAGACGCCCGGCACTCCGCCAGCCAGTCCCTCGCCACCGCGGTCGCCTGGGACCCGCTCGCTGTGCGGAATCCTGGGATCGATGACCGACCGGCGTAATTGGAATCATGCGATCGATGGCCAGCCGGCGTAATCGGAATCATGGGATCGATGGCCGGTCGGCGTTACGCGCCCCCGGCATTCCCGCGCTGCCGAAAGACCTCGTACAGCACGAGTGCCGCCGCCACAGACGCGTTGAGCGAATCCACGTGCCCCGCGATGGGAAGCCGTACCACCTCGTCGCAGTTGCGCCTGACCAGGGGACGCAGCCCCTTTCCCTCGCCGCCTATGACCAGGGCCACCGGCACGGTGTAGTCCACCTCGTCATAGAGGGACGGGCCATCGGTCGCCAGGCCCATGAGCCAGACACCTGCATCGCGAAGCGCCTGCATGGCGTTGTTCATGTTCGCCACCCGGGCGACCGGCACGTGGGCGGTTGTCCCGGCCGAAGCCTTGACCGCCACCGCCGTCAGACCGGCGGCGTTGCGGCGGGGTATGACGACGCCGTCGGCGCGGACGGCGTCCGCGGTACGGATGATGGCGCCGAGGTTGTGAGGATCTTGTATACCGTCCAGCAGGACCAGGAAGGGAACCGAACCGGAATCCCTGGGAGAGGCCAGGATATCGGTCATTTCGGCATACTGGTGCCCGGCGACCGTCGCGACGATGCCCTGGTGCGTGCCCGGGACCAGACGGTCCAGCTGGCGCCGGTCCACAAACTGGAACACGACGCCCTGCTCCCGGGCGAGAACCAGGATGTCGGCGATGTCCTGTCGCGCCACGCCGTCGGCGATCAGGATCCTGTTGAGGCTGCGGCCCGCCTGAAGCGCAGCCCTGACCGGGTTTCGTCCGTAAATGGTTTCCGTCATCGAAGTAAATGCTCCTTATTCATCGTGCCGAGACGCGACGGTAAGTGCTTGACGCACCCCGCAGTCTCCGGTACCATTATGAGGCGCGATATCCTGCACAGGCAACGTTGTCGCGCCAGGTACGGTCGGCCCGGCTTCCTTTTTACCGAGACGGGTTTCAAGGACGAAACCGACATCGATCCCCTCCCGAGGCTACGAGAACCCTGACCGTCCTCAAACCACGATCCATGTTTCAAGGCCTCAAACGACTCACCGCCCATTCGGCGGTCTACGGTCTCAGCGACGTACTCGGCAGGTCCATGGCGTACCTGCTGGTACCGGTGTATACCCATGTCATGCCCGTGGAGGAATTCGGTTACTATGGGCTCGTCTATACCTTCATCGCGCTGACGAACGTCCTCTTCCTCTACGGCATGGATTCGGCCTTTCTCAGGTTCTACGTGCTGGCGGAGGGCCGCAAGCGGGACACGCTGAGTACCGCTTACCTCACCATGTTGTGCACTTCGGCAGGGCTAGGCGTGATCGTCGTCCTGTTCGCCGCCAGGATCGCGCCGCTGATCGCCGTCTCCACTTCCCTGACGTCCTACGTCCAGCTGGCAGCCGCGGTCCTTGCGCTGGATGCCCTGAACGCCATTCCCTTCGCACGGCTGCGGGGAGAGGGCAAGGCCACGATGTTCGCCTCCCTCAAGCTGATGAAGGTGATGATCGAACTGGGCGGTAACTGCTACCTCGTCATCGTGCTTGACATGGGGCTGCAGGGGATTCTGCTCAGCAATATCGCGGGGTCCGGGATCGTCTTCCTCATCCTGGCGGGCGTCTCCCTGCGGCACATGTCCTTTACCTGGTCTCGCGAAACCATGGGGCGGCTGCTGAAATTCGGCCTTCCCTACGTGCCCGCCGGCGCCTGCATCATCATCATCGAGACCATCGACCGGCTGATGCTGGAACGAATGGCCGGCACGGAAACCCTCGGAATCTACCACGCGGCCCGCAAGCTGGGCGTCGGCATGCTCATCTTCGTCACCATGTTCAGGCAGGCCTGGCAACCGTTCTTCCTGGAGACTTCCAAAGAGGATAACCCCAGGCCGCTGTTCGCCCGCGTGCTGACCTACTTCCTGGCCATCGCGGGCGGCGTTTTCCTGGCACTTTCCTTCCTGATCGACGACCTGGTCCGCATTTCCATCGGAGGATATACCCTCATAGAGGCGTCGTACTGGGACGGCCTGGGCGTGGTGCCGATCCTGCTCGCGGCTTACGTGCTGTATGGGACCTATGTCAACCTGACCGTGGGCGTCTACCTGGAAAAGAAGACCATCCTGCTCCCTTTCATCACGGCGGCGTCGGCCCTGGTATGCATCCTGACGAATCTCTGGCTGATCCCCGGTTTCGGCATGTACGGGGCGGCCGCGGCCTCGGCGGCCGCCTACGCGGTGATGGTGGCCGGGTTGTACCTCGTGGGCCGGAAGTACTACCCGATACCCTACGAGTATGTTCGGCTGCTCAAGGTGGTCTTCGTGTGCGGGGCGCTCTATGCGGCGCGTGTCCTCACCGATAGCCCATGGCCCGGGGAAATCGCCCTGGTCGCGGCTTACCCGGTTGTGCTCTGGGCGACCGGTTTCTTCAACGCACAGGAAATGGCCTTCGCGAGACGATACCTTCGCCCTCGCGGATCGTGATCCAATGGCCGCCGTCGACTCCGGTGGCGACGTCTTTCGCACCGCCCGGCCAGTCCACGATGACCGAATCCGCACCGGCAAACGCGCCGAGCCCGAAGTGCGCCCTGAGATCGTTGGCCGCCAGGTAGCTGTAGGCGCCGCGGATTTCCCGCACCTGGCGCACGGCGTCCGTGACCACGGTCACGCGCGCGCCGATGCCATTGCGATTGTTCCGGACGCCCTCGGCAGACACGAGCAGGCTGAGCGGCCCGCCGCTTCCGTCACCCGCCCCACCAGCGCCGCTTTCGCCATCGGCGCCGTCCCCATCATGGGCGCTTCGCCCGGAGGGACCATCGTTCCGCAGCAGCAGCGGGACGTCGTTCACCGTGGTGACGAGGATATCGATATCGCCGTCGTTGTCCACGTCCCCGAAGGCCGCGCCGCGGTGCACGCGTTCCACCTGGAATGGATCGCCTGCGCTCGCGCTGACGTCGACAAATCGCCCGTTCCCTTCGTTCCGGAACAGCTGATTGGTCTGCGCGTAAGTTATCGTCGGATCGAACAGGGAGATATTGTCGATCACGTGGCCGTTCGCCGCGAAGATATCCAGCCAGCCATCGTGATCGAAATCCTCAAAGGCCGTACCGAATCCCAGGAAAAGGAGCGTGGGATTGCCCACGCCCGCGCCGAAGGTGGTCTCGGTGAACGTGCCGTTTCCGTTGTTCCGGTGCAGCGAATTGGGCTCCAGGGCGAAATTGGTCACGTAGACGTCCGGCGACCCGTTCCGGTCGTAGTCTCCGAAATCCACCCCCATTCCCGCCCGCGCGACGCCATCCTCGCCATAGGCCACGCCCGCAAGCAGGGCCTGGTCCGTAAAGGTGCCGTCGCCGTTGTTCCGGTAAAGGAAGTCCGGCGTCAGGTCGTTGGCGACGAATATATCCGTCCATCCATCGCCGTCGTAATCGCCCCCCACGACCCCGAGGCCCTTGCCGCCCGGATTGGCGATACCCGCCTCCGCGGAAACATCCGAAAAAGTCCCGTCGCCGTTGTTCCGGTAGAGCAGGTCGGCCGCACCCTCATAGATATCGGGTCCGCAGTAGGACTGTATACCGTCCCGGACGCATCGCCTGTTGGTTTCGAAGTCGAATTTGACGTACAGGCAGACGTAAAGGTCAAGGCGCCCGTCCCGGTCGTAGTCCAGGAATGCCGCGCTGGTCGAGAACGCGGGATTCCGGGGCAACGGCGGCATCGCCTGGCCGGTCACGTCCCTGAATGTCCCGTCCCCTTCGTTGCGATAGAGGACGTTCTCCCCGTAGTTCGTGACGAACAGGTCGTCGTCCCCGTCGTTGTCGTAGTCCGCGACGGCCATGCCCATCCCGTAACCGCCCACGTTGCCCACACCGGCCTCTTCGGTCACGTCCGTGAAGGTCCCGTCTCCCTCGTTGCGGTAAAGCGCGCTGGACAGGGGCCGATCCGGCACGAATCCCGGTATGGCCGCGCCGTTGAGCAGATAGATGTCGAGATCGCCGTCCCCGTCGAAGTCGATGAATCCACCACCGGACGCCACCGTTTCGAGGAAGTAGTACCGGCCCGACTTCCCATTGTCATGGCGGAACGAGATCCCGGCGGAAGACGCGATGTCCGTAAATCGCATCTCCGGCCGCACCGCATCCGGACGGTGCTCTGAAAGGCCGCAGGAAAGGAAGACGAAAAGGAAAGGGAGAAGTATCGAAACCCGGGACCGTGGCGTTACAGCAGTCCGGGATCCGGGAGACACAGCGGAACGGGATCGTGGCGTTACAGCAGTTCGGGATCCGGGAGATACAGCGGAACGGGATCGTGGCGTTACAGCAGTTCGGGATCCGGAAGACACAGCGGAACGGGATCGTGGCGTTACAGCAGTCCGGGATCCGGAAGACACAGCGGAACGGGATCGTGGAAACGCCGGAACCCGAAATACAGCATGCATGAGACTACCGATCCTCTCAGCGTCCATGCGCCCGGCCAGCGTCCATGCGCCCGCCAGCGTCCACGCGCCCCGTCAGCGTCCATGCGCCCGGCCAGCGTCCACGCGCCCCGCCAGCGTCCACGCGCCCGGCCAGCGTCCAGGTCAACGGCGTTTTCTGATGACGATCACGGTCATGGCTACGAGAGCCAGCACGCCCAGGCTGACGCCGGCGACAAGAAATCCCGACACCGGTTCCCTGATCAATGGAACGTCGAAGGCGGCCTGTATTTTCTGGTCTCCGCGTACTGTAAACTCGACCTCGACGTTGTGTACGCCCGGTACGCGCCGGGTCCACATGATCGGACGGTCGATGGCTTCGGCTTCGGCGCTGTGGTAGTGCGTGAACACGTTGCCCTGCGGATCCACTATGCCCAGCCGGACAACCCCAGCGTAGTACTCGCCCGTGACGTTCTGTTGGACGTATACTACGAACCGCGCGTCGCCGCCGAGATCGTAGGCCTTGAAGGTCAAGGTGTACCCGGCCTCGATTTCGCGCACTTCATCGACGACGGGCTGCTCGGAAAACGTATAGCCGACGAAAGTCCCGCCGGCCACCTGGTCATCGACGGGGGTCGTGCCGCAGGCCTTGGCCATGAACGCCACCGTGATCGCCAGAAAAAAACCTGTCGTGATACCGCGCACTAGTTGTACTCCTCGGGAAAAACGAAGTTGTACCGGACTATCCGGTCTTCCTCAAGTTCCGCGAAATAGATACGGCCCTGCCGGTCCACGTGCATCGGAACGCCGACCACGTCGAACTGGGCGGTCATTTCCCATTTCCCATCCGGCGTGAAGAAATCGAACCATCTATCCATTTTCGTCAGTTGCAGTCTGGGCAGCCCCATGGTGTTGAGTCCGACCTGGTCGAATTCCTGGTACTGGATGGAGTTGACGATACGGCCGTCGGGCAATACCGCCAGGCCGCCGGACACGCCCACGGGAGGCGGACGCTGCGAGCTTGTCCAGCTGTCCATGGGTTTCATATCGAAGGAAGTGGTCCGGTAAAACTCGATTTCCAGTCCGTTTACCCGGTCGAATTTGCGGATCCAGTAGGGGTGTCTCGCTGATACGACCACGTAACCGTCCTCCGTCGTTTCCATGGCCGCATCGGAATAAGCGATGAAATGCTTGAGCGTTCCCGAACGCCGCATGGTCTCCATCGGATTGTAGAACTTGGTGATCGGTTCGCCGTTCGGACTGAATTTGTAGATGAGATCGTGCTGTGTAATGACGAAAATGAGCACGTTCCCCTCGGCATCGATGCGTATGCGGCGAGGTTTCGTAACCTGTGTCGACCAGATATCAGCGAATGTGAGATCCGGATTGAATACCGTGACCCGGTCGAGCACGCTGTCCAGCACGAACAGTTTTCCATCGTCGTCCAGCGCCATATCGACCGGAGATCGGAACTGCAGCGGACCCACGCCCAACGAACCTACGGACGTCTGAAAGGTACCGTTTTCATCGAACCTGGAAATCTGGTTTCGGTCGGAATCGGCAACATAGATGTTCCCGCTTCGATCCGTGGTGATCCCGAAAACCGAATCGAAGTACCGGCCCTCGCCTCCTTCGATCACCAGATCTTCTTCAAGCGTGACATCCGCCGTTTGATCGGGTGCGTGACGGATCGGGACTTCGCTGATGACGCGCGAAACTCCCGCGACCACATCCGTTCTGCCCCGCCACATCCCGTCATCGTCCGCGGCCGTGCAACCCATCACAAGTGCCGCCGCCAAAAGCGTCAGCGCTCCGGACTTCAGTGTCGCCAAAAGCGTCTGCGCTCCGGACTTCACCCGCTTCATCCGCATCTCCTTCCGGTCTGTCCGATCATGATCCGCTCCTCTCCTGCCTGATCTGCTCCCATCGCTGCTGCAAGACCGCGTTATCCGGTTCGATACGGACCGCGTTTCCCATCGCCTCGTCGGCCCCTTCAAAGTCCCCGCGCGCGTTTCGCACTATGGCCAGCGTTTCATAGGCGACGGCCGTCGGCGCAATCTCGACCGCCTTGCCGGCCAGTTCCAGCGCTCGGTCCAGGTTCTCCCCGTGCCGGGCATAAAGCCATGCCAGGTTCGTATAGGCCTCCACGTAGGTCGAATCCAGCAGGATCGCTTGCTGGTATGCTTTGCGGGCTTCATCGAACCGTTCGAGTTGTACGTAAGCCACGCCCAGGTTGTTGTAGGCGTGAACGAAACGGGGCGACAGCTCCGTCGCGATCCTGAATTCCAGTACGGCGTCCTCGTACCGGCCCAGGCGGGTCAGGGCCGTTGCCATGTTGTAATGTACCTCGGCCACCCGCGGGTTCAGCCGTACCAGGGATTCCGCCCGCGACAATTCCTCCTCGAACTCCCTTAACCGCTGAAAGGCTTCGAGGAACTTCCGGGCGTCCTCCCCCCTTCCCAGGGCGTTGAGCGCGTTGCCCATCGACAGGTAGGGATCGGGATACTCCGGATGGCGTTCAATCGCCGCCAGAAAGGCCGCCGCCGCTTCTTCGTACCGTTCTGCCGCCGCATAGGCCGTGCCCGCGTTAAAATGCAGGGAGGGCGATTCGGGATCCATGGTCAAGGCTTCCCGGTAAAGCGTGATCGCCCGTTCTGCCTGTCCCGCCCGAAGCGAGGCCTGGGCAAGGCCAGCGATGGCCTCCACCGATGCCTCGTCGATTCGCAACGCGTTCTCGTAGGCCCGAACCGCGTCGTCCACGCTTCCTTCGCTCAACGCGATTACGCCGAGTTGGCAGTACGCCCTTGCCATGCCTGAATCTACGCGCAGCACCGCGCGAAAGGCTTCCCGCGCTTCCTGGAATTTGCTCTGATCAAGCAGCACGCGTCCCAACGCGTACCGGGCGGCGGCGTAATCGGGATCGATGGAGATAGCGTTGGCATAGGAAATGGCGGCTTCGTCCAGCGCGCCCAGTTTTTCTTCCGTGGTCCCCCGGCCGAAGTGAAACAGGCTGTTGTCGGGATCGCGATCCGTCGCCTGTACGAACGACTTTATCGAATCGACAAGCCGGCCGGTATACTGGTAGGCCTGGCCCAGGTTATAGTACGGCTCGGCGCGATCGGGATCCTTTTCCACGACACGGTTGAATGCCTCGATCGCTTCGTCGTACCGTTCCTGCCGGGCGTATACCAGACCCAGGTTGAAGTTGGCGTCGGCGTCCCCGGGGCGCAGCTCGGTGACGACCAGGAATGCCGCTTCCGCGGTGGGCAGCTTATCCAGCGCTGTGGCCGCCAGTCCCAGGTTGAAGTAGTTATCCGGATCGGTCCTGTTGTCCTCGATCTGCTGCCGGAAGTACATCACGTCTTCGAGCAGGAGAGACTCGTCTTCGGGCGACAGTTCCCTGTCAGCGTCATCCTGACGGACAGTGGAAATGTTCGTGAGGTAAGGGCCGGTGTCCGTAAGCAGAGGCGTGTAAAGCAGAAGGGCTGCGAGAAGGAGATTGCGCATATGCTCGTGAGGTAGGTACGGCGTCAAGGCCGCGATTTCAGCAGCCGAAAAGGTTGTACCGGTGCCGGTGTACGAATCGACAACTCGTACATGCCGTACCCGTCAGTCGAAGTAGGATCTTATTCGATCGCGGAGGCTCAGTCCTTTCGAAGGCGTGGAAACTTCCAGTTGTCCAACTGGTCTTACCGTGGTGACGTCCGAAGCCACGGTCATATCTTTCTGCGTCCACTTCTTGAGGTCCGCCAATGGCTTGAATGCTCTTCGGTAAATCAAATCGGTGTGTATATCCACGTGACCGACATCCGGCGGCGCTTCAAATGTATATACGGAACGATCCGCCTCGCGCGCCTTGATCCTCGTGTCTTCAACTATGCGGGTCGCCTGCCAGTCCATGACGTGGGTATTGCCGTCGTCATCGCCGAAGACCAGGGCGAATCCCTTGCCCGGGTAGCCAGCGTAGTTTCCTTCGGCCAAATCGCCTTCGCCGCCGTAGGACGGCACGCGCTGGTCGCCCACATAACGCAGGGTATCGCCGTTTGCCATAACGGGAGTAACGAGCAGCAGCATGTTCCTGATGGTGATCCCGGACGGGATATGGTGGCCGGTATTCACGTTACGCACATCCACAGTTACTGTCAGCAGTCCATTGGAAACGACTGCATCAATGGCCAGTGTGGCGGCGTTCGGCAGAAGTACCTCCGTGGCCCCCGGAAACCCATGCGTCTTGACAGTTGCAGGATCCCGGTAGCCGATGGGTGTCCAGAACTTCTCCGCGTCTCCGTTTACGAATGAGCCAAAGGTGTATCCGTCGGCATCCGGCTCCATGTGGCAATCCTGGCATTCGATGCCCATGGCGGAATAGGGGCTTTCCTTCCATTCCCGGTACGTATCCATGAAGGGAAGGCCGTGCTTGTTCTTATGCTGGTGGCAGGCCGAGCAGTAGTCGCTGCTCGTGTAAATCGGATTATAGCTCGCCATCATGGGCGATGTATTGGAAGAACCAGGAAGCGGTGTGAAGTTGATGACGTCGTCATAGGGTCCGTAGACGAATATCGGCGGGAATTTCCCCTTGATGAGACGGGCTTGCTTTTCTTCTTCCATGGCCACCAGGTTCATCGTGATGGATCCATTTACCCCTGCGTGATCATTGACTTCAACGTTTTGAATCTTGTGACAGAAGTCGCAATGGATTCCGGCGGCGTCGACGGAACCCGCCAGTCTCTCGTACTCCATGCGCTCAAGTGTCTTATAGTCCTGTACGGTCGGATAAGCCAGTGAACGATTGTACACGACCTTCAGGTCGGTCTTTCCCGGCGCATTGACGGCGGCCGACGGTGCATGGCAGTCGGCGCATTCTCCCGCTTCGTCGGGAAAGTCGAGCCTGAATCCAGGTCCAACGTTCTCATTGCCCTCCGCGTCCGTACCGTCATAGAGATTCAATGTCCACGGATTGTCCACGCCTTTCGCATGTTGCGAAGTACTCCACTGATCGTAGAGGTCTCTGTGGCACAGGTAACAGGTCGGTTCGAAATGGCAGAGATTGCATCCCTCTTCAAAGCCTGTGTGGGACTGCGAACGCAGTCTTTCCAGCTCATCGGGCTCCTGGCGCAGATCCACCAGGGATTTATGCGGTGTGATGAAATCGTAGGTTTCGTTTTCCCGTTCAGGGACTTTTTGTAAAACGATTGTTGTATATGATGTTTTGGGATCTATCATGACCCCACCGTTCAACCAGCCTTCCTTGCCCGCCGTAACCGCATAGTGCTGCACGGGTTCTTCAATGATGTTCAGGGTAAATCTGCCATTGGAATCGGTAAGCACGAAATCCGGTTTGCCGTGTTCCCGCACTCGGACATCGGGTATGGGATCTTTTCCATCGATGACAACGCCGCTCAATTGAACGGCCTGGCCATCCGCATCCAAACCGGTCAACGCGGTGACGGCTGAGAAGCATCCTAAAACAATTATCCTGACCGCGTGTTTGTATGCGAATATTCGTCTCAATTGCGACCCCATCTGATTCCTCGTTTCTTTCTCTACATAAGAGAATCCCTCATCGAATGGACTGAGGGATTCTCCTGGTGTTTCAAACAACGATATTGATTACTTCCATCCGTACGCTCTGGCTTAATTAGAAGCCCACACCGACGGACACGCGATGCAGATCGTCCAGAAGTTCGTACTGCGTATACGCGTAATCAACATTGAGACTCAATTCACCCTGGCTGAACCGCAGACCGGCACCAGCGGAGACACCTTCATCCTGTCCGCCACTGTATCCGGCTTTCCAGCCAACCCGACCCGCGATGTAGTCGTTCACCCACCACTCGATACCGAGATTGAGCACGGAATCGAACTCGCGGAGCTTCCAGAGTTCGGCGCTGGTCATTATGCTTCCCACCGGCAGTTCGGTCGGTTCAATGGCAAAACCGATACGGAACGTCGTGGGCAACTGATCACGAGCGCTTGACTCTTCGATGAATTGCATGTCCGGACCAAAGTTCTGGAACGAGGCACCAATACGGAAATTACGGAAGTCCGTCGTATAGATGGTGCCCACGTCGACCGCAATCGCAGTACTGGTATAGTCATCGTCTCCAGCGCCGCTCGTGCCTTCCGACACGTACTTCAGCGATCCGCCGACCGCGAAGGAATCGGTCAGACGACGGGCATAACTCGGACCGATGGCCAGGTCCGTCACGGAAAAGTTCTGGCCCTGGGTAGCGAATTGACCCGTCGGATCTCCGGAGGTGGTATAGGGAATATCACCGGAAAGCAGTGAATGTACGCCCACACCTACCGCGCCGTTATCGCCAAGATTCCACACAAGTCCTGCGCTGAACACGGTCATTTCCGCGAAATACGGTGCATAGGAAACGCCGACTGCACCCCTGCCCTCCACGAACACCATGGTAGCCTGGTTCGTCAAGGACGAGAACGCGCCCAGATCCGTATAGGAAGTGGCGGATGATCCAACACCCGCGACACGGGCGCTAGCGTCAAGCGTCAGAAACTTCGTCGCGGCGGTTCCACCCTTGGAAACCTGAGCATGTACCGGCGCTGCAAGTGCAATCAGCAGTCCGGTGACCACGCCCCAGCGAAACAATACTCTCATTAGAAAACCTCCCTGAATCGGTCAGCCCCGCGCCATGTCCGGATATGGCCCATGGCGCAGGACGTAACCGCACTTTACCGCCGGACGTAGAGTTTCAATGTCTTCGTGTAGTCCACGCCACCGATCTCGGCTTCGACCACGATGATGTAAAGACCGCTGGCAACCGGTACGTTGGAATCATTCTTCAGATCCCAGTCCGTCACACCGCCGATCGTCGTGGTCTCTTCACCTGGCACGGAGAACTGCTTCACCAGCAGGCCTGCCGCATCAAAGATCGTGATGCGGGACGGTACTGGAGCGTTGAACAACTTGACGGTCTGCGATTTCGTCGCCAGATCCCACTGGGCCTGGAAGACGAAGGGGTTGGGCGCAACGGTCATGATATTTTCGAATTCCGCCACACCGCCCACAACCTCGTTACGTACCACGGTAGTCGGGATAACATCCTGCCCCGGTACCTGTGGCCCAACCGTCAAACCCCGGTACGGATACTGGCCGTGCCAGCGTCCGTCCGTACCGTTCGCGTTCATCGTGTAGAAACTCTCGAGACCGTTGATGGTCCTGGTGATAACGCGTTGCGAAGAGCCCTGATCTGCGACGTAATTGTCGAAATCGTGCTGCTGCGCGCTTTCGTTATCGACCGAGGCCACGTAGTACCAGTAACTGAACCCGATCAGCACGGAGCGATCTTCGAATATGTAACCGCTCTTGCCAACCAGGCGAGGATCGGTGGGAATCCCGCCGACACTGGTAATCTGCGCGTCACCGGATCCGATGGCATCAGGATAGCGATCCGAGAAGCTTGTTGCGATAGCCGTAGTGGCGCCAAGACCGTTGTTTGCTTCGACGATCTGTGCGGAACTGGGCTTGGTTTCGATGAAATCATCCTCGAAACCCGGCAACCTGTTGCCAGCCGGATACGGATTCGGATAGGAAACTGACTCCGGCGGATTCAGGCTGTTGGTCTGATTGCCGCCACCGCCGCCGAATTCCGCGATCTGTACATAGGGTCCCGCGAAGTTCGGTGCCGCGAATCGCTTCACCAGGTCGTCGGCAATGAAGTCGTACACCCGGCCGATGTTGTAGTCAGCGCCGAGTGTCAGTCCTTCGTGGATGAACCTGGCGTACGGATGACCCTGCTTCACCGCAGCGGCCGACGGATCGGTCACGTCCGTAACCGGGGACGCGCCGTCGCTCAAACCGAGGTTTGGCGGAATCACCGTACTGTTGTAACCGACTTCATGGGCAACCGTAGCGGTCGGAAACTGATCAATGAAACCGGATGCGCGGTAGACGCGGTATTTCGCGAAATCCACGGTTCCGCGGCCCGGATCGATGGCTGTTTCCGCATTGTTGGCCCACGCCAGCGCGATCGTACCGTTGGCGGTCGGGAAGACCGACAAGGTAGGAGGCGGAGGCGGATGGAACAACGCACCGCTGGACGCGCCGCGACCGAAGTTGATCGTCTGGGACATTACCGCACCGTCGGCGTCACGCATGACGGAACCATCCGCGTGGTACATCGGGATGATCCGGTCATTGGAGCCGTCCCAGTAGTACGTATTGTTGGCCATGTTGTACTTCCGCTGCATCCAGACGTCCTGCGCGCGGAGATACACGTCATAGGCGCCATCCTTGCCAGCGCCGACCAGGTCAACATGCCAGATCGTCAGGTCTTCGCCGGGCGCCTTGGTGTAGGGGCCCCATCCCAGGGCGTTCCGGATGCAACCGGCGCCCGAGGTCTCTTCCTTCGTGTCGCTTCCGTTGTACGGATCGGGCACGATGCCCTGGAACACGCCGTCGAGATCGAAGAGGGTGATGCTGTCATACTGGCCTGGCTGCAGACCGATCGCGGCCACGCCGGGATTGCCGGACTGGGTCAGGTTGCGCGGGTCGCCCCACATCCGCCCCATGCCCTCAGCCGATCCACCCGGCTGCGTCTTGGCGGTCCAGGTACTGATATCGGTCGTTCTGCCGAGTGGTGAACCGCTGGTGAAGAGATCCGGATGCGGTGCGCTGCTGCCGCCCGGAACGTTGACCTTCTTGCTTTCGAGGTACTTGGTAAGCGAACCCTCGTACCAGCCGAACACACCTCTCAAGTCGGCAATCCACCATTCGTGGGTATTGAACAGTCCGACGGAAGGCGCATCGTAAATATCCAGCGCCGCGACGTTGTTCAGGTCCCCGAGCGGATCATCGTCACCGGAGCCTTCGAGGATCATCAGAGAGGCTTCGCCCACGTGCAACGGATTGAAGTTTCCGTTGGTCGTATTCCACACGTAGGAATCAATACCCGGATGTCCCGGATTGTCCTCGTCGAACATGGTGACCAGGCCCGAATAGAACCGGTCGCTGTACGGCGCCTGAT
This sequence comes from uncultured Gemmatimonadota bacterium, assembly GCA_964655785.1. Lineage (GTDB taxonomy): Bacteria > JAAXHH01 > JAAXHH01 > JAAXHH01 > JAAXHH01 > JAAXHH01. The sequence continues at coordinate 19,565 of CAZZNP010000046.1, forward strand.
TGTAACGGCCCGAGTTGATCAAACCTTCCGGCACAGCGAGAGGCATCACGCGGCTGAACATGGCAGGCGGCTGCTTGTCGTCGCCACCGGTACCACCGCCGATCGCCCCGCCCGTAAGCAGCGGGTTGTTCGTCCACGGAATATCGAAGTCGTAGTTGAAAATGATCAGAAAGTTCTTGATCGTAACGCCTTCTTCTTCCAGCGTATTATCGGTATTCACATCAACGTCGCCGTGCACGTTCAACACATGACGCAGAAGGATGAAGTCATTCGTATGGCCGTAGCCGTAGCTGAAGCTGTACGATTGACGCAAGATCCGAATACCGGTGTTCGTGTTGAAGGTAACTTCCGTTATGAAAGGCTCACGGTACCCACCGGGGCCCACGGTTCCGGCAGCAAAACCGGGACTCGCCGATCCACCCTGGTCGGACCAGAAGCCCGAAGGCGGATTCTCACGCTGATGAGGCGGAGCCCGGTATACGTTATTGGTACCGACAAAAGCACCTTCGGCTCGACTTGCAGGCATACCGGCCACGGCGTTAGGTAGATAAGCCGTAATCCCGAAAGCCGAAGCCCACAGCGGCGCGTCCAGCCCGCCCGCCGGGAAGGTGTAGGAGGGATAGCCCATCGTAGGGCTCATGGAACGGCCCGACCCACGCCATCCCCAACCGGTGTACGTATCGGTAAGTTCCGAATTCATGATGGCCATATAGGTCTGACCACCAATATAGGCAGGTTGCCTTTCACCCAGGCCGAGCTCGTGAGGTACCGGAACCACCTGAGCTGTCGCGGAATTCGCCGGGGCGTCCGGCAATGCCGTGAGATATGTAGCTGTCCCAAGGATTGCCGCCGAAGAAAGTACCAACGCTCCGGCTGTTACGAATCGACGCCAATTCTTCAAAATGAACCTCCTTATGCCGACAACGTTCTGGGAACGTCGCCAACCTTGCGAGAAGAGCGAGAAGACGCGTTGTACATGTGCGTCTTCTCGCATTGGATTTACCATGCTAAGTTAAGGCCCACCCAGATATCGCGTGGTCCGTTCGCCTGCGTACCTATTCCACCCACCGGACCGCCCACGAGACCCACGGGATCTCCACGACGTTGCCAGCGATCGCCGGTCGCGTTGTCAGAACCGCCGGTGATGCTGTAGATGTTCGCCCGGTCAAAGAGGTTGTTAACCTGAGTGAAAACGCCCAACTGTACGGTGCCGAGATCGAAGGTCTTCTGGGCGTACAGGTCGGTTGTCCAGGTCCAGGGCGAGCGCTGTGCGGCTGCTAGCAAGCCGAGCGGATCGATCGCCTGGTCACTGGAGGTGCGATACTGGTTGCCGCTCTGCGCCTTGGTCAGGAAAGAAGCGTTGATGCCGTAGGGCAGTTCGACAAGGAGGTTCGTAACAATGCGGTGACGCCGATCAAATGCGGTGAACTCGCGGATATACGTATCCGGCGTCGGAGTTCCATCCACGAAGTCGGAGAACACGAGCACCGTCTCGCCGCCACGCTCGCGGACTGTTTGCGGCGTGGTCAGATTCGAGGTGAATGCGAGGGTGTAGTTGGCCCGTAACGAAAACCGATTGGCCATCTGCCGCCGCAGCGATATCTCGAGTCCGCGTGCATCCTGTGCGAACGTCGGAAGGAGGATGGAAACCTCACGCTGTGATCCGCCGATGAAGGCTACATCCGGCGCGAACAGCCAGGTAAGCGGCTGATTGTTTGCATCCCGGAAATAACCCGTGACGTCCACGTAGTAACCGGGATAGACCTCGGCCTGCAGACCCATCTCGTAGTTCGTGGACTTCTGGAACGGCAGATCCGGATTGCCATGATTACGTTCGAACGGCGAGGTCTGAACCAGACCCATGTACAGGTCCTGCAGCGGCGGGCGCTGGTTGAAAATGCCGTACGAATAGTGCAACGCGGCGCGGTCCGTGATCGGATGGGAGATACCAAGACGCGGCGCCAGACCTGTCTTCATTGACGGCTCCAACGTACGGTATTCCGGATCATCGTGCTCCGGACCTGGGCCCGGTCGCGGACGGTACGGGTTGATCCCGTTGGCGTTGGCATCGAAGATATCCAGCCGCAGCCCTGCGTTCACTACGAGACTTCCGTACTCAATCCGATCCTGCATGTACGCGAAGTACTCGACCGGATAAACGTGCGCCTGCCGTCCGGCGAGTGGCAGCGTACTGGAGGACGGATCCAGATTGAGTTCGTTGAAGAGCGTCACGGCGTTACCCCTGGCGGGGCCTCTCGTGCTCTCTTCATAATCGTTCATCGTCACGCCGAAACCGCCCTTGAACTGGTGGTTCGAGTTCACCTGGCTGGTTATGGCGAAGTTGATGTCCGTCTTGAAAGGCCGGACGCTCGAGTAATTGCCGAAATCGATCGCGGCGTAGGCCTCGTCGCCGTACAGGATGTAAGGCACCTGCGTACCGGCGCCTTCCTCGAGTGCCGAGTAACCCACGGAGTTAATGAACGCTGATGTAAGCGCCGGCAGGGGTTCCTTGCCGTACTTGGGATTGTAGCGTTCAGCGTACTCGCGCAGATGACTGAAACGGATCTCGTAGAAGGTACGCGGACTGAGCGTATGGGTATACGCCAGGTTCAGGTGGAACCGTCCGTTGTAGGACTGGTTGCGACCTTCCGAATTGTACTTCCATCCGTATGGCGTGCTGCGTTGGCCCTTCTTGCTGAAGAAACCCTGATCTTCGATGAGCCCGGACATGGACAGCTTCATGTTGGCCTGCGGCCGGTAGGTCATCTTGACGAAGGAGTTCATCAGGCGGGAATAGTCGTTGGGATTGCGGCCCCAACTCTCGCTGAACCGACCGGATGCGAACCAGTTCAGCTTGGTTCCCAGCGGACCGCCCATGCCGAAGTCAATCTGCACCGGGCGTTTTTCCGTCCGGTTGTTCTGGGCGAACTGGTTGTACTTGTCCGGGTGGAACGACCTATCCACCGGAGCATCGCGATTCACCGCGACACCGCTATTCGCCTGGGCTTCCGGCAGGCCGTCCGTCAGGTAGGACCAGAGGATGGCTTCCGGTTCGGGAATGACCCGGTCGTAATCCCAATAATAGGTGTCGCGCTTGTAGATGGCAGTCCAGGATTCCGGGGCGCCGGTCATGTCCAGCACGTCGAAGGGATCCTGCATCCTGAGACCGTCGTCCGCGCGGGCCGGATCGCTGTTGAAAGCGTTCGTCTTGTCGATCGCACCCTGGATGATATCGCGCAGATCCTGCTCCGACCAGGTACCGGCCCGGTATGCGTCCACGATATCCAGATCCGGCGGCTTGCTCCAGTTGAGACCCTTCTGGCCGAGCGTGCGGTACTCGAAGTTCCCATTGTAATTGGAACCGCCTTCACGGGTCACCACCGATGTGATGCCTGCCAGCGCGTTCACGTATTCGGCGTTGAACGTACCCGTCTTGACCTCGAGTTCCTGGATCATGTAGGGGTTGATCGTAAACGCCTGACCCCGGTTCAGTTGCTGACCCGTCACCGTGGAGCCGTCGATCGTGGTCTGCTGATCCTGCGGGCGGCCTCCGCGGAGGTTGCCGCCGAAACTGCCAGCCGTCGTCAGGACCACTTCGGCGATGTTCACGACCGGCAGAGCCTGGATTTCCTCGGCTTGCACGATAGTACGGGTGGAGGTGAGACTCTTCTCGACCAGGTCTCGCGTCGCCACGACCTCGACCGCCTCGGCGGATTCGAGAATCGTCGACTCCAGTTCGAAGTTGAGCGTCGTGGTCAGATCGGCGTTCACCAACGTGCCGATCGCCCTCACCGGGACGTAACCGATGACGTTCACCACCACGGTGTAGTTGCCAGGCGGTACGTTAAGGATAAAATACTCGCCCATGTCATTCGCCATCGCACCCAGAACCGTACCCTCGATGCGGACACTGGCTGCCGGCAGCGGTTCACGCGTCGCGCTGTCGACCACGACACCGGAAACCTTACCCAGCGACAACTGCGCCGTTGCATCCGTCGAGATGCTGAGCACGAGCGCGAATGCGAATGCAAAACGCAAAGCTCGTGAAATAGTTATAGACATCAATTCACTCCTCATTTTCAGAGCCCTTCTGATTATTGTCAGCTTGCCCCGGCCTGCTGACGGTATCGTAGCATTGCAGTCTCAATTTCTAATTCCCAAAATCCCTACTTCTTGATACTCACCTCCCTCCAGCGATGGTAATGGGGCAATCGTATATAGATAAGTCTGAATACCTTTATATTAAAAACGACTTAACGAACGGCCGCGTGTAAGGGCTTGAACACGCGACAAAGAAACGGTTTGGTATACAAGGAATCCGAATTCCTATCAGATGCAAACAACGTGCCAGATTTCAGACAGTCCGACAAAACGTGCCGCTCCGTTTCCGGAACCTCATGGGACTCTAAGTAAAACAAGGCCATGAGCCGTATTCTGCCAGATGCAAGGGGCCGATGTGGACTACGTGTAACACGAAATAAATTTCATCCTTCATCGTGGGCTGAAACGAATTGCACAACACAGCCCGAATCCATTACGCTATCGTACTCATCGCAACCTCCGAGACCGCCGCCAGATCTTCCTTGACAATGTTCACGGCGCCGCATAAGGTGTTGCGCTGGTAATGGTTCGGTTGTGTTTATTAATGCGCCATTCAGCGAGTAACAAGTATATGTTTGGGCCGGTTCGTAGTCAACATTTTATTTCATTTTTTTTAAAATAACGGTCATCGCGGCAAGAAAAAGCGGGTTCTCATGGAAAACAGGGCACAGTTCCGCTGCATCGAAGGGTGCAGCGAAACCTATCCACTGAATGAAATCGTTTACCGATGCCGTGTCTGCGGGGGACTGCTCGACGTCGTCCACGACCTCGAAAGTCTCAGGGCTCGCGGCGCCGCGGGCTGGATGAAATTGTTCGACGAGCGTTACCGGAGAACCGAGTACCCATACGGGAGCTCGGTCTGGGGAAAGAAGGAATGGGTCTGTCCCGCGGTGGACGACCAGCACGTCGTCTCCATTTACGAGGGCGGCAGTAACCTGTTCTGGGCCGAACGGCTCGGCGAGCAGCTCGGCCTCGGCGACCTCTGGGTGAAACTGTGCGGTAACAACCACACCGGCTCGTTCAAGGACCTGGGCATGACCGTGCTGGTCTCCATGGTCAACCAGATGATCGCGGAAGGCAAGTCCATCCGGGGGATCGCCTGCGCTTCGACGGGAGACACGTCGGCTTCGCTGGCGGCCTACTGCGCCTCGGCGGGCATCCCGGCCATCGTGTTCCTGCCCAGGGACAAGGTGTCCGTCACGCAACTCATACAGCCCATATCCCACGGCGCGCTGACCCTGTCGCTGGATACGGACTTCGACGGATGTATGGAGATCGTCCAGCAGGTGGCGGAAAACGAGGGCATCTATCTGGCGAATTCCATGAACTCCCTTCGCCTGGAGGGCCAGAAGACGATCGGGATCGAGATATGCCAGCAGTTCGACTGGGAAGTGCCCGACCTGATCATCATACCCGGCGGGAACCTGGGCAATGTCTCCGCGCTGGGCAAGGGGTTCCTGATGATGGAAGAACTCGGGCTGATCGACAAGCGGCCGCGCATCGTCTGCGCCCAGGCCGCACGGGCCAATCCCCTTTACCAGAGCTACCTGACGGGATTCAGCGAATACGCGCCCGTCCATGCGGACAAGACCGTCGCCAGCGCCATTCAGATCGGCAACCCCGTCAGTTACAAACGCGCGGTCCGTGTGTTGAGGGAATTCGACGGCCTGGTCGAACAGGCCACCGAGGACGAGATCGCCAACGCCTCGGCCCGCGGCGATCTGACGGGACTCTACAACTGTCCGCACACGGGCGTCGCGCTCGCCGCGCTCTTCAAAATGGTCGAGCGGGGTGAAATCCGGTCTTCGGACCGCGTCATCATCATATCCACCGCGAACGGGCTGAAGTTCACCGACTTCAAGGTCGGATACCATGAGAACCGGCTGGACGACGTCGACGTGAAACACGGGCAGACCCCCCTGGAGCTTCCCGCCCGTTACGACGACGTGGTCCGGGCGATCGACCGGACGCTGCCATGAAGACGCCTGCCGCACCCGCCGGAATCCTGCTGCTGATCCTGGCCCTGCTCGCCCTCGCCTGCGGCGGTCCCCTGCAGTTCCGCGGGGGGCCCTCCGGAGCGGAACGCCGGCTGGCGGAGGACATACGCGGCATCCTTGACCGCCCCGAACTGGCGCCCATGACCGTAGGGGTGAAGGTCGTCTCGCCCGTCACCGGCCGGACGCTCTTCTCGCGGCACTCCGACGGACTGTTCCATCCCGCGTCAAACACGAAACTGTTCACCGCCCTGGCCGTCCTGCGGACCATGGGACCCGGCTATCGCTACATGACGAGCGTGTTCGCCGACGGCGACGCCTACGCAGAAAGCGATACGCTGCACACGTCGCTGTACCTGCTCGGGCGCGGCGACTCGATGCTGGACTCGGCGCACCTGGACAGCCTGGCCGCCGCCGTTGCCGGGAGCGGCGGGACGCGGGTGATCGCGGGCGACATCGTCGTCGACGACGGATACCTGGACGGGGAGCCTTACGGAGAGGGCTGGATGTGGGACGACGTGCAGTACAGTTATTCCGCCTCCCTGAGTGCGCTTTCGGTGAACCGCAACAGCGTGAAGATTGGCGTTTCGCCCGGCGCCGTCGTGGGCGCGCCCGTAACGGTTCGCGTCGAACCGCCGACGGCGGCCGTTACTTTCGAAGTCAGCGCCCGGACGGCGGTGGCGGGGGATACCACCGCCGCCGAACCGCTCACGGTCGAGCGGGACTGGCCGGCGCGGTCCAACCGGATCACGATAGGCGGGCAAGTCGGCATGGATGCGGACGAGCAGGTGTACTTCCGGTCCGTCGAGGAACCCGGTCTGTACGCGGGGAAACTGTTCCGCGACCTGCTGCAGGCCCGCGGCGTCCGGGTCACGGGGCCGGTGCGAAAGGGCACCACGCCGACGCGCGCACGGACGGTGGCGACCTACCGGTCACCGCCGGTGACGGAGGCGCTGGCCCGTTTGCTCAAGGACAGCGACAATCTGACCGCCGAACTGCTCTTGAAGACCATGGGACGGCACGCGACGGGCGAACCGGGCTCGTCCTCGGACGGGCTGGCCGAGCTGAGGCGGGTCCTGACGGACTATATCGGCCTGGACGCCGACGCCTACCGGTTCGCGGACGGATCCGGCCTATCCTGGTACAACTACGTATCTCCCGACCAGATCGTGGATCTCCTGACGGCAACGTACCACGATGCCTCGATCGGCAACGCCTTCCGGGAGGCGCTGCCCACCGCCGGGGTGGACGGCTCACTGAGAAACCGGATGAAGGACACGGCGGCCATGGGCAATCTCAGGGCGAAGACCGGCACCCTGACCGGCGTGAGTTGCCTGAGCGGTTACGTATATACCCGGGACGGCGAACCCCTGATCTTCTCGATCATGATGAACAACTTCGTCGGCCCGTCGTCGACGGCCCGTCGAACGCAGGATGAAATCGGCGTCCTGCTGGCGGACTTCAGTCGAAAGTAAACGGCCTCATCCGATTTCGCGGCCTCGTTCGATTTCACGGAAGGGGAAGGACATGGCGGGCTCCCGGGATCCTCACGTCGAGGGACGGGTCAACCGATCGCACTATTCGAGCAAGACGGAACTGTCGGCGAGGCTTTTCGCCGTCCTGGACCTGATCACCGAGGACCGGGGGCTGAACCTGATCCCCCAGCTTTCCCGGGCGGTTAAGCGGGGAGACGTCCTGGAACTCATCCGCACCGACGAAGAAAGCGCCGGACCGGGTTCGACAGTGAACCGGACCGCCTACATCGGGTTTGCGGAGGTGTCGGAAGCGGGGCTCTTGCTGTGTGGAGACGCGGTTACCATCCGGCAGGAAGAAATCGGGAAGATATCGGGTTTCGACGAGACCCATCTGCCCAATCACCTGAACGTCGTGATACGATCCGAGGGTCTCGTCACGGGCCGTGAAATGGAACTGCCCCTGGACGCGCCGGTCACCTT
>CAZZNP010000047.1:0-5459 GCA_964655785.1 uncultured Gemmatimonadota bacterium
CGCTGGATCGCCCAATACGCGTACCGGGCGGATGTTTCCCCGTTACTGGTTGCCCTGCCCGTGCTCGCCGTATATGTTCTGACTTGCGTCATGATCACCCGCGAAACGCTAAAGACCGCCGGCATGAAACCGGCCGAAGTGATTCACAACGTTCGGCAGTGATCCGCGGCCTTGGCGGCCGTCCCGGTCACGGGGCCGGTCCGGCCGAATTGTGTTGGAACGTACAACGGCAATCCGCGGCCGGCTCGTCCACGGGCCCGGCCTTAGCGGCCCGTCCGGCCTTAGCGGCCCGTCCGGCCGAAGAAAGGAACCTCGATGCCCCTGAAATTTGCGTACCTGGGCCTGTGGCACAGCCATACCGGCATGCACATCCGCGACGCGGTCAGCCGGCCCGGCGAGTTCCAGCTCGTGGGCGCCTACGAGCCGGAACCCGCGATCCGTGATGCCAAGCTGGGCGACTGGGCGGCGGATCTCCCGGACATTCCCGTTTTCGAATCGATCGAGCAAGCGCTGGACAGCGAAGCGGAGGCGATCATCTGCGAGGGGCGGGTATCGGAGAACCTGGATTACGCCGAACGGGCGCTGGAGGCGGACAAGCACGTGCTGCTCGAGAAGCCGGCGGGCGTGGACATGGTCCGGCTCGAGCGTCTCCACGCCACGGCCCGGCGCCGGAACCTGTATCTACAAATGGCCTACATGTGGCGATACAACCCGGCGATCGCAGAGATGATCCGGCTTTGCAGGGCCGGCGCCCTGGGCGATCTCTTCTATTTCAGGGGGCACATCCCGAAGCCCATGGCCTACCACGCCCGGTTGGTGGAGGAACTCGACTCGTACAAGGGGTCCCTCTACTTCGAGATGGCCGGCCACCTGGTCGACATCATGGTGACGTTCATGGGCGTGCCGCGGCAGGTGAACGCCACGCTCGCGAGTCATTACGGCGACCGGAAGCACGTGGACAACGCGGTAGTCGTCCACCAGTTCGACAACGGCGGACTGGGCACGATCGACACCGCGTCCATGCACGTGGAAAGCGGCCTGACACGCCGGATCGAGCTGTACGGCACCGGGGGAACGGCCATCCATACGCCGATCGGATCGAACAACCTGACGCTGTCCCTGAAACAACCCTTCGAGCACTACGAAACGGGATGGCGGGAATTGACCGTTCCCACGCCCCCGGGACCGCCTTCGCTGCTTACCGAACTCGCGGCCTGTATATCCGGCGAGAAGGAGCCCGACTATACGCTGGAACACGATATGGCGGTGCATCGCACGCTCTTCGCGGGGTGCGGCATCACCGACGGTTCGGCGATGACGGACACGCCTCACTCGGCAAAAAGCAGTTGACAGTAGCCGCGCGAACCGTATATTTACAGGATAGACGACGCGGGGTGGAGCAGTCTGGTAGCTCGTTGGGCTCATAACCCAAAGGTCGGAGGTTCAAATCCTCCCCCCGCTATTTGGATCGAACAGGGCGGTTTCCCAACCGCCCTTTTTTATTTTGTATTCCTTTTAAGATATTACAATTTAAGAATCTACAATCAGACCCAATAGCCCGGTCCGTATGGATCGGCTGGTTGTACCCGTGTGGATAGCCCTGCGATGGTTTGTTTGTGTGTGCAGACCGGGTACCGATTCGAATAAAGGAAGGACCAATGCCTGAAATGACCGGCTTCCGGTTCATTGCGGAAATGATGCATGGCTACGGGATCAGGACTGTCTTCCACGTACCCTACGTCCTGGACGGCGCTCTCGTGGAAATGGAGAACCTGGGTATACGGCGAATCAGGTGCCATTCCGAAAAGGCCGCAGCGTATATGGCAGACGGTTACGCGCGGGTCGCCCGGGGTCCCGGCATCGCCATGGCGCAGTCCGTGGGCGCGGCCAATCTGGCCGCCGGTCTCCAGGACGCCTGGCTCGCCTGTTCGCCGGTCATCGCCATTACGGGACGCTGGATGCCCCACTACCTCTACCGGCAGGCCTACCAGGAAATCGATCACCGGCCCCTCTACGATCCGGTCACGAAATTCAATGCCTACGTAGACGACGTGGAACAGATTCCCTTCCTGCTGCGACAGGCCTTCCGCGAGGCCACCACGGGCGCGCCCCGTCCGGTCCACCTGGACTTCCTGGGTCTGTCCGGCGATCTCGCGGCCGGATCGAAACTGGATGCCGAGGTGACTGTCGAATCTTCTTTCCGCCAATACCCGGCTTTCCGTCCCGAACCCGAGCCCGGCCGAGTAGCAGAGGCGGCGCGGCGCATCGCGAAAGCCGAGCGGCCGGTGATTGTGGCCGGAGGCGGCGTAACCGCGTCCGGTGCGCAGGCCGAGGTGGTCCGACTGGCGGAGAAGCTGTCGCTCCCCGTGGCGACCTCGCTCAATGCCAAGGGCGCGATCCCCGAGCACCATCCTCTGTCGGCCGGGGTGGTGGGCACCTATTCCCGAAAATGCGCCAACGAGATCGTCAACGAGGCCGACCTGGTGATTTTCGTCGGCAGCCATACCGGCGGCCAGGTCACCCATTTCTGGCAGATTCCCAGGCCGGGGACGGTGACCATACAGATCGACATGGATCCCTCCCAGATCGGCCGCAACTATCCCGCCGAAGTCGCCATCCAGGGCGACGCGAAGGTGACGCTCCAGCGACTGGTCGAAGCCGTCGATCCCGTGCCGGAAAGGCCGGCGTGGACGGGCAGGGTACGGTCGCTCGTGGGTGCCTGGCAGGCCGAGTTCGAAGGGCTGCTCGGTTCCGCCGCCGTACCGATCCGTCCCGAGCGCCTGTGCCGCGAGATCACCGAATTCCTGCCGCCGGACGCCATACTTGTCTCGGACACGGGCCACGCCGGCATCTGGACGGGGACCATGATCGAAATCACGCAGCCCGGGCAGACTTACCTGCGCTGCGCCGGGTCCCTGGGCTGGGCCTTCCCCGCGGCCATGGGCGCCAAGTGCGCCGCGCCGGACCGCCCCGTTATCTGCTTCACCGGCGACGGCGGGTTCTGGTACCACCTCGGGGAGCTGGAAACGGCCGCCCGGTTCGGCATCAACACCGTTACGGTGATCAACAACAACCGTTCCTTCAACCAGTGTCGCGACGCGTTCGAAGGAGCGAGCGGTGGTCGGGACCAGGGTTCGGACGACCTCTGGGTCTTCGAGGACGTGGATTTCGCCGGCGTTGCCAGGTCCATGGGCTGTATCGGGATACGCGTTGAGGACCCGGCGCTGATTCGGCCGGCGCTGGAGGAAGCCGTCGCGGCGGACGGCCCGGTCGTAGTCGACGTGGCCACGGACATCGATGCCATGGCGCCGACGGCCTACGTGCCGGAGTGAGGCAATGCGGATCGGGAGATTTTACTGTCGAAATGTCGGAAGCGCGCCTTCGATTAAAACCGGGCGCTCCCGCTGTCCGGCAGTATCCCGCCCTCGTCCCTGGGCAGGACAGACAGGGGCAGCGCGATGGAGGAGCCGGCGTCGACCGGCAGCGTGACTCCCGTGATCCAGCGGGACTCGTCTGCGGCCAGGAAGACGGCCGCGTGGGCTACGTCCCAGGCCGTGCCTTCGGTGCCCAGTGGCGTGGAACGCCGTCTCAGTTCCCGGTGTTCCTCCGATAGACCGGCGGTGAAGGCCCCGTGCAGGTGCCCGGGTGCGATGCAGTTCACGCGGATCCCGTCCCTGCCGTGCTGGACCGCCATGTTGATGGTCAGGGCGATGACCCCGCCCTTGGAGGTTTCGTAGGCGACGTTGTAGGACCATCCGCTCCGGAAACCGTCGATGGACGCCACGTTGATGATGGAACCGCCCCCGGAGTCCATCATCGCGGGTATGGCGTACCGGCTCGCGAGCATCATGGCCTTGACGTTCACCGCCATGATCTCGTCCCAGTGTTCCTCGCGCACGTCCACCACCGTACCGGGATAGCTGAGACCCACGTTGTTGAAGAGGATGTGAAGACCGCCGTACCGGCCTGCCGCGGTTTCGGCCATGGCCCGGCAGTCCGCCGACCGGGTCACGTCTCCGGTGAAAACCGACGCCGTGCCCCCTTCCTTCTCGATGGCGGCAAGGGTCCGGCTGGCGTTCTCCCCGCTTCGATCCGCCAGCAGCACCTTCGCGCCTTCCCGGGCGAGGAGCACGGCGGTCGCCTGACCGGTGCCCGCCACGTCGCTTTGCGTGCCTGCGCCCGTCACGACGGCCACCTTGCCGTCCAGCCGGGGTTTGCGAGCGTTCATCCTGATTCCTTGGTATTTAGTAAGCCAGCGCCGCTCACGGCGTCTGGGTGTGACGAGGGCGAGACGCGCCGCCCATCAAAAGATCTCCGCGCCGCCCGCCACCACGAGGTCCACGGCCGTGAGGTAATCCGATTCCGGCGAGGCCAGGAAGGCGACGGTCTGCGCAACGTCCTCTCCCCGGGCTACCCGGCCCAGGGGAGAGATATCGGTCTTTTCTTGTATGAACTCCCTGTGGGCTTCGCTGTCCTTCCACGATCTGCCCCGGACGGCGCCATCGGACACGGCCTCGGCGATGAACCCCACGCGTTCGGTATCGACCGCGGTGGGCGACACGGAATTTACGTTGATCCCGTGGGGACCGAGCTCCAGTGCAAGGGCCTGGGTGAACCGGATGATGGCGGCCTTGGAAGCGCAGTAGGCGGAGAACCGCTTGCGCCCGATCTTGCCTGACGTGGAGGCGATGTTGATGATCTTGCCGCCGCGCCCCCGTTCGATCATGTGGCGCGCCGCGGCCCGGCACATGAGGAACACGCCCCTGGCGTTGACGTTCATCTCCTTGTCCCAGGCTTCTTCCTCCATATCGACCACGAGGACCCGGTCCTTGCCCGGCAGGGAACCGGCGCCGTTCACGAGGATGTCGATACGGCCGAACCGTTCGATCCCGCGGCTTACAAGGTTATCCACCTGATCGGCTTTTGAGACGTCGGCCAGGATCGCCTCGGCGCTGCGTCCCGCCGCCTCGATCTCCTCCACCACCGAAGGCAGGCCCTCCCAATCCTTCGAATCGTCGGGATAGGGATTGGCGACCCGATCGCTGACGATGACGTCGGCTCCTTCCCGGGCTAACCGCGCGGCTACGGCCCGGCCGATGCCCCGTTCCCCACCCGCGCCGGTGACAAGGGCAGTTTTTCCTTGAAAATTGTACATTTTTTGATCTTTCGAGCGGTAACCTTGATTTCGGTTTCGATTTCAGACGTTATGCTATGCAGATACGTAACCGGATTACACCGTAAACCGCACATGAAGTCCCAGGGCACGTACAATACGAACAACCGTGGAGAACGCCGGATTGCCGTTTTCCGACAGGGCCTTGTACAACCCTTCCCGGCTCATTCCTATCTCTCGGGCAAGCCAACTCATATTTCCCGATCGAGCGATATCATTCAAAGCTGCCCGTATCAAGCTGCCATCTCCCGGATCCTCTTTCGCGCAGGCTTCCAGGTAGAGGCGC
>CAZZNP010000047.1:5559-7764 GCA_964655785.1 uncultured Gemmatimonadota bacterium
GGTGATGGTAGATATAGGGCGGTTCGAGCACGGCGCGCTGCGCCTCGGTGAGCTCCGAGGTCCATTCGGGCAGGGTGGCTTCGTAGATACCGCCGGCGTAGTGTAGATACTTGGGCGTATACCGGTACAGGGCGACCCGCCGGTCATGGCTGCCGTGCCAGGGCAGGGTGCCGTGGGCGGTCGCCTCGTTGAAGATTACCAGGTCGCCCGCCTTCTGCACGATGTGATGGACCAGGTCCTGGTTGGCTTCCCAGGTCAGGATGTCCTCGGGGCAGGGCAGGTTGGCCTTGTGGCTGCCCGGTATGACGCAGAGGCCGCCCGCTCCGGGGTCCACGTCCGCCAGGGCGAACTGACAAACAACCAGGCCGGACCGCATGCTTCCGTTGTGGTAATGGTAGTAGCGCGATCCATTGAAAGTCGCGTTACCGGAACCGTGGATCTTGAGCCCTTCGCAGCCCTCTTCGGCGATCAGCACGTCGACGCCGTGGTCGAGCTTCCAGCCGCGGCCGAACAGGGTGTTCAGATAGGGAATGATCTTCGGATGGGCCAGGAGATCGCGGAAGGGCCGGCACCAGGGCTGCGGCCAGGTCAGCATGCCCTCGTAGTGCCGGAAGGGCGCCTGCGTACCCTCGAAGGGCCTGTCCCGCCAGTCCCCGCTCAGGTCGTTTGGCCCATCGTAGGATCCCAGCCGGTCCGGATTGGCGTCGAGCGCCTCGTTCATCGCCCCTACTTCGTCCCCGGTCAGGAAACCCCGGACATGAAGGAATCCCTGCAGGTCGTACAGGTACTGTTCTTCTTCGCTCATGGTCGAGAAGGCCGGTGATTCGGCCATGATGATCCCCTTCCACGCGGTAAGATTTGATCCCCTTCCACGCGGTAAGATATGATCATGGGACGAGCAGGAGTATATGCACCAGAAGATAGCCCGGTGGGAAGCCGGCGCAACGACAAAAACGTGAGGAAGCACCTGATTCCGGACCCTACTCCGCGCTCACAAAATGCCTTGACAGTATTTCCCGGTCCGGTTAAAGTCACGTTGTCCGTTCCACGGGATAAAATCCGGTTTGGAATCGGTACAAACCCCGATTTGAAAAGGGGTAAGCTCCGGTTTGGAAACCGGGTAGACTCCGGTTTGAAACCAGGGATGGACGTCGAATTCTTCCCTTAAAAACGATTCCTCTCAACTACGGGATGCCGTGTCCGAAGAACCCGAAGTACCCGAGCAGATCGAAGCGCAACATCTCGACCGTCCGACCGTGCCCGAACTGGACGAGATCCTGGGCGTTCCCTTCAAGGTGCTCGACGATGGGTTCGTCCGCGTCGTGGACTACATGGGCAGCGATCATTCCATCGTGCAGGCCGCCCGCGTATCCTACGGCGAAGGTACCCGGCAGATCCACCAGGACCGGGGGCTGATCCGTTACCTCATGCGGCATCAGCATACCACCCCTTTCGAGATGTGCGACATCAAGTTGCACCTCCGGGTGCCCATGGACTGCTGGCGGCAGTGGATCCGTCACCGGACGGCTTCCGTCAACGAATACAGCACCCGATACTCGCTGGCGATCGACGCGACCCAGACGACGTCCCCCGATGCCTGGCGGTTCCAGGCTCAGGGCAACCGGCAGGGCAGCGGTGGTTTCGTCGATGAGAAAGAGGGCGCCTATTTCAGTGAGAAGGAACGGGAACTCCAGGAGTCCGCCCGCGCCCGCTACGAGGAACGCATCGCGGCCGGCATCGCCCGGGAGCAGGCCCGGAAAGACCTTCCCCTTTCCACGTACACGGAAGCCTACTGGAAGGTCAATCTGCTGAACCTGCTCCGGTTTCTGCTCCTGCGCATGGACGAACACGCCCAGTGGGAGATCCGGCAGTACGCCCAACTGATCGGAGACCGAATCGTGTCCGCATGGTGTCCCCAGGCGTGGCAGGCCTTTCTCGACTACAGCGTGAACGCCATGCAACTGACTCACCTGGACTGGGAGATCATCCGGGCGATCCAGGGGGGAGACGAGAAAAAGGTCGAGCGCCTGCTGGTGAAGTACCGGTTCGTATCGAAGTCCGGGGCGCTTCGCCGCAGCCGGGAGCGGGACGAACTCGAAGCCAAGCTTCAGCAACTGAACATACCGATTCCGTGGCGATCCGGCGACGATCCCGCCTAGCGTCTCCGTGAACGCGGCCATACGCCGACCGGCGCGCGATCCTACG
>CAZZNP010000047.1:7864-11752 GCA_964655785.1 uncultured Gemmatimonadota bacterium
ACCCGTCTCCCGTAGATACAATGTCCCCGATGCCGGCAACCGGCGCGGGATATTAGAGGCCCTGGAGGGGCTTGGTCCCACGGAACGCCGGACCGAGGACTGGTGCGACTGGGTGCTGGTTTTCGAAGACGAGAAAGAACGGCTGGTCCTCAAGCAGTACCAGAAAGGGACGCTGATGGTCCAGGGCCGGGCGGAACACCTGCTCCGGGTGATCCTGCACGTACTGTCTCCCTACGTGGGCGATACCGGAGAAGCGGGAAACAATGGATCGGCAGGTGAGAAGACGCGGAAGCTTCCCCTGCCTCATATCGGCACGGACGAGTCCGGCAAGGGCGACTATTTCGGTCCCCTGGTGGTCGGCGGCGTCATGGTGGAAACGGGGACCCGGGACAAACTCGCGGCGCTGGGCGTCCGGGATTCGAAAAAACTGGCCGACGGGAGGTGCCGTGAACTGGCGGCCGGGATCCGGCGTATCTGTGTCGATCGTTACCGCGAGGTGATCATACCTCCGGAGCGATACAACACGTTGTACGAGGATTTCCGGCGGGAAGGCAGGAACCTCAACCATCTCCTGGCCTGGGCCCACGCCCGCGCCATCGAGAGCCTGCGGGACAGTTTTCCCTGTGATCTGGCCGTGGCGGACCGGTTCGGAAACGAGAACTACATTCGGTCCCGGCTCAAGAACAAGGGCCGGGAGATCGAACTGATCCAGGAACACCGGGGAGAGCGTTACCTGGCCGTCGCCGCGGCATCCATCCTCGCCAGGGACCGGTTCCTGGAGTACCTGGAGAGGCTGTCGAACGAGGCCGGCCTGCCGCTTCCCAAGGGCGCCGGCGCGCAGGTCGTTACCGCAGCCAGGAAATACGTCGAACGCCACGGCGTGGATAAGCTGCCCGCCGTAGCCAAGATGCACTATAAAACTACCGCGCAGGTGCGAAACCACTGAGCAGGGAGCGCGCCCCGAATGCGACAAACGACACTATACGCCCACACCAGGTTTCAGATCGCGCCTGTCGACCCACGGATCTTCGGAGGATTCCTGGAGCATATCGGCCGGGCCGTCTACGAGGGTGTCTACGACCCGGACTGCGCGCACGCGGACGAGAACGGATTCAGGAAGGACGTCCTGGATGCGCTCGAACGACAGGCCATGACCGTCATGCGGTACCCCGGGGGAAACTTCGTGTCGGGTTACCACTGGATGGACGGTGTGGGGCCACAGATACTGCGTCCCACGGTGCGTGAACTCGCCTGGCAGAGCGTAGAGCCGAACGCCTTCGGTACGGACGAATTCATCAGGTTGTGCCGGAAAATGGACTGGCAGCCCATGCTCGCGGTCAACCTGGGCACGGGAACGCCCGAGGAAGCCCGGAACTGGGTCGAATACTGCAACTGCCCCGCGGGCACGCGTTACGCCGACCTCCGGGCGGCCAATGGCGAGGAGATGCCGTATGACGTCGCCCTGTGGTGCCTGGGCAACGAGATGGACGGCCATTGGCAGCTCGGGCACGTGCCGGCGGACCAGTACGCGATCCGGGCCCAGCAGGCCGCGAAGATGATGAAGGACGCGGACCGGCGTATCGAGCTGGTCGCCTGCGGTTCCTGCTCCGTGGACATGTTCGATACATACATGGAATGGGACCGGCAGGTCCTCGATTACCTGGGCGATTACGCAGACTACATCAGCCTGCACCGATACGTGGGCAATCCGAAGGACGATACGCCCGACTACCTGGCGGTCACGAATTCCATTGACCAGCAGATCGAGGAAATGGACGCGGTGTGCCGTTTCGTCCAGGCCAAGCGCCGAAGCCCGAAACGCACGTATTTATGCTTCGACGAATGGAACGTCTGGTACAAGAACCGCGAAATGGACGGAGAGGGGAAATTCGCCCCCCACCTGGTGGAAGAAGTCTACAACCTGGAAGACGCCCTGGTCGTGGCCGGCTTCCTGAACAGCTTCGTGCGCCACGCGGATTCGGTTCGGATCGCGAACATCGCCCAGATCGTCAACGTCATCGCCCCGCTCATCACACGGGGAGACGAACTGCTGGTCCAGTCCATTTACCATCCCTTTACGATGTACGCGGGCCGGCGCGAAGGCATCTCGCTCCGGACACACGTGGATGGCGCGGGTTACGGGAGCGAGCAATACGGCCGGGCAAACTATATAGACGCCGCCATGATTCAGAACGACAGCAAGCTGCACGTCTTCGCCACGAACCGCAGCACGGATACCGCCGTGCCCCTGCGCATCGTGATCGAGGACCGGCCGATCGAGTCGCTGGTCAGCGCCGAGATCCTCACAGGCGGCGAAGATCCGAAGGCCGCCAATTCGTTTGAGCAGCCAGACCTGGTCGGCAAACGGCCCTTCGACGAGATCAAGGTCGCCGGCGGCAGGGTACAGAGTTTCCTGCCCCCGCTCTCTTTCGCGGCGATGACCTTCGAACTCGAGAAATGGTAGTCCGCGGCGCGGCGGGCTGCGAACGTCTGGCATCACGGCGGATCTGAAGACCCAAACGGCGCCCCATCCTTCCCATGTCAAAGATTTCACACGCTAAGAATCTGTCCCGCCGCGACGCCCTGAAAATCGGAGGGAGCGCGCTTATCGGCGCGGCCGTGCTCGGTTGCACCGGGAACGGGGACGACCGGACGCCCCTGCGTTTCATGACCGCCCTGACACGGGAGAAGCACCGGTCCCTCGAGCCACTGATCGCCGAGTTCATGGAGATCCACCCCGGTATCCGGATCGAGCACGTGAAAGTGCCCTGGGACCAGGCCCATTCGAAGTATCTCACGGCGATACTGGGAGGGGCGCCTCCTGACGTAATGTCCATTCCCAGCTGGTGGATGACCGAATTCCGCGCCATGGGCGCCCTCGAGGACCTCGGTCCGTGGACGCGGGACTGGCCCCACCTTCAGGGCTACACGGAACAGGTGAAAAGGCTGACCCGGTCGACCATGGCCTTCGACGGCGATCAGGTCTTCGGCCTGCCCGCGGAAGTGGCCGTCCGCTCCATGTTCTACCGTGCCGAGTGGCTGGAGGAACATGGACTGAAGCCGGCGGAAACGCGCGAGGAGTGGCGCGTCCTGCTCGAAAAAATCACGGATCCGGAACGTCAGCGCTACGGATACGCCCTGCGCGGCGCCCGGGGCGGTTTCTGGTCGTGGTGGCCCATCGCCCAGGAATATGCCGGGACCAATGCCTGGTTCGACGAAGACCACCGGTGCATCATCAACAGTCCGGACCACCTGGCGGGACTATCCTACTGGAACGATCTCTACCAGGACGGCCTCGCACCGCCCGATTCGCTGAACTGGGGCTTCAACAAACTGGTGCAGGGATTCTGGTCGGGCCTGTGCGGCACGATGGAGCAGGATCCCGAGGTGGTCCGCACCTGCCTGGAGCACGGGCTGGACGAGGATACCCTCACCATCACGGTCATGCCCGCCGGTCCCCGGGCTCGCGTGGCCCTGTCCGACGGGGGATATACGTCCATGTCGTCTGCCACCCCGCACAAGGACGAAGCCTGGACCTTCCTGAGTTGGCTGATGGCGCCCGAACAGCGGCTTCGGTACTGCAGGGACGTCAACATGATCCCGCCCTTCGCCGCGGCCCTGGAGGACCCACATTTCGGCCAGGGTCTCTACCGTTCCTTCGTGGAAATGGTCAGCGATCCGGCCATCATTCAGAACTGGTATCCCAACTACCTGCCGGAGATGGGTGAATTTCTCGAGGTGCGGACGACCGAGGAGCACCAGAATATGTTGTTGAAAAGGCAGTCGCCGCAGGAAACCCTCGACCGGCTGGCCGGTTTCCTGACGCGGGCCCAGAGGAAGTACGTGGACCGTCACGGGCCGGATACGCCCAGGCCTCCGGTGTAAGTC
>CAZZNP010000047.1:11852-21004 GCA_964655785.1 uncultured Gemmatimonadota bacterium
GAGGAAGTACGTGGACCGTCACGGGCCGGATACGCCCAGGCCTCCGGTGTAAGTCGCCGGACCGCCCGGACCATCGGGACTGCCCGGACCATCGGGATCGCCCGGACCGTCCTCCGTAATTGCCCGTCTGAACCGTCCAGGCGTCGGGGCCGTACGGCGCAATGGAAACGGTCGGACCAACCACCGTAATTGACCGTCAGAGCCGTCCAGGCGTCGGGGCCGTCCGGCGCAATGGAAACGGCCGGACACCGTCGGCTCGTCCAAGTTGGCCAATGCAACACCACAGGAAAAGGAAACCGTCACGATGGGCCATCAGGCGAAAACTCACATGAGACGCCGTCGCATTACCCGGCGCGACATGATGCGAATCAGCGGAACGGCCGTCGCAGGTGCGGCCGTCCTGGGCTGCGGAGGCGGCGACGGTCGCAGGACCGTCACGGTCTTCAGTCCGATGGGCGAAGTGAAGAACGTCGCCCTGTCCCGGCAGGCCGAGGGCTTCATGGCCATGCGCGACGACCTGCGCGTGGAGTTGATCCCCGTGCCATGGGACCAGGGTCATGCCAAGCTGCTGACGATGATCGCCGGCGGAAACCCGCCTGACATAATTACGGCGACGGGCCAGTGGATGGCCGAGTTCCGGGCCATGGGCGCCATCGAGGACCTGACGGACTGGTACGCTACGTGGCCCCATCGCGGCGCCTTCACGAGGACGGCTCTTCTCCGGTGCGAGAGCAGCACGGCCATCGAGGACGGCCGGGTCTACGGGCTGCCTCTGGAGCTGACGACGCGAGCCATGTTCTATCGCAGGAAGTGGCTGGAGGAGCGGGGACTGGAACCCGCGAAGACCCGTTCCGGGTGGCGCGAGCTTCTGGAGGGGATCACGGACCGGGGCCGGGACCGTTACGGTTACGCCCTGCGCGGCGCCCGGGGCGGTTTCTGGTCCTGGTGGCCCATCCTGGAGGAGTTCTCCGGTACGAACGAGTGGTTCGACGGGGACCACAACTGCATTATACGCAGCCCGGAGCACGTGGAAGGGCTGGCATTCTGGAATGATATCTACCAGGACGGGCTGACACCGTCGGACTCGGTGAATTGGGGCTACAACGAGTTGGTGCAGGGCTTCTGGTCCGGGGTCTGCGGCTGCATCGTGCAGGACCCGGAAGTCGTGAGCACCTGCCTGGACCACGGCATGGACGAATCATCCCTGATCACCGCCCCCATGCCGGCCGGTCCACGTGCCCAGGTGGCTTCCAACGACATCTGGATCCTCTCGATCTCCCGCGGCGCGAAGAACCCGGACGACGCCCTGGCGTTTTACGAATGGATGATGTCGCCGGAACAGCTTATCGAATACAGCAAGGACGCGAGCGTGCTGCCGACGGTGAAGCAGGGCATGGACGAGCCCTGGTTCGGCCAGGGATTCCTGCGGCCGTTCATGGACATGGCCACCGATGCAAAGATGCTGCAGAACTGGTACCCGAGCTACCTGCCCGAAATGGGCGAATTCATCGAGGTGCTGGTCACCGAAGAACAGCAGAAGATGCTCCTGGGACAGCAGTCTCCCCGAGAAACGCTCGACCGGCTGGCCGACTTCCTGGACCGGGCCCAGCGGCGTTATGTGGACCGGCACGGTCCCGATACGCCGCGCCCGCCTGGTAACGCGTAGTCCGCTCGCCCGGCAGCGCGCAGTCCGCTTGCCCGGCAGCGTGCAGTCCGCCCGCCCGGCAGCGCGCAGTATGCTCGCCCGGCAGCGCGCAGTTTGCTTGCCCGCCAGCGTGCAGTCCGCTCGCCCGGTAACGCGTAGTCCGCCTGGTAACGCGTAGTACGACCGCCAGCCACTTTTATACGGCCGACCCATGAAAAAAGCCGAACCCTACCTGCTCCTCACGCCGGCCTACCTGCTCATCGCTGGCTTTATGTTCTACCCCATGGCAACGGTGTTCCTGCTTTCGTTGCGCGAATATCAACTCATGGATCCCCTCAACACGCCCTTTGTTGGGTTGGACCAGTACATCACCATGGCGAGTGACGAGTACTTCTGGCGTAGCCTCTGGAACTCCGTGGTCTGGGTGGTCGTTTCGTTGTTCTTTCAGTTCCTGCTCGGTTTCTGCCTGGCGCTGCTGCTCAACAGCACGCGGTTCCGGGGCAGGGGGATCTTCCAGGCCGTCGTTTTCGCGCCGTGGGCGATATCGGGCTTCCTGATCGCCATCATCTGGGCATGGCTGCTGAACGGGGAATTCGGGCTGGTAAACGACCTGCTCATCCGGACCGGATTGCTGGATCAGAAAGTCGGGTTCCTGTCCCGCGGGGAAACGGCCCTGCTCTCCTGCGTGCTGGCGAATATCTGGTTCGGCGTCACCTTCTTCGCCGTCATGCTCTTCGCCGCCCTGCAGGCCATCCCGCCGAGCCTGTACGAAGCGGCCGACATGGACGGCGCCACGGCCTGGCAGTCGTTCTGGCGCGTCACCGCGCCCATGGTGAAGCCGGCCATCGTCATAACGGTCCTTCTGCGGGCGATCTGGATATTCAACTGGGCGGACCTCATCTGGGTCATGACCGGGGGCGGTCCGGCCGGGGCGTCCCGGACCTTGTCCCTCTACGTGTTCCAGAAGGCCTTCCTGGGCCTGGATTTCGGGTATTCGGCCGCTCTGGGCGTGGCGTTGACCGTAATCTCCCTGATTTTCACCGCTCTTTTTCTGCGAGTCACGCGTTTCTACGGCGACGAGGCCGCCATCTGAGGCCGGGAAGATGATCCGAACCCATCCAGTACACCGCCTGTTGAAGCTTGCCGGATTCTGCGCATTCTTTCTCTTCGCGGTCTTTCCCGTGTATTGGATGGTGGCGACGTCCCTGACGCCCGAGAAGGAGCTCTTCGTCTGGCCCTTGCGGTACTTCCCGTCTGCGCCTACGCTGGAGAACTACGCCACAGCCTTCCTGCGCACCGACATACCCCGGTTCTTCACCAATAGCATCACGGTCGCCAGCCTGGCCTCAGCCTGCACGTTGACTGTTTCCGTCCTGGGCGGTTACGCCCTCGCGCGTTACCGGTTCCGGGGCCGCCAGGTGACGCTCCTGGTGTTCCTGGCGACCCAGATGATGCCCGTGGTGGTGCTCATCGTCCCGCTCTTCATCATCTTCCGGATGCTCGGGCTGCTCAATACGCTCTACAGCCTGATGATCGTGTATACCGTGTTGAACATTCCGTTCTGCACGCTCATGATGCAGGGCTTTTTCGCCGGAGTTCCGTCGGAGCTGGAAGAGGCCGCCATGGTGGATGGGTGCAACCGGATGGGGGCGATCCTTCGCGTGGCCGTTCCACTGACCAGGCCCGGCCTGATCGCGACCTTTCTGTTCGCCTTCATCGGCGCCTGGAATGAACTGCTCTTCGCGGTGATGTTCCTGAACTCGGAATCTACTTTCACGTTGCCCGTGGGCCTTTACAACTTCATCAGCAAATACGACATTCACTGGGGGCGCATGATGGCCGGCGCCACTCTGGCGCTGCTTCCGGCGCTTGCCGTGTTCGCATTCGTCCAGCGGTACATGGTGCGGGGGCTGGCTCTGGGGGCGGTGAAGGGTTAGCGGCGCCGGCTCAGGGCAGCAGGATCGGGCGTACCCAGACGAGGTACACCTGACCGCCGGACCGGATCGCCTGGTGTTCGGTCAGCAGCTGGTAGGCCTGGCGGGCCGATGGTCCGGTTAGCGTGCGGTATCCCCGCGGGCGTTTCCCCTTCACCTCGGCCAGGTCTATCGATTCCAGTGGCCAGTCCACGGCTTCGTCGGACTGGTCCGCCATGTACCGGGGGAGCTTCTGCACCGCGATCTCGACGCGGTCGGGGACGTAGGGTTCGGCCCTGGGATGGGTGAACCCTACGAGGAACTTGTTGAACTTGTACATGGCGTTCCACGCCGGGGCGATCACGTCGTTGACGGAACGGGCCTTGAGCAGCGCGGGCGAGAACGTGTGCCGGCTTGGCGGGGTGTGCAGCCCGATCCAGATGGTCACCTTGTCGTTGTCTTCGCGATATGGCTCCTGTATGCTCCTGGCGTAGGGCAGTTCGTTATCGAGCCATTCATTGGTCAGGCTGGACAGTCCGAAGGTGGTCTGCATGACCAGGTACAGTCCGGGAACTTCATCGTCCTTCAAAACGATCTGCCGGTGGAGCGAACCGGCATCGTCGTCCCGGAATATGACGATACCGTTGCCGTAGATCACGATCTGGGGCGTACGCGAGAGAAAGACCTCGTGCACGGTGGTCGAGGCCCGGACCATTTTGCGCCATATCGCCGGTTCGCCTTCGGCTCCGTGAACGTCGGCAGTCCCCAGGACCCCTGCCATGAGGAACAGGAGACCTCGGACCAGGTTTCCTGGCGCGCGGTTAACTATGCTCATTGGCGTTATTCCCTGACCTTTTCTGTTTGCTATTAACGATGAGATTCAACCATGAGATGCAACCGCTGCAACCGACCCATGACCGAGGCGAAGCGGAGTTTTCACAAACAGCGTAAGTGGCAATGCCCTTCTTGCGGCCGCATCAGGTTTCAAAGCACCAGGTCCACGTATCGATCCGCCCGTTCCCCCCGGTCCGCAAAACACCGGCGCGAGGATTAAACGGCCTGAACAGCATGTAGGCCTGATCGGCCAACTCGGCCCGTGCGATGGCCCGCGCGGTCCGTGTGACGGTCTGCCCGGCCTGCCCGGCCTGCCCAGCCTGCCCGGCCTGCCCGGTCCATGCGATGACCGGTTCCCTCACCTGTTCACCTGCTCCGCGTGCTTTTCGTAGGTCGTCCGGTGCTCGGGATCGATCTTCATGAGCAGGTCGTAGGCTTCCATGGAGGATTCGATATCAGGGACTTCGGTGGGCGATTCCGCGCTGAATACGTCCGCCAGTTGCAGGTAATGGGCGTTCAGGAATTCCGTCAACCGCTTGTCCCTCGGGTTCTTTTCGTGGAGTTCGACCATGAGATCCAACGCCTCGCGGCAGAGGGCGCGGGCTTCCACCAGCTTGTTTCCCTTCTGTGCCGCCAGTCCCCGGTAATAGCGGTTTCGGATCAGGCGGTAGGGCCGGTAGTCCTCGGCCAGAATACCGTCGATCAGGTCCAGGCGCTCATCCCATCCCCGCTGGAAATCCCTGCTGAACCGTCCATCAAGGGCGATGGCGTTGGCGCGCTTAAAGTGGCTGTCGCCGCCGAATTCCGCGTACTTGTCCAACGCGTGTCCGATCATGATGTGAACGTAATAGTCGATCAGCCACGTCAGGGCGTGGAACTGTTGATCGTCGTGCTGAAGCAGATCCTCCCTTTCGTACTCGAATATCCACCACCGGTCCAGGTATTTCAGGTCGGTGCCGCTGTACACGGTCAGGCGCGAGCCGTACTGGGTCTTTACCGCACTGCCGAGAAAGGCCAGAATGGCTTCGAATCCCACGTGTACCGGCTCGGGCAGGTCTTCTTCCAGCCAGTCCCATTCTTCGATATAGTCGGAGAGCGCACTGCCGAAGTCCATCATCTGCTCACGGTGCAGAATGGGCAGGGCCTCCAGGTGGACCGTGATCTCGGCATCCACCTGCTGTCCTCGGGCATCCTGCCCTGGAAAAGCCAGCAGGCAGAGCGCCAGCGCGCCAATCGGTATCCACGTGCGATTTCGTGTTTTTCGACGTAGCATCGAATCCATTAGCCTGCTCCCCGCAACCGGGTTTTCCGTTCGGTCGCCTTTCGTCGCAAAGCTAACCGTCCCAAAGCGGCATGTCAAGCCTATCCGGCGCGGTCGGAACCTGATACGGCCCCAATGGCGCGAGCCTTGACACCCGGGCACCGGGGCTGTATTTTTGCCGTCCATGGTGGATGCAGTCACGATTGAGCGGCCCGGTATGGCGAATGCGGCCGGCCAAGTTGGGACGCTGTGTCCGGAGTAAGGGGTCCGGTGCGCCGATAACGGCCCGCCTGGGCGGCATGCGCGGCCGCTCAGCCTGACGGGAATCTGTGGCCGGCCAACATTGTGGATGGGACATGTTCGAACAGAACCTGGCACATACCCTCGCCCACGAGCGGGGGACCATTTACAAGAAGCAGGGCGGGACAGCCGTGCGAATCGCCCTGGTGTATCCCAATACCTACTA
The DNA here is from genome assembly GCA_964655785.1 of uncultured Gemmatimonadota bacterium. Classification (GTDB taxonomy): domain Bacteria; phylum JAAXHH01; class JAAXHH01; order JAAXHH01; family JAAXHH01; genus JAAXHH01. The sequence continues at coordinate 17,972 of CAZZNP010000047.1, forward strand.
CCTGGGCATGTCGAACCTGGGGTTTCAGACCATCTACCGGCACCTGAACGAACGGGACGACGTCGTCTGTGAACGGGCCTTTCTCCCGGAACCCGCCGACCTGGAAGAACTGTCCAGGTCCCGCAAACCGCTGGTTACGCTGGAATCCGGACTGCCGCTCGGCTCGTGCGACATCGTGGCCTTCTCCATTTCTTTCGAGAACGATTATCCGAACCTGATCCGCATTCTGGAACTCGCCCGTGTGCCCGTTCTCGCGGCAAACCGGACGCATTTCGATCCGGTCGTGCTGGTCGGTGGCGCGATCACCTACATCAACCCGGAGCCGCTGGCCGATTTCGCGGACGCGATGATCATTGGAGACGGTGAAGAGGCGTCCTACGCCTATATCGACCGGTATATCGAGGACCGGGGACTGAGCCGGGAACACCACTTCGCCCGCGCCATGTCGTTGCCGGGCATGTATGTTCCGTCCCTGCAACCGCCTTCCACAGGTGACCGGGAGGGGCCGCCGGCCGATGCCGCCCTGGTCGCGGATGCCGTCCCAGCGCCAGCCGGCCGGATTGCCAAGCAGCAGGTGCGCGATTTCGAGGATTACCCCGCCCATTCCGCCGTCCTTACGCCGGATACCGAGTTCGGCGACATGCTGCTGATCGAGATCTCCCGCGGGTGTCCCCGGCGTTGCCGTTTCTGCGCCGTGAGCTATGTCTATCCCAAATTCCGCGCACTGAAGCCGGAGACCATACTCGAGGTCATCCGGTCGAAGGAAGCGTCCCTGGCGCGCGAGGGCAAGGAAGGGCTCAAAGCGGTGGGCCTGGTGAGTTCGGCCATGTGCGACTATCCCTATCTGGACGAACTCTGCGCCGGCCTGGAAGAAACCGGGCTTCGCGTGGGGGTTTCTTCGGTGCGGGTCGACCTGGTCCCGGACAGCCTGCTTCGCCTGATGCTGAAAACGGGGCTGCGAACCATGACCATCGCGCCGGAGGCCGGATCGGAACGGCTTCGAAAGGCGATCAACAAGCCCATTTCCTCGGAAGAGATCCTGACCGGCGCCCGAAAGATACTCGAGAAGGGCATCAGGCATCTCAAGGTGTACTACATGGTCGGTCTGCCGACGGAGACCGATGGAGACATCGAAGAACTCATCGAGATGACGCGCCGGCTCGCGCGGCTTCAACGGGAGTGCGGCGATCCGGGCGGGCGGCTGAGGTTGAGCATAAACCCCTTTGTGCCGAAAGCGTTGACGCCTTTCCAGTGGAGTCCCATGGCGTCTCCGCGGGAGGTCAAGCGCAAGCTGAATCGCATCAGGAAGGCCCTGCGGGGCACGCCCGGGGTGGACGTCAAGCACGAGAGCCTCAAATCCGCGTACTTCGAGGCTGTCCTGTCCCGCGGCGGCCGGGAACTGAGCGGCTTTCTGATGGAAACCGCGCGGCAGGACGGAGACTGGAAACGCGCGGCGGCGGAAACGGAGACGGATATCTCCCATTATCTCGGGGACATGGCGGACCAGCGGTCGCTGCCATGGGATTTCATATCCACGGAAAAGGAACACCACCGGCTCCAGTGGGAGTACCGGAAGAGTCACAACCTGCCCTATCGCAGCCAGCGGCCGGCGGTCCCCGCCAGCCGGACGGATGCGGGGCATCTCACGGTATGACCCCGTGATGGGAAAGTCGGGGCCAGACCATCATTCCAAGTCAGTGGAGGTATGAAGATGTGGAAACCGGGTCTATGGACGGCCGCTCTATCCATGTTGATTGTGGCCGCGTCCTGCGGCGAAACGACCGAACAACCTGAACCCAGCGGAGAGCCCGCAAATATGATGATTATCGAAACCACTCTGGGCACCATGAAATGCGAGCTGTTTTCCGACCAGACGCCGATGACCGTGGAAATGGTATCCAGCCTGGCCGAGGGCACGCGGGAGTGGACCCATCCGGAAACCGGCGCGACCATGACGGGCACGCCTTACTACGATGGCCTGATCTTCCACCGGGTCATTCCGAATTTCATGATCCAGACCGGCGATCCGCTGGGCTCAGGCATGGGCGGACCCGGATTCATGTTCGACGACGAGTTGCGCGAGGAACTGCGCTTCGACCAGCCCGGCCGCCTGGCCATGGCGCACCGTGGTCCCAACACCAACGGCGGACAGATCTTCATCACGGTAGCGCCCACGCCCCATCTCGACATGGTTCATACCATTTTCGGCCAGGTCGTGGAGGGACAGGAAGTGGCCGACGCCATTTCGGAGGTGCCCGCCATTCAGTCGCGGCCCAATGAAGAAGTCAGGATCATCAAGGTGACCGTGATCAGAGGGGAGGGCGAGTAAGCGATGAGTCGGATACGTATAGCGGCGATGACCGCCGCGCTGGCGGTGCTCGTCGCCTGGTCCTCGGCGGCCGTGGCGGATCCGCCGTTTCAGCCGAAGGACGCGGCGCAGGCGGAATCCGGTGAACTGGCCTCCCAGGCCCTGGGACCGGGCACCTACGCCGTCTTCAAGACCAACATGGGCGTCATCATATGCAAGCTGTTCGATAAGCTGGCGCCGGCCACCGTCGATAACTTCATAGGACTTGCCGAGGGCACCAAAACCTTCAAGGATCCCAAGACCGGACAGGAGAAAAGGCGTCCGTTCTACGACGGCACCCTCTTTCACCGGGTCATCCCCAACTTCATGATCCAGGGCGGTGATCCGACGGGAACGGGTCAGGGCGGACCAGGATACGAAATCAAGGGCGAGATCCGGGGTTCGCTGCGCTTCGACCGGCCGGGCAGGCTGGCCATGGCCAACGCGGGATCGCCGGACACGGCGGGCAGCCAGTTCTTCATTACCCACGGTCCGAAGTCCTACCTGGACGGAGGCTATACCATTTTCGGCCAGGTCATGAAGGGGCAGGAAGTGGTAAACGCTATCGGCCGGGTACAGACGCGAAGCGACCGTCCCATTTTCGATATCATACTGGAAAAGCTGACTATCGAGCGGGTTCAGTAGCACCGGTTTCCCGCCGGATCGGATACGCGTACCCGGCCTGG
>CAZZNP010000047.1:21104-25813 GCA_964655785.1 uncultured Gemmatimonadota bacterium
AGCGGGTTCAGTAGCACCGGTTTCCCGCCGGATCGGATACGCGTACCCGGCCTGGCCTTTCGGCAGGACATCCACCCAGTAGAACCACAACTCGCAGAGAAGACTAGGCGTGAAGGGTTCAACCCGTGCGCGCTCGGTGTTTTCCGCCGTGCTTGCGTCGATGCTGGCGACCTGCCTCGTATCGGCGCTTCTGCCAAGCGGGGCGGAGGCCTACGAACCGCCCACACCCCATCTGGACGCCTTCCTGTCCGGACTGGACCAGCGTCGGCCGGCACCGGTCCCGCCGGGCCTGCAACCCTTTGTGGGAGACTCCACCGCCCTTCGGCTGGATGCTTCGGACGTGGCGGACCTGTTGGCCGCCGCGGAGCGGGATACGCTCACGCTGTTGCGGGTAAACGTGGTCCTGGCGCGGTGGATCGCCGAGCGGAACAAGCCCCTCTACGCCTCCGGCGACGCGGTCGAAGAAGCCCTGGCGGAGGGGTATTCCCTGGGCCTTACCTTTCCCCTTCGCCACGTCGCTTATCTTTTCTTCACCCCGGAATCCGCCAGGTCCGATGGTCCCCTGGTCCGCATCCGCACGCTCTACGACATGAACTACACCTTCCGTTTCGACCGGGACATCCTGGATGCCGACGTGATCGTCCATGGTGCGGAGACGGCTTACGCCGATGCGGGCGGTCCCCGGACCGGTTACCTGGTGGCGTTTGAACTGTACGACGACCTCGGATGGGCGCGATTCACCAACGTGGAAGGGCTCTCGGGAAAGAAGCGGGGCGTAGCGGGTTTCCTGCAGAAGGTTTTCTTTTTTATACCGAAGACCCTGGACGGGATAGAGCTCCGGGACGGAAACCTCAAGATCAAGGCCTTCGTCGACCAGACGATTGAGGATTTCGAGCGGCTGGAACGCTACCATGTCAGCCGTTAACCTGGGTGCCCGGCATGCTGTCCGCTAGCTTTCCTGTCCGGCATGCTGTCCGCTAGCTTTCCTGCCCGGCATGCCGTTAACCTGGGTGCCCGGCATGCCGTTCGCCGAGGGGTATGCGGCGGGCGAACACGTACCAGCCGATCACGATCAGGATACCGGCCGCCCCCGCCAGGAAGGCCACCAGGCGCGCCGCCACGGCGTCCAGCAGGAGGCCCGTCCCCAGGGTCGAAATGGAAAAGGCCAGGGTGAACAGGCCATGGTCCGCGGCGAACACCCTGCCGCGGTAGTTTTCATCCACCACGAGCTGTAGCCCGAGAGAAGAATAGACCCACATCACCATGCTGCCGGCCGCGGCCAGTATGATGCATGCCGCCGCCAGCCAGATGGACGGCGCCTGCGAAAACAGGATGAAGAAAACGCCGTAGCTGACCAGTCCGATCAGGATGCCCGTCCTCAGCTGTTCCAGCCGTATCGTGTCGAAGAACTTGATGAACACGGCGCCCAGAAGCGTTCCGAGTCCCCGCGCCGTGTATAGTATGGCGATGCCCGTGTCGCCTGCGCGGTAGATCTGCCCCCCGAACACGGCGTAGAGCAGCACGGCGCCGCCGCCGGCGAGTCCCCAGGTGGCCTTGCCCGGCAAGTAGACCCGTGTGGGGCGGTCACGCCCGATGTACTTCATGCCCTCGATGAAATCCGAAAGGAACCGTACCGGCTGTCCCGCGCCCGACGCGGCGGGAATGGCAATACGGGCTACGAAGACCGCCGAGACCAGGAAGCTCATGGCATTCAGCTGGAAGGCGGCGGACCGGCCCAGGTGGTCCGCCACGAGTCCGCCGAGGGCGGAACCGATGGTCAACATGGCCGCCCAGGTCGTGCTGGACAGGGCGTTGGCGGCAAGGAGGGCCTTACCCCGGGCGATGCTCGGCAGCGCGGCCGTGCGGGTGACGTCGAAGAAGGGTTGCAGTCCGGACAGCAGCGCCATGAAGAGATAGAGCATCCAGACATCGTCCGCCGTTTCGACGAGCAGGAATCCGAGGGCCACCACGGCCCGAAGGATATCGGCGATGATCATCACCCGTTTGCGGTCGTAACGCTCGGCGACGACGCCGGCCAGCGGAGTCATCAGGAAGGGGGGCAGCATCTGGCAGATCGTGACGATGCCGAGGGCGAGACCGGAGCCGGTCAGGGCGAGGGTAAGGCCCAGCACCGCGATCGTGTTGAACCAGTCGCCGGCGTTGGACACCACCTGCGACAGCCATACGAACCGGTAGGTCCGGTTCTCCCTGAGCAACCGGGTGTACGAGAGGGCCGAACCTGGTCGTGTCGCCAAAAGCCAGACCTGGGGAAGGGTGACGCGGGACGGATTTACGGAACCTTAGTTACAGGCGGCGCAGAGGGATGTCAAGCAGGACGACGGGCGGCGAGGCCAGGCAGCGCGACAGCGACTGCGCTTGACACGGCCAGCCTTTCGGGTTACCCTTTTCGGTAATCACATCTGTAATTCAAATTCGGTTGGCGATGTTTCAGGAGGCATGCAGATGAGTAAGCTGAAGTCGATCATGCACAACCGGACACACGGCCACCTGGGGGAAACCAGGCGCGACTGCTCCGACTGCGTCCACGTCATGCCCGGCATGAGGGGGGACGAAGTGACCTGCGAAATCTATACGTTCAAATTCCAGGCCTACAAAGTGCCCCGGAGAAGCTCCCTCTCTCCCGCCTTCGCGAACGACTGCGGATTCTACCAGGCCATGACCCCGGTGCAGAAGAAGGAATCCGAGCGCAAGTTCCGGGAATTCTACAAACGACTCAAATGAGCCGGAGACGGATTCGCCGCCGCGGAATCGACCGCCGCCTAATTGACCGCAGCCGTCCCGCCCACCGCTGCCGGAAAGCCGCCGCGGAATCGACCGCCGCCTAATCGACCGCTGCTGTCCCGCCCGGGCAGGTCCCGGCGCGAAGATGGCATGCGCCGCTACTCGTTCATGGACTTGAGGAAATCCACGTTCGATTTGGTCCGAGACAGGCGCTCGGTCATCAGCTCCATGGCTTCGACCGGTCCAAGGCCGTCCAGGAATTTCCGCAGGATCTTCACCTTGCCCAGGATTTCCGGTTCCAGCAGCAGTTCCGCCTTGCGGGTCGAGGAAGCGCTCAGGTCGATCGCCGGGAAAATCCAGCGGTTCGCCAGCTTGCGGCTGAGCTCCAGCTCCATGTTGCCCGTGCCCTTGAATTCTTCGAAGATGCCCTCGTCCATGCGGCTGCCGGTTTCGATCAGCGCCGTGGCCACGATCGTCAGGCTCCCGCCTTCCTCGATGTTGCGCGCCGCGCCGAAGAAGCGCCGTGGTTTCTGCAGCGCGTTGGCGTCGATACCTCCGGACAGGATCTTGCCGCTATGGGGCGTCACCGCGTTGTGGGCCCGCGCCAGGCGCGTTATGCTGTCGAGCAGGATGACCACGTCCCGGCCGTGCTCCACCAGCCGCTTGGCCTTCTCGAGGACCATGTCCGAAACGGCCACGTGACGCTCCGGCGGCTCGTCGAAGGTCGAGCTGATCACTTCGCCCTTGACGGAACGCTCCATGTCGGTCACCTCTTCCGGCCGTTCGTCGATGAGCAGGACCATGAGCACCACCTCGGGATGATTGTCCGTGATGGCGTTGGCAATCTCCTGCAGCAGCATGGTCTTGCCGGCCTTCGGCGGCGAGACGATCAGCCCGCGCTGCCCCTTGCCGATAGGCGTCAGCAGGTCCATCACCCGGGTCGGCAGCTTGTCTTTCAGGTATTCGAGCTGGAACCGTTCCAGCGGGTAGATGGGCGTCAGGTTGTCGAAGAGCGTTCTTTCCTTGCTGGCTTCCGGGTTTTCGAAATTGACCGTGTCCACCCTCAGGAGCGCGAAGAAGCGTTCCCCGTCTTTGGGCGGCCGGATCTGTCCCGAGATGGTGTCCCCGGTCCGCAGGTCGAAGCGTTTGACCTGCGAAGGCGCCACGTAGATGTCGTCGGGGCCGTGCAGGTAACTGTAGTCCGGCGACCGTAGAAAGCCGCAGCGGTTGTCAGGCAGTACTTCGAGTACGCCCTCCCCGAAGATCACGCCTTCCTTCTCCGTCTGTGCCTGGAGAATGCTGAAGATCAGTTCCTGTTTCCGAAGGCCCGTGTAGCTCTGCAAGTCGAGCTCCTGGGCGATGGAGTACAGGTCGGGCAGGGTTTTGGTCTTTAGTTCCAGAATGTGCATGCTTCCTTCCCTTTGTGAAAGGTATGGTGGTCTCCCGCCGTCCGGGCTTTCTCAAGCATCAATTCCCGGGGCGTGTCGTGGGGAGTTCTTTTCTGACTGTCTGGGCTGTGGACATTATGAGCGGGGGAAACGACGGATAGCGGTCGGGTCGTTCCCGGTATTCGGGCCTGGCGAGCCACGTCTGGAGACGCGTGGTTATTGTGGTTTCGGTTATGCCATCAGGGATTCGGGCAAACGCAACTTACCTTGGTGATGGAGTCATCCCGCAGCATGCGGTACCGGCCGTCATTAATCTGATCTAAGGAAGAATCGGCTTTCCAATGAGGAATCATGCAGGGGAACTTGCAAGGCATCGGGCTGCCGCCGTGTCGGCGACACGGGTAAATATATGGATTTATATCGTCCTGTCAAGTCCCAAGACCACTTTTTTCGCGAACGACCGGACCGCAGGGCCTGCAGCCCGGACCAACTCACGCGTTCATCCTGGGGTCCAGCGCGTCGCGGCCCGGACCAACTCACGCGTTCATCCTGGGGTCCAGCGCGTCGCGGCCCGGACCA
>CAZZNP010000047.1:25913-27576 GCA_964655785.1 uncultured Gemmatimonadota bacterium
ACTCACGCGTTCATCTTGGGGTCCAGCGCGTCGCGGAGTCCGTCGCCCATCAGCTGGAATCCAAGCATGGTGAGGGCGATCATGATGGCGGGGAAGGTCGCCAGATGCCAGTAGGACCGGATGTAGTTGGCGTTCTCCCCGACCATCTGTCCCCAGCTCGGCGTCGGCGGACTGATGCCGATTCCGATGAAACTCAGCCCGGCTTCCGCGAAGATGGCGGATGGGATGCCCAGGGCAAGGGCCACGATCAGCGGCGTCAGGCTGTTCGGCAGGATGTGCGTGACCACGATGCGGAGGTGGCTGCCTCCCATGGCCTTGGCCGCCCGGACGAACTCTTTTTCCTTTAAAGACAGAATCTGGCCCCTGAGGAGCCGGCACACCCCGACCCAGCCGGTCACTCCTATGGCGACGAAAATGTTGAACAGTCCGGCCCCCAGCCACGACATGATCAGGATGATGAAGAGCAGGCCCGGAAAGGCCGACATGATGTCGACGCCCCGCATGATGACGCTGTCCACGCGGCCGCCGGCGTACCCGGCCAGGGCGCCCAGGGGGACGCCGATGGCGAAGATGATGGCCTGCACGAGAACGCCGACGGTCATGGAGATTTCGGCGCCGTAAATGACCCGGCTGAAGAGGTCGCGGCCCAGGCCGTCCGTGCCGAAGGGAAACATCCAGGACGGTTCCTGCCAGGCGACCAGGAAGTTCTGCTTGGTATAGTGCAAAGGCGCGATCCAGGGCGCGAGCAGGGCCGTGTTGCTCAGCAACAGCACCAGGAAGAGCCCCACCAGAGAGAGCTTGTTGCGGGAGAAACGCCGTGTGGCGTCTGCCCAGAGCCCGCTATCGTGTTTCTTGAAGTACCGGTATGCGCGCGGCCAGAGGAGGGTGAACTCCGTGGCCAGCGTGATGCGGAAGATCTGTCCCGCCCAGGAGAAGAAGGCTTCGAGACCGTCCCAGCTCATGGATTCCGACAGGCTTTCGGGGATGTCTTCCGTGCCGTAGGGGTACTGGTCCATCCAGGGTCCGAGGAGCCACCACGCCGCCAGCAGGACGCCGGCGCTTACGGCCGCGAAGTAGGTCTTGCGCTGGACCACCCGGTGACAGAACGACGCCCACCGCCCCGTTTCGTCCTTACGTCCCAGGCGGTACATGCGAGGCAGGGAGAGCACCAGCTGGATCGCCAGGGCGATCCGCCCCACCTCTAGAATCATGGTGTCCCAACTCCATCCCAGGACCGCGCCCAGGACCCAGACGATGCCCACATCGCCCGATGTGCCGATCGATTCCATGCTAGTCCTTCCGATACCGTATGCGGGGGTCTACCAGGGCGTACATGAGATCCGTGATCACGTAGATCACGACGATGAGCGACGACCAGAGCAGGGCCGTGGACATGATCATGGGGTAGTCCCGCGCGAACACGCTCGTGGTGAAATACCGGCCCAGGCCGGGTATCCGGAAGATCGTCTCGATGAAGAAGGACCCCGTGATCAGATTGGCCATCATCGGCCCCGCGATGGTCAACAGGGGGATCAGGGCGTTCTTGAAAACGTGCACCACGACGACCGAGAACTCGGTCAGTCCCTTGGCCCGGGCGGTGCGCACGTAGTCGGCCCGGATGGCCTCGATCATGTTCGACCGGGTGTATCTCGCCACCACGGCC
>CAZZNP010000048.1:0-1371 GCA_964655785.1 uncultured Gemmatimonadota bacterium
ATGGGCCAGATGAGGACGACGAATAGCCAGAACATGCAGCCCAGCACGACGCCCATGTGTTTTTCTGCGGTATAGACGCCGGTAGAGGATCGTACCCAGAGGTAGAGCAAAACGAGCACGGTCACGAGTACGTGGATCGCGTGAAGACCGATGATCGAATAGAACATGGCGCCGTACAGGCTCGAGGTCATACTCAGCCCGAAGCTGATCAATCGGATCCATTCGAAGCCCTGCACCGTGAGGAAGACGACGCCCAGCACGCACGTTATCATCAGCCACCGGGTCAACTGCCGGGACGCGTTCTGCTTCACAAACTGGTAGGCGCGGTGCATGGTGTAGCCGCTGACCAGTAGAAAAATGGTGTTAATGCCCGTGATCCCGATGGGCAGGCGGGGCTGGTCCGGCGGCGGCCAGTCCGCTACGAGACCCGACCGCAGCCAGAACATGATAAACAGCAGCGTGATGAAGATGATGAGTTCGCTGGCGATGAAAAGGTACATGCCCAGGATTTCCATGGGCATGCCCGGCTGCGTTTCCGGCTTGACCGGTTTCGCCGCGGATTGACCGGATTGATGGGTCACTTGTCGTTCCCTTCGGGTGCATCTACCGGCAGGTCAGTGGTGACGATGGCGAAAACCTCCTCGCCATTATGCACCGGAACCGAGCGCGTGATCATCCAGATTTCACCGCCACCCTCATCAAAGTAAGGGGCGGTCCAGGTACCTTCGCTCGCCTCCAGCGGCATCGTGAACCAGTCCTGTCCCTTGATGTTGTAAGACGGTGTCGAGAGGTCGAGTGTATCGTAGCCATCCGCCGTGCGATAGACATAAGGGCAGCCGGTGACCGTGCCGGTCTCGTCAAACAGTGCGACTGCACTGGCAAAAAACGTGGGATTGGCATCCAGGTAGGTCTGCAGGCGCGTGGTGTATGCCGTGATATCCTCAGGTCGCTCCGCCGCCAGCTCTGCTGCCAGGGCATCAAGGGCTGCAACTACAGCAGCCTGCTGGACATCCTGCGAGGGTTCGGAAGGCTCGGGTGGTTCAGTGGTTCCGTTCTGACAGGATTGGGCGGCGAAGACAGCAAGAAACAGGACTGACAGGGTGATAGTGACGCGCATGATTCCTCCGTTTACCCATCGTTTGCTAGCGAAATCTGCAGGATCGTTTGGAAATCGGCAAGTTAGATATCCATTAATTCAAATTTTAGAAGAACTTATGAAAGTGTTTTGCAACATTTTGAGACGCTACTTGGGGGGAGCGTGTGGGAATCGAACCCACCACGGACCTGTTTAGGGCCCGCCATCGGATTTGAAGTCCGTGAGGCGCACCAGCCACCCATACACTCCCCTGGTTTCTACTCCATTTCTCCTGT
>CAZZNP010000048.1:1471-4213 GCA_964655785.1 uncultured Gemmatimonadota bacterium
GTGAGGCGCACCAGCCACCCATACACTCCCCTGGTTTCTACTCCATTTCTCCTGTCACAAACTGTGCTGGCGATGGATGACTCACCGTCCCTCGACTCGCCGTCGTTCGACTCGCCGTACCGCGGATAAACTGGGACGGTATGCTAAAACCGAATCGCGCCGAAGCGCTGTTTCCCGACTCGTCGTCCCTCGACTCGCCGTCCCTCGACTAAACATCCTCGTCCCCCGGCGGATCCCCGTCCCCTTCCGCCAGCCGATGGGTCCCGGATTCCCGGTTGGTCACACCCAGGTCGCAGAAGTAGTCCAGCAATGCGGTGGCGTGCGCACGGGAGATGCCCAGGTGTTCGCGGAATTCGGATGCGCGCACCGTACCGTGGTCTTTCAGGTAGTCCACCAGCCTTTTCCTGACCCCTCCGAGACCCTGTTGGTGCATGACCTGGCGCTCGGCGAATTCGACGAAAATCTCATGTTCCAGGGCATAAGCCGCCATGCTCATAATCATATCCTGGTTTGCCTTCAGATCAACCGGTAAATCCTCCGGGACGATCGAATGCTCTACCATCACCTGAACCAGTTCGTTCATCGAAAAAACCACCGGCGGATCGGCATTGGACAGGCTTTCGAACGCCTCGAGAATGCGCTCCTCCTGCCTGGTCAGCCTGACAACGTGCGAAGCCAGGCGGATCGACCGGCCGGCCATGACGATCCTGGATTCCCCGTCGAGATCCTTCAGCATCGCGTCGTAGACCGTATCGGACGGTTCCCAGGATAGCTGCAACCTCGGAGCGTTCTTGGGCAGGGCGTCCTTCAGTCTTTGTGCCCTGTGCATCTTACCGAGCACGGAGACCAACTCGTCCTTTAGGCTTGAGTACCAGTGGCAATGCAAGAATCGCTGGTCCGGGAACCGTACGAGTATGCCCTCTTCCTCCAGCCGTTCCATGGCCTGCCGCAACGCGTCGCCGTCCAGGTTGGTGGATCGAACCAGGTCGTCTATGGATTTGAGGCGCTGGTCTCCGTAAGCGTACCGCATGACCTGCTCTACCAGGACACCCGGCTCTGCGTCGGTCACCGCTTCCAGGTAGTCCAGGACGGACTGGCGGAACCGGCGGTTCTTCTGAGGATACACTTCCACGAAACGGCCGCCGCCGAGCAGCCGCATGGACGAAAACCCACGGATGATGAAGCGCTCGTTCCTTTCCGCCACGATCGGACGCTCCAGGCGAAGCTGCACGTAACCGGTCTCACCGGGTTCCAGTTCGTCGCGGTCGAGCAGGATCAGCCTTCCGATGGTCTCGCTCGTGCCCTTGTGCAGCCGCACGCGCTGGCGGTTCCTGAGGGGTTCTTCAAGGGATTCCAGGCACTGCAGCCGGGCATCGGTCATCGATGTGGGGCGCAGGTATCCGGGCATGCCCAGCTCATCGCCCCGTTGAATATCGCCCGTCTTGATATTGGACAAGTTCAGCGCGACCCGTTGGCCCTTCACTGCCCGCTCGACGGAGTCGTTGTTCGTCTGCATGCCCCGGATCCTCATCGGCGTCCCGGATGGGAGCAGTTCGGTATCCGTATCCAGTGCCAGGCTGCCCGACAGGACGGTGCCGGCTATGACCGTCCCGAAGCCTTTCATGGTAAAAACCCGGTCGATGGGCATCCGGAAGTATCCCTCGTCGCCATCGGCAGTAATCCCGGTCAGCCTGTCTTCGACCGTCTCCTTCAGCTGGTCGATCCCCAGGCCTGTTGTCGACGAAACCCGGACGACAGGCGCGTCCTCCAGGAACGAGCCGTTCACGAGGGATTTCACGTCCTCCTCGACCAGCATCAGCCATTCCTCGTCGACCAGGTCGCATTTCGTCAGGACGATGATGCCCTTGTCGACCCCCATGTACCTGACCGTACCCAGATGTTCCACCGTTTGAGGCATGACCCCCTCGTCGGCGGCCACGACGAAGAGGACCAGTTGTATACCGCTCACGCCAGCGACCATGGTCTTTAGGAACCGCTCGTGACCTGGGACGTCCACGATGGGGACTTCCCGTCCATCGCTCATCCGCATGAAGGAGAACCCGAGGTCTATCGTCATGCCCCGGTCCTTCTCCTCCTTGAGACGATCGGGGTGCACACCGGTCAGCGCTTCCACCAGCGCGCTCTTGCCGTGGTCTACGTGGCCTGCCGTGCCAATGGTGAGATGGGTCATGGCTGTGATGGAATCGTTGTGGCGTAGGCGGTGTTAGACCGCATCCGCCCGGTTTCTAACCGAACAGCGGGCAAGTCGGGCTAACGGGACCGGACGACGCGCACGCAGTCCGCCCGGCCATGAAGTACAGCCCGGTTCTCGATACTGGCGTTCCTGCCTATAATCGCGTAGGAAATCGAGGCGCCGTCGCCGATATCGGCGCCCTCCATGACCACGCTGTGTTCTATGGCCGCGCCGTGTCCAATGTGAACGCCGGGACCGATACAGACGCCCGGTCCGATGCGGCATCGTTCAAGTTCGGCTGATGCGTCGACGACCACGGGAGGACGCAGCACCAGGTTGGGCGACGAGAAGTTGTCGGCCATGATCTCCGGTAGTTCCGCCTCCTCGCCGGTTTCCTCGCCGGCCGATGCGCCGCCCGATACACCGCCCGATACGCCGCCCGATGCACCGCCCGATGCTCCGCCCAATGCGCCGCCCGATGCACCGCCCGATACGCCGCCCGATGCAAGCAGCCTTTCATTTGAATCCAGGTACGCCTCGGGCGATCC
>CAZZNP010000048.1:4313-18228 GCA_964655785.1 uncultured Gemmatimonadota bacterium
CGCCGCCCGATGCAAGCAGCCTTTCATTTGAATCCAGGTACGCCTCGGGCGATCCCACTTTGTAAGGCGGATGGGCCAAATCCCGATCCAGCACGGTTTCGCCGCGTGCGGCTAGTTCATCCAGCGCCGAGTCGAAAAGGATTTTAGTTGAAACGTCTATGGAATCTGCGCTTTCCCGGGCATCAGTGTCGTGAAGCGCTCCCGGATCTGAGATGCGCGGCGCCTCCGAATCCGAGGTCGGCGGTGACATCGAATCTGTGATGCGCGGCGACATCGAATCCGAGTTCGGCGGTGACATCGAATCTGTGATGCGCGGCGACATCATATCGTAGATCAAGTGTGTCAGCAAGTAGATCCCGGTGTCTCCAGCGGCATTTCCAGGTTTTCTACCTGTGCGGCGCGTCCGGATCCCGCAAGGATGGCATTCGCGAAATGAATGAACCAGGCTGCTGTAGACCTCCGATTCCACCAGCATGGGACCGGGTGTCACCAGGAATGGGGCGTCTTTCGTGAAGGCCGCCATCTTCCTGACGATCTCATTCAGACCCTGGCCTTTGGGGTCGTTCCGGTCGGTCAGGTAGGTCAGCGTCATATCCCAACGGGAACCGTCGGCGCACAACGACTCGATCTCCCGAGTGTCCCGGCCCGCCGCGATAAGCGTTTCATGAACCCCGGCTCCCGCGTATTCCCCCAGGATCCTTTCGACCAACGGCGTGTTGGCCAGGGGAAGGAGCAGACCCGGGCAGGGACCCCATACAACGGATCCGGCATCGTCATCCCCGGCCAGAATGACTCCTCGAACCGATCCGTTATCGACCATGTGTCGATGGCTCCCGGCGAGAGTTTCGGACCTGGCGAAACCTCTTGCAAACAACCCGTTGCAGTCCGGGCGGAATACCTTGAAAAGACTTGACTAAACTAAGCTGGAAACGGCTTTTAGTCAAGGCTATTGGCGGCGGTGAGACGGGGGGTTTTGCTTGACACGCCCCCGTGCCCGGACTTACTTACCGCCCGTCATCTGTAGTATCCATCGGTGAGAGGATCTGTCATGTCCCCAGCGAAAATCCGTAGCGGCGAGATGTCCTTCCTGGAACATCTCGAAGAGCTTCGCAGGGCCATACTGAAGTCCGTGCTCGCCATCCTGGTCGGCATGGTCGTCTGCTTCACCTTTGCCGACTACATCATCAATTTCCTGCTCTCTCCGACCTTTCAGGAAAACCTCAAGACCGAGATCGAGATCCAGGCCATTCGGCCGGCCGGCATGTTTACCGCAAAGGTGAATATCTCGCTGCTGCTGGGATTCGCCTTCGCGCTGCCCTACGTGCTTTACAACCTCTGGACCTTTGTGTCCCCCGGCCTGCTCGACAGGGAGAAGAAGTATGTCCCCATCGTCATCTTCTTCTGCTGCGTACTGTTCCTCGTGGGCGCGGCCTTCGCGTTCTATGTCCTGATCCCGGTCATGGTCAGGTTCTTCGTCCAGTTACACGTCCCGGACATCAAGCCCTCGTGGGACATCGGGTTCTACGTCGGGCTCGTGAACAAGATGGTCCTCATCATGGGTATCGTGTTCCAGATGCCGGCGATAGTGGCGTTTCTTACATGGCTGCGTATACTGAATGCCGAGGTGCTGAAACGGGTGTGGCGCATCGCCCTGGTGGTCATTTTCATTGCCGCCGCCGTCATCACACCAACGGGTGATCCTTATACGCAGACCCTCGTGGCGATTCCGCTCGTGATTCTGTATTTCATCAGCATGGGAATCGCGGCGCTGATCGGCAGGAGCCGGAGGAAAGCGGAAGAAGCTGAAGAAGATGATGGCGACGACGACGGTGACGGCGGTGGCGGCGATGAAGGCGGCGACGAGGAGCAACCCGCGCTGATTACCGGCGATCCGGATACCCCGACGCTGCCGCGCGGCCCATCGACTCCGACGGGTGAGCAACGGACCGGGCGCGACTACTGGCCCGACGACGACGAGTTCATCTACGACTACGACGCGGAGATGAGTTACTCGGAGGAGCCCGAAGACAGGGTTGACCAGCCTGAGCGTGGCGACCGAAAAAGCGATGGTGGTTCCGGGGGATCGGACGAGACCGCCGGTGAGGATGCTGACAAGACGGACGAGACCGCTGTGGAAGATGACGGCAACTCAGACCGGGCGTCTGTGGAAGATGCTGACAAGACGGACCAGACCGCTGTGGAAGATGGCGGCAACTCAGACCGGGCGTCTGTGGAAGATGACGGCAAGACGGACGAGACCGCTGTGGAAGATGGCGGCAACTCAGACCGGGCGTCTGTGGAAGATGACGGCAAGACGGACGAGGCCGGCAATTCAGACGAGCCCGACGCTGATTCCAGCCAGGATTCGGAGGCGGATGAGAAGGACGATAGAGAAAATCGGGGAGGGAACGACCAGAAGCCTGCAAATTAAGGTCATTGGTGGCAGTCGGATGTAACTTTTGCGGCGTGAAGATTCCAGTCATCGGGCTGGCCGTTGTAGTTCTTGACGGATTCGCTGAAACCGAGATCATCGATCCAGACTGGCCGCTGGTCGCGTAATCCTGCGGAGAACAGGATTACGCCCCGGATCCGTGACCCGGTCACCGTAACTTCGTCGAATACGTACTCGACCTGAACGGAATCCGGGATTTCGGCGTTCTGGGCAATAGGTCCCGGTATTGGCCGGTACAACGAATAAACCCGCTATAAAAAGCCATGTTCGTCCGTTTGCCAAGTCCGGGACCTGCTCTCCGTCTTTAAATACTGCCTACAGGAAGTGGGACAGTCTGATGTACAGGTACCTGCCCAGGAAGTCGTACGTAGACGCGTCCGAAGTGCCCAGAAAACCGTTGTAGATCACTGCGGGCGCCGTGTCAAACACGTTATTGATACCGACTGTGATCACGGTGCCTCCAGCCTTCGAAAACAGCCGGTAGGAACCCTGGAGGCCGAACATGTGATGCGCGTCCACGTCGCGAACCGCCGGGGTCGTTCCCACGTCGTCGCGGTACAGACCCTTGCAGTCATCGTCCTCGCACTCCTGGAATCCGCCGGTGTACTGCCACGTAACACCCGCCGATGTCCTGGACCACTTCAACCCGACGTTGGCGTTGTGCCGCCAACTGGGGAACACGCCCAGGTCGTAATAACCTCTACCCTGTACCAGTTCGAACCCGCCCGGTATGGGCAGATACACGTCGTAAGCGAAGAGGTAATTGGACTCGAGCCGCGCCGAGAGCAGGCCGAGGGGCGTGTCTTCGAAGTAATTCATTTCGATGTCGAGCCCATTGGTTTCAGTCTCGCCGATGTTGGTGGCGGTCGAGAAGATATTGGTGATCAGGTTGTTCGAGTCGCGCTGGACCTTTTCGCAGTCCGTCGGGTTGTCCTGGGAGTAGCAGTTGCTCAGAATCAGACCCGCGCCGAGCGCTCCGATTTCATCCTCGATCTTGGTGGCGTAGTAACTGACCGCGACATCGAGGTTGTCCACGAACTCGGGCTGGTATACCACGCCGGCTGTCACCGTGTTGGCCCGCTCGGGATCGAGATCCGTGGATCCGCCGATCCGGGCCCTGAGCTGCGCCCTGATGTCCTCGAAATTCCCCGGGACGCCTGCGGAAGCGCAGTTGCTCCTCTGCTGCGAGGTCAGGCTGCGAGGATTGCCGGCTTTGTCCACGACGCTGCAGGGATCGCTGACCAGCGGGAAGCTGTCGCTCATGCCCAGGAACATCTCGGCGATGCTCGGTGCGCGGAAAGCCTTCGAGAAAGTCGACCGGAAGGCCAGGCCCCGCGGGAGTTCGAGACGGGCGCCTGCTTCGTACGTGAAGTCCGAACCGAAGGTGTCGTAGTTGAACAACCGGCCCGCGGCCGTTATGTCCAATCCGCCCATATCGTTCTGGTAAATTGGAATGCTGGTCTCGGCGTATACCGCGCGGACCAAGTAGTCGCCTTCGGTCGCTTCCGACTTGTTACCGGTGGTGTTGCCGGTGGCGGTGATGGGATCGGGGATGGAGCCGCCCGCTTCCCAGCGGGACGAAGCGCCTATAGCCACGCCGACGGGGCCCGCCGGCAGATTGTACAGGTCACCGGCCAGGTTGTATTGCAGGATTCTCTGCGTCGTATAACCCCTTGAGATACCGGTGTACTGAATGTATCTCAGCATCTCCTCCGTAATCGTACCGGGTCCGTGGAGGATATCGAGGGGCACACAATCACCCACACATTCCGAGTCGGGTCCCAGGGCCATTTCGATATTGCTCAGGATGAACCGTCCTTTGTTGACGTTGGTTCCACTCGTGCGCCCGTAGGAGAAGGCCAGGTCCCCTGCGAATCCCCGGAACTCGTGTTTCAGTCCCAGGACGATCCGGTAGGTGTCGAGGTCCTGCAGTAAGTTGCGATTGCTTGCCTCGACGAACCGCCGGCGCACGTCGATGAAGTCTCGTCCGAACTCGTTGTACTGATTTTCCGCCGAAACCGAGACTCCTTCTTCGTTTGTGAAGAGTGGGGTCGGAGCGAGCTTCTGGTCCGACTGCCGGTTGGTATAGGAAACCTCGAAAAACCCGCTCAGGAGGTCGTTGAAAAGGTAGTTGCCACTGAGGAAAGCGGAGTATCGGGTCTGTGGGGTATAGAGGTAATTCTCCGGCTGGTAGTTGTACAGGTCGCCGGTGCCTTCCAACGAGTTTCCGGCGGAGTTGAATGGACGCCAGCCGGCCGATGGATCATTGAAATAGAACCCGGCGTCTTCCCCAGCCCTTTCAACGATCGACTGCCAGGCCTCGTTGCCCTCCTGCCCCAGGCGGTCGATTATGGTTCCTTCCGGCGTAGCCGAACTGCCGCTCGTGGTGAAGGTACCGTCGTTCGTCCCCCAGTCGTAGTTTTTATCCGCTTCGCTGAAACTGCGGTCGCCGGTCCAGACGGGCTTGCGGTTGTGATACCCCGCGGAGAACAGGATGTTGCCCCGTCCGCTCCGTAAACCGGTGGTGATGCTCGCGTCGATCACGTCACCGTCGCCCGCACCGGCGACGCCCTGGTAGTACTCGAATTCCACGCCTTCCAGGTCGGCCCGGGTAATGACGTTTACGACACCGCCGATGGCGTCGGAACCATAGACGGCCGAGGCACCGTCTTTGAGCACCTCGATGCGCTCTATGACGGAAGCCGGTATGGAGTTCAGGTCGACGGACGAGTTCGCCCCGGTTCCGCCCGGTACGAAACGGCGGCCGTTGACCAGGACTAATGTTCGGGTGGAGCCCAGTCCGCGGAGACTGATCCGGGTGGATCCGTCGCCCCCGTTATTGGCCTGGGTGTTGATGGCGTTGGATTGGACGGTCAGGGTCTGGAGCACGTCGCCGATGGACGCGAGCCCCAACTCCTGAATCTGTGTCTTGGCGAGTATAATGACGGGTGCGGTGGATTCCGCGGCTTCGCCCCTGATGCGGGAACCGGTCACGGTCACTTCTTCAGCGACGAAATCTACATCTTCTATTTCCTGGTCCTGCTGTGCGATGGCATCGGTCGAGATCAGGCCGGCCAGCGCAACGGCAATACAGGAAAGGTACTTGAGATTCTTAATGGCGGATCTCCTTACTCGTTGACGGTACGCATTGACGGTGGAAGCGATAGGATCCCTCCACCTTGACGATAAGATGTTTGGAATGTTGTAAGTTAGTAACTGCAATATGTCGTTTTTTTTGCAGTTGCAAACACAAAATGTTGTGTTTTTTAACTATTTAGAAAACATGCCTGTAATCAGCACATGTTTTGCTTCACCGGGTGGTCCCCGGTCTCACCCCGATTTTCGTATTTCCCAGAGCTCGACGACCATTTCGGCCGGATAGCCGATGGGATCGAAGTCGTCCGTTTCCCTGGCGTCGTAGCCCACAGCGTCGAAAAGGTTCTCGATGGTCCGGGAAGAATGGTGCTGCGCCTCGCCGATCGTGTGATAGAGGTAGACCGCGGATGGGAGTATTATGGGGAAACCCATCTCGTACAGCGCGTAGACCACGTGATGCTGGTTCAGTTGACGAATGACGTCCCTGGCGTGCTGCGCGATCCGCCCATCCCCATGCGCTATATCCACGTCGAACCGGAAGGCGAAATGACTGCGGAGGTAGCCCTGGCCGTGCAGGAACCGGCCGATGCCGTCGATGGCGCCGGACAGTTGTTCAAGCTGCTCCGGAGCGGCCAAGTCCTCCGGAAGGTCCAGCGCGAGGTGGCGCCTGAGGCGGTCGAAGAACAACTTTCCCACCCGGATGGTGAACAGGCGGCGTTCCCGCTCCAGGGCGGCGTCGAAGCGATCGATATGCCGTTCGATATGCCGGAAGGCCGACCGGTAGAACGCGTAGGAAAGCGCGTCGAATTCGCCGGACTGCAAGGACCTTGCCGTAGTTTCACCATTGGGAAGCATGAAGGACTCGAGCAGCCCCCGCCTGGCCTGTATGCCGTATACCGCCCGGATATAGGATTCGACGTCTTCCTCGATGTCCGCCAACGCGCCGTCGGGCGGGTCGAGCGCCTTCCATACGCTGACGATGGCATCGGACATGAATGCGGTGAACTCGTTTCCTACCGGCCACCAGGCGGCATATTCGGGAAACGGCCGTTCGCGTACAACTTCCTCGAGTGTTTTTGCGGTCATCTGTCCTCAGGCCTGCTGTTTCCGGGATACATCGGTGGGAGTCGACGTACCCGTGATTTATGGGTCTGGACTACCCCTGCTTGTTCAGAAAAGTCTCCACCTGGGGAACCAGCATGGGGTCCGCGGAGAGACGAATGTACTCGCGCATCGCATCCCGGGCCTTTTCGAGCTGGCCCAACCGGTAATGCGCGATACCCAGTCGGAAATGTCCGGCTGCAAAGTCCGGGGCGAGGCGGACGACTTCCCTGTAGCTTTGTATGCCTTTACGGTAACGGTTCAACTGGTCGTTAACAAGGCCGATATTGAAATGCGCGATCGCGAAATCCGGCCGCAGCGCCACGGCCCGTTCCAGGTTATGCAATACGTTTTCTCCGGCCTCGGTGCGTGAACGCATCGTCACGAGCGCTTCCAAAGCGGTCGTTCTGTCCGGCTCCACGGCCAGATTGGCCGCTTCCTCCCAGGATTTCAGCGCCGTGCCGTAATCGCCTCCGGATACCTGCGCGATGGCCAGGATGGCAAAAGGCAGCGGATCGGAAGGTACCGGGTCCGGGGCATTCGAGATAGTCGCGACCACCGCGTTCAGTTTCCCCTGGGCCAGCAACACGGCGCCGATGGCCGTGCGCGCGGCGCTCCATCCGGGCCGCAGGGCAAGGGCTTCTTCGAAGTGGGACAACGCGGAGTCCAGGTCGTGCGAGAACGCGGCATCGACACCTTCGCGGTAGGCCGACCTCGCTTCGCCGCCCACGGCGGAGGAACGGGCGGGAATGCGCCGGAGCGCCAGCCAGTCGTTAGCCGCCCCGGCCGCGCGGTCGTAGCCCGCCCATCCGGCCGCGAGTTCGCGCCAGGAATCTATCACGTCGTCCAGAACGGTGTTCCGGCTTTGTGAGAGCGCAAGATTGTTGTAGGCTTCCGGAAAGTCGCCGCGTAACGCGATAGCCTTATTGAACTGTTCGCTGGCCTCGTCGTACCTCCTCTGCCAGAGATATACCATGCCAAGATTGTTGTGGGCTTCGGCGATGCCTACTTCGGCCCGGATGACTTTCATATACTCGTCGATCGCGTCATCGAGCCGCCCCGCCTCTGCGTACAACAGCCCGAGATTCGTCCGGGCGTCGTAGAAACGGTCGTTGAGCGACAGCGCTTTTTGGTATGCCTCCATGGCGTCTTCGGTCCGGTCCACGTTGGCATACATGCTGCCCAGGTTGTTATAGGCCTCGACGAATCCCTCGTCGGCTTCTATCGCGCTTTCGTAGGCTTCTATCGCCGCCGAGTGCCGTTGCTGGCTCGCGTGGATATTCCCGATGTACAGATGAGCGTCCGCGAACCCGGGGACTTCCTCCAGCGCCTTTTCAAAGGACTGCATCGCCTCGGTGTACGCGCCTTGCTCGTAATAGGCCAGGCCCATCACATGCATATAGGGCGGCGACCGGCGTTCCCGCCGGGTGCCGGGGGGCGGCGATCCGCCCATTCTCCCGAACCTGGCGCGGTAGGCGGAGATGCTGCGCGTCTTCGACCGGTCCACGGCGCTCACGGAACTCCCTCCCAGGGCGCCTTCCAGCCGCCTTTCCACCGTGGGAATACCGGCGAAAAGCTCCATGGCCTCGTCGTACCGGCCCGTCCTGGCGTACACGAGGGCCACGTTGTACCTGGCCACGGTGTGGGTGGAGTCTTGCGCCATCGCGCGGCGGTACGACGCTTCGGCTTCATCCAGGCGTCCCTGCCGGAAATACACGTTTCCGGCGCCGGTCAGCAGTTCCGTGTCGTCGGGCGCGAACACCAGCGCTTCTTCGTAGGCGTCAAGCGCCCGGTCGTACCAGCCGGCCAGTTCGCTTGACCGCCCCAGGCCTGCCAGGGCGTTCCGAAGCTGATACCGGCTCTCGTCCGGCAGGTCCCGGGCGATATCCACGGCGACGCCATAGGCTCTCGCTGCGCTCTCGTGATCTTCCTTGCGCGTATAAATCGCGCCCAGGTTGAGACGCCAGTTGATCTCTTCGGGCGAAAGGACCACGGCCTGCAGGACTTCCCGGGTCGCTTCATCGTATCTCTCCAGGAAATAGTAGGCCACGCCGAGGTTGCCGAAGGCCTCGGAGTCCGTCATGTCGATCGCCAGCGCACGGCGGTAGAAGGCCGCGGCGCCTTCGTAGTCGCCGGCGCGCATCGATGCGTTTCCGGCTTCCATCACGCTTCCGATATCGGTTTCCTGGGAAACGGGTTTCGGCGCGCTCGCGCAGCCCGCGGCGGCCCACAGGAACAGCAGCGCTGCCATCCCGTTGCAGACCTTGAGCCGGGCGCAATCCATTTTAACCCCCATTTATATTCTTTCGAGGACGAATCGAGGACAGACTGAGACCAGGCTGAGACCAGGCTGAGACCAGGCTGAGACCAGACTGAGACCAGGCTGAACCCATTTCTACTCTAATATACGATATTTGAACCCGGGCACGTCATAATTTAAACCGCAATGCCCGCCATATCCGGAATCGCTCTCGAATGTGCTTTACTTCGCCTCCTTCCCCCGGTACTTTTTTTCAAGAAACCTCACCTGATTCCGACTAATACATTCAGTCAACCGGAAACCGCTTGACACTATACATTTGTTTGGTATATTGACCAGGGTATGCCAAGAGATTCCAACCAGGATATCAACGAGGGGGAGACCGCGGATATGAACGATAGCGATCCGGGAAGGGAGAAGGCGCTCAGCGGCGCCATAACGCAGATAGAGCGGCAGTTCGGCAAGGGTTCCATTATAAGGATGGGAGACCAGAATCCCCAGCTTTCGGTTGAGGCCATACCAACGGGATCCCTGACCCTCGATCTGGCGCTCGGCATCGGCGGTGTGCCGCGTGGGCGCGTGGTGGAGATCTACGGAAACGAGTCCTCCGGCAAGACGACGCTGGCCAAGCACATTGTGGCGGAAGCCCAGAAAAAGGGTGGGATGGCCGCGTTCATCGACGCGGAACATGCGCTGGATATCCGTTACGCGCGGGCTCTCGGGGTGGATATGGACAAACTGCTCATACACCAGCCTGATACGGGCGAGCAAGCCCTCGACGTGGCCGAGATCCTGGTCCGCAGCGGCGGCGTGGACGTAATCGTCATAGACTCGGTTGCCGCGCTCGTTCCACGGGCCGAGATAGAAGGCGAAATGGGCGATTCGCACGTCGGCCTGCAGGCCCGCCTGATGTCACAGGCTTTGCGTAAACTGACCTCTGTGATCAACCGGTCCGGGACCTGCCTGGTTTTCATCAACCAGATACGCCAGAAGATCGGCGTAATGTACGGCAATCCGGAAACGACGACCGGCGGACTGGCCCTGAAGTTCTACTCTTCAGTCCGGATCGAGGTCCGCAGGATCGGAAGCATCAAGGGCGACGACGCATCGTCGGGCATCCAGGTACGGGGTACCGTAAAGAAGAACAAGTTGGCGGCGCCCTTCCGGGAAGCTCAGTTCGACATCATTTACGGAGAAGGGATTTCGAAGGAAAGCGATCTGATCGAACTCGGCGTCAATAATGGCATCATTGATAAGAGCGGGACCTGGTTCTCTTACAATGACGAGCGGCTGGGCCAAGGTCGGGAGAATGTGCGGCAGTTACTCCGGGAAAGGCTGGACCTTGCCCAGGAGATCGAAGAGAAAGTCCGCGCATTATTTTCACCGCCGGATCAGGACCCCGCCGCCGCGAACAATGGCGCCGAAAAGAAACCGGTGTCGAGGACGGCATCTACAGCCAAGGGTCGGTGATATGGCTGTCGGCCGGTGAGCGCTCGTCGGTGGATGAGCGCTCGTCGGTCGAGGAACGCCTGTCGGCAGGTTAAGACCCGCCAGTCAACGAGCGTCTGCTGGTCGATGAGCACTCGTCGCTTCAGGTATCCGGATGAAGGCCGTGCCGGATGGGGTTGCGCCCGTCCGGCGCGTGCGCTACATGAGGCACAGAATGCTAAGTATACACTGGACGACATTTAAATACTGGACTTCACAGCAAAGTGAAGGCTATAACTGTCCGCAGGATCATCAAATCCTACAAATATGAGTGGAATGTGAGCGACAAGAATCTGCAGGCAATGTTATTTGAAGGACATCAGATAGCGCGTTTCGAGCGATCCCTGCAAAGGTGTCCACAAGCAGGGAATGAGCGGCGAGAACCGCATATTCGAGTGAACTCACCTAACGATGTGCCATTAAAGGTTATAACCCGCCCAATGTTGATTTGCGGCGATGCTACGAATGCTCTAAAGTTACTCCCTGACAATTCCATTCAAACAGTTGTAACTTCACCTCCGTATTGGTCATTACGTGATTACGGGGTTGCGGAACAGATTGGGCGGGATGACAGCTTACGAGGCTTTATTAGGAGCATTGTTTGCACGTTTGAGCAGTTAAAGCGTGTCCTGCGTGACGATGGCACTGTCTGGCTGAATGTTGGTGATTCCTACACATCTGGCAACCGGAGATATCGAGCACCAGATCGTAAAAACCGAGCGCGGGCGATGTCAGTTCGGCCGCCGACGCCGGAAGGACTCAAGCCAAAGGACTTGATTGGTGTACCTTGGAGACTGGCGTTTGCTCTTCAGGATGCGGGTTGGTGGGTTCGCAGTGAAGTCATTTGGTACAAGCCGAATGCCCATCCAGAGTCCGTCCGAGACCGCCCAACAAAAGCGCACGAGACTGTTTTCCTCTTGTCTAAGGAAAAGGACTATTACTACGATCATGAAATCGTCAAGGGACCGCATAACCGTCGCCTGCGGACAGTCTGGGAGATCCCTACCGAACCGTTGAAGCGTGCTAATGGCAAAGCAGATGATCATCCCGCGATGATGCCTCTTTCGCTTGCTCGATGCTGTGTAGCCATCACAACTCGCGACGATAGTATCGTACTTGATCCGTACGCGGGTTCGGGAACTACTCTTCTTGCTGCAAGTGAACTCGGTCGCAGTTGGGTTGGGATTGAAATCAAGCCCGCTTACGTAGACCTGATTGAACGAAGGTTGAGTGCGTCATGACACTCGATGAACTCAAGGCGACTCTCGATTCGTTTTCTCCTGTCAAGATCGAATTCGTGGCAAAGGTCATGGAATCTTTGTCCAATCCTCCGAGTGCAAACATTCGATCTAGAGGGACATGGCTGACGAGTGAATTGGACTGGATTGAGTACTTTGGGCTTGCCTTGTCGGTACACCATGGAGCTACAACCGAACCGTTGGGACTTTCGTCCTTTGAGACGGTGTTTAGAAACGCCTGTGAACACCTGCACTGGTCAATCGATCCACCAGGTTCTCAAACTCAGCGATTCGTTGATATGGTAGTTCGTCCGGAGTCGGGCAACCGTCGAAGACTCTCTCTTAAGTCCACTGCCGCAAAAAACATATCCGAGACGACATTGCACATTTCCAAACTTACGGAGGCTGCGTGGATTCAGGACACACGAACCGCCAGGGATCGGCGCGACCATACAATTGAATTGTTCAGACAGTACCGGGACACCGTTGATCAGATCGTCATGCTCCGAGCGTTTCGGGATGACATGGGCAATGCGCCGCATAAATACCAGCTTGTTGAGATTCCGGTCAGCATCTTCGACTCCATTCAGCAGGCTCCCCTACAGCTTTTCGAACGGGATGCGCCAGTTATCGAATGTACCGTAGATGACCGTGTGGAAGCCATGGTTGCAATCGACCGGTCCGATGCCAAGATTACTGTCAGGCGAGTTCAGCTTCCGGCCTGCATCGTTCACGCGGAGTGGGACAGGGTATAGACAGGGATGCGGAATGGACGTTGACATACTTAGTTTCGACCTAAAACTCCTAGTTGCGGGACCGAGGTGGTCTGCGGTATTCATTCCAATACTGTCATGTATTCGATGAGTCTGATGTGCGCCCTGGGGAAGGCGTACTCTTCAAATTGGTCGAATCGAATCCAGCGGCAGTCGTTACCGTCCCGGTGACGAGCTTCTCCACCGAGATACGTGCAGTGGAATCCGTGTAATGTCATCTCGAAATGGGTAAAAGCGTGCCTGACGGTCGCGAAGGCATGGCCGACCCGGATCTCGATGCCCAGTTTTTGTTTTGCTTCGTTACGCAGAAAGCCTTTCCTGGCCGCCTCATCCTCCGAGATCCCGCCCGGAAACTCCCACAGTCCGCCCAGCAGTCCGTCCGTTGGACGCCGTACGATCAGTACCTCGTCTCCCCTCTGTACGATGCCTGCGGCAACATGATGGTGGGGACGTTGCTTGCGCGGCTTTTTTCGCGGCAGGACCGAAGGGTCCGGGAGTTCCCTGCGGGCAATACACAGGCTGACCACGGGGCAGCTTCCGCAGTCCGGTTGTCGCGGCGTGCATATCGTTGCTCCCAGTTCCATCATGGCCTGGTTGAAATCACCAGCCCGCCCCGGTGCGAGAAGCCCTTCGGCCAGCACGGACATTTTCTTCTTCGCGGCGGAGGTGGCGGGATCATCCGTCAGATGGAAAAGACGGCTCAGCACGCGAACGACATTGCCGTCAACTACCGGACAGTCCCGCCCGAAAGCGATGCTCAATATGGCCGCGGCCGTGTAGGGTCCGATACCCGGCAGACCTGAGATACGCACCGGGTCGTCGGGTATCTCCCCGCCGTGTTCTTCGACGACCTGCCGGGCGGCTCGATGCAGGTTTCTAGCCCGGGCGTAGTATCCCATGCCTTCCCACGCCTTCAGGACTTCCCCGAGCGAAGCCGCCCCCAGGTCTTCCACAGTGGGGAACCGGTTCATGAATCTGTCGTAAAAGGGACGGACCTGGTCTACCCGCGTCTGTTGGAGCATGATTTCCGAAATCCAGACCGCGTAGGGATCGGGCGACCCACGCCAGGGCATTTCCCGTTTGTTCGCCCCGTACCAGGCAAGCAGTTTGCCACGAAACGCCCCGATCTGGGCGGGGTCGAGTGGGGTTTCTTGTTTTGTATCCACGATTTAATCCACGTCCTGTAAATCCGCCATTTTCAATGACGCCGGGAAATGCCGGTCATGCTGTACTCCTCGTGGGTAATCCTGGTCCGGTTGTAGGCGTCCGTATCCTCCGCATCGAACCGGTCCGGCGAGAAAGCTTCGATATCGATTTCGGGCCTGCCGTCCGCGACGCATCCCGCAAGCAGCACGCCTGCCGCCGGGTTATAGGCGAACCCCCCGGAATGAAAGGCCACCCCCACGAAAAGCCCGGGAAAGCACTCAACGGGTCCGAGGACCGGTTCACCGTCCCCGGAGAAGGACAGCAGTCCCGCTTTCTCGATTTCCCAGTCCGCCCAGTCCGC
>CAZZNP010000048.1:18328-27172 GCA_964655785.1 uncultured Gemmatimonadota bacterium
GGGACTAAAGGCAGCAGGTTGTCCCGCGCCATGTCGTCGAGCCCTGCCGGCGGGGTGATCGTCGACATACTGAAGGACCGGCCGGGCACTCGAAACTCAGGGGCTTCCGGGTTTTCGATCCCGGCGAGCACACGCTGTCCGTAGTGCGGCCGGATGTATCCGCCCTGGGGATTGGCATTGACCGCCGGGATCCTGACCGGGACCGGCAACGGCGCCGTGACGTAACGCTGGTGGACAAAGGATTTCAAAGGAAGCTGAAGACCTATGCTCTCAAGCACTTTCAGAGTCCAAACGTGCACGGTGCTCACCACGGCATCGGTTTCGATGCGTTCGTTTCCCGCGACCACGCCGGCCATGCGTCCCGAATCCACGATAAAGTCCGAGACCATGCAGCCTTCCCTGATCTCCACCCCCAGGTCCCGGCAACCATCCGCCAGGGCGGGCAGGTAGTGGTCCGGTTCGCTGTAGCCGCCCAATGGATCGAATAGCCCGATCGGCTCTCCGGACAGTACCAGGTCCGGCCACGTGGAGGCCATCTCGGCCCGGTCCATGATCGTGTATTCCACGCCAAGACGGTCGTACAGAGGCAGCAGGCGTTCCCGTTCCGGCCAGCTCGAAGCGTCGAAAAGGTTCAGGCAGCCCACATCCTGGAACTGGTATCCATCCAGTTCATTGGACAGTTCCCTGAACCGGGTCAGGCTGATCTTGCGGGCCCGTACACCCGTTTCCGACCACAGGAGGCCCGTGATGATTCCCGCGGCGCGGCTGCTGGCGCCGTCACCCACGCGTCCCTTCTCGATGACCGTGATTTTTCCGTAGGATCTTCGGGCGAGATGGTATGCCGTGCTGAGCCCGGTCACCCCCGCGCCTACGATGACGGCATGTCTCGACATTCGCTAGACCTCCAACGCACTCTTTATGGCTTCGCCCGTGATGGAGAAGTGGGAGGCGTGCCAGGCAACCTTCCCTTCCCTGAGAAGAAGCAGTTGTGGCGATTCGTGTCTGATGTCCAGTTGGGATTCGATCGCATTGGAGATGTCTCGGTGCTCGATGACCTTGACCTGGGTGAACAGCGTCGATGGCGAAGATGGGGCCTCGTCCGCGAAATCGTGAAAATGGTCGGCCGCCCGGGCGCTCACCGGGCAGACCGTGCTGTGTTTTTAGACGAATACGGGCCGGTCGGACGACGCGGCGATGGCCTCGTCCAGTTCTTCCATCGTGGTAAGTTGTACGATACGTTCCGACATTGAACAATCTCCTTTCAAGTTAAACGCTCCGCGGCTGCGGCGGTTTTACGCACCTGTGTCGCAACCTTTCGGAACTCGTGGTCCCGCGGGAGCATCAGGGCCAGTATCACGGCAGCCAGCGGGATCACCGCCAGGACTTCGAGAGTCGGCACCACGCCGATGCGGTCCGCGATTCCGCCGAAGACGATCAATGCGCCTCCCGCCGCGCCCCAGCTGAAGCCCATGGGAAGACTGGAAGCCGTTCCCGCGCTGTCCGGGACGAGTTCCTGGGCCATGGCCACGGAAACGGAATTGGACGCCATATTCATGAATCCGCCAAGAAACAGCCACAGGGGAAGCGCAGGTCCGGTTTCGTGGAGCGAGACGAGCAGGAAGGGCGTGGAAAGCAGGATCGTGGACCAGATCACGCGGCCCCGTCCCAACCTGTCCGAGAGCCAGCCACCGACGAATCCGCCGATCACCGCGCCGCCTTGAAAGATGAAGAGCAGATCGCCTCCCTGTTGCAGGGTAAGTCCCCGATCCTTGAGCAGCAATACGAAAAAAGTGGCGAACCCGACCCCCGAGATCGTCCGGATGATACCCACCACGGTGAGATTTACCATGGGCCACAGGTTGGGCCGAAAGGAAGCGCCGACGTCGGCCAGGCGGGTCAGCCTGCGGTCCTCGTTCCGGATGGGGATGACCCGGGCCATCGCCAGCACGGCGATCACCGTGGGCACGGCGAGCCAGACCAGGCTTTCGAGTCCGTATCGCTCCACGATCCGCGGCACGACGAAAGGACTTGCCGCCAGTCCGGCGGTTCCCCCGACGATGAAAAGGGACACGCCGTATCCCCTTCTCGATCCGCTGACGTCACCGGCCATGGATACACTTTGCGGGTGGAAACTTGCGGTACCGAACCCGCCCAGGATGATGAACATCAGCAGCACGAGGAAGGAAGGGGCCAGTCCCACGGCGGACATGAAAATGGCGCAGATCACCGGACCGAGGATGATGAAATACCGTTTCTCCATCCGGTCGCCCAGTACGCCCATCAGGGGCTGGACCAGGGATGAGGTCATGGCGGGCAGCCCGGCCAGAATGCCGGCTTGCGTGAGTGAGAGCTGCAGTCGCGTCACGAGCGCGGGGAGAATTGGTGTCACCAGGGAGGAAAACAGGTCCACGAGGAAGTGAACCACGGTAAGGAGGATGAGCTTGGCGCGCTGAATGTCGGACTTCATGGATTCAGCCCTGCGTGGAGCCCGTACAAGCGCTGCAGCTCTCCGATCGGGTCGGCGTGGTCATCGACGCGAAGGTCCACGAGGTAGTCCGACGTGCCGCCGCATCCACCGCCCTCGCGTGCCACGAGCAGGGCGGCCGACTGACGGCCCCTGCGGTCGCCCCCGGCTGCCTGGCCCGCGGCGAGCACGGACAGCAGCTTCGCCGCAAAATCCTCCTCGCCGGGCGCCTCGAAGGTATCTGCCATGGCGTGGACCACCCCTTCACCGGCCAGGATGTTACCCAGGCAAACGAAGCCCGGTCCGGTCACGTGTCCCGCCCACGCCTGGCATTCCTCCCCCGTAAAGGCCGCCGCCGTGCCGTCGGTATCCACCACACCCACCTGTCGCGACTGCCGTCCGGGATCCGATTCGATCAGCCGTTCCAGGGTGTCTATAGCGCCCACGTCCTGCTCGAGCAGGTCGAGGCCCAGGGAACCGAAGGACGCGTTGGCCCAGGCTTGCGTGGCTATAGCGCCCGCGTTGAACCTCGCCCAGGGCACCACGGATCCAACGGCCAGATACTTCGACTGGGTCGCCACACCCAGGTCTCCCGAATCGGGATCCAGTGCGACGATCGAAAAAGTGGCGTAACAGGGCGCGTGGTTCACCGATGCAAACTCCGGGCGTGGTTCACCGATGCGAACTTCGGGCGTGGTTCACCGATGCAAACTCCGGGCGTGTATCAACAATGGATACTCCGTCAATCATCCAGGGCCGCCCGGATCAGTTCGATCGGGTGTCGGGCGGTCCTTCCCGTGCCGTCGGCGATTTGATGCCGGCAGGAAGTCCCCGTCGCCGCGAATATGGTCGCTTCGTCGGCATTCCGGATAGCGGGGAACAGCCGGTCTTCTCCAATTTTCATGGACAGGTCGTAGTGCTCCTGTTCGTAGCCGAAGCTGCCGGCCATGCCGCAACACCCGGTATTCAGCGTAGTCACCTCGTATCCGGGCACCATTTCCAGGGCGGCCGACGTGGAACTCGTGCCAGCAATGGCCTTCTGTTGGCAATGGCCGTGCAGGCTGATTTTACCGTCGGTGGACCTGACCGGCAGAGAAAGGCGGCCTGCCGCCTGTTCCCGGGCGAGGAATTCGTCGATCATGTACATTCCGTCCGCTATCCTGCCGGCCCGCGGATCGTCCAGGAGGTCGCGGTAGTCGTCGCGGAACGTCATAACACAACTGGGCTCGCAGCCCACGATGGCCCAACCGCGGTCCACGTACCGCTCCAGTTGCGCGATGTTGTACTCGGCGGCCGCCCGTGCCTGGCGCAGCATGCCCTTGGATATGAGGGGCCTGCCGCAGCACGCCCTGGGTTCGGCCAGCACCACCCGGTAGCCGGCGCTTTCCAGAACCTCCACGGCGGCAATGCCGATATGGGGCTCGCTGTAATTGATGAAGGTGTCCGGGAAGAAGACGACAGTAGGCTGGTCGCGGCCGTTGTCCTTCGCCGGACCGCGTTGATAGAACCACTGTTCGAACGTCTCCTCGGCAAAATCCGGCAGGGACCGTCGCATGTCCACGCCGATGGTCCGTTCCAGGATCCTTTTGTGCCAGGGATGGTTCAGGACCCGGTTGCTCAGCGGCGCGAATGCGGAACCGAGCCTGTTTAGCGTCTCGATGCGGCCGAACAGGCGGTTGCGCAGGGGCAGTCCGTGTTTCTCGTAATAATGGGCCAGGAATTCGTACTTCATCTTGGCCATGTCCACGTTGGAGGGACATTCGCCCTTGCAGCCCTTGCACTCCAGGCACAGGTCGAGGGCTTCGTACACCCGCTGGCTTGTGAAGCCTTCCTCGTCCAGCTTGCCTGAAAGGGCGGCCCGAAGCACGTTCGCGCGGCCCCGGGTGCTGTGCTCTTCGTCGAGCGTGGCGATATAGGAAGGGCACATGGTCCCCACCAGCTTCTTGCGGCATGCCCCGACCCCGTTGCAGAGTTCGATGGACCGCGAAAACCCGCCGTCACCGGAGTAGTCGAAATAGGTATTTATCTCCTCTGCCCGGTAGGCCGGACCGAAGCGCAGGTTGTCCGTCATCTTCTGGTTCGCGATGATCTTGCCCGGATTCATGATACCGTTCGGGTCGAACACGGCCTTGACCGCTTTGAAGGCTTCGTACAGCTGCGAACCGAACACCTTTTCGTTCCATTCGCTCCGCACGAGCCCGTCCCCGTGCTCGGAACTGACCGCGCCGCCGTAGGTAATGACCAGGTCACGGATCTCTTCGGCGATGGCCCGCATTTTGGCGACGCCCTCGGCCTCCTTGAGGTTTATGAGCGGCCGGATGTGAATCGTGCCCACGCTGGCGTGGGCGTAGTAGGACGCGACCGTGCCGTGCCTGTGGACGATATCGCGAAAGTCGCGGATGTAGTCCGGCAGCTTCTCAGGCGAGACGGCCGTGTCCTCCACGAAAGTCGCCGGTTTGGTATCTCCCTTCATGCCCATAAGCAATCCCAGCCCGGCTTTCCGGATACTCCACGCGTTTGCCTGGGAGGCGGCGGTCGTGGCGCGGACGCAGGCATAACCCAGGTTTTTCTCCTGGAGCAGGGATTCGAGGGCGTCCAGGCGGTCCGAAACCTCGCCGGCCGTTTCTCCGTAGTACTCGACCATGAGGATGGCTTCGGGGTCGCCTTCAATGAAATCGCGCTGATGGGCGGCCGCGGGAGATTCCTTGGCCAGGTCGAGGATGACCTTGTCGGTAAGTTCCACCGCCGAGGGATCAGTCTTCAGGATCTCGATCGTCGCTTCCATGGATTCGATCAGATCCGTGAAATGGCAGATACCCAGTCCGGTATGGGCCGGCAAGGGCACCAGGTTGACGCGCGCACCGGTCACGGCGGCCAGGGTACCTTCGGATCCGACGATTATCTTGCAGGGATCGAAGGGGCCGTCCCCGATGAATTCATCCAGATTGTATCCGCCCACGCGCCGCATGATCCGGGGATACCGTGCCTCGATCTCGTCCCGGTTTTCATGGGCGATACGGCGGATTTCGCGGTAGATCCGTCCCTCCAGGCCGCCCAGGGCGGTCTTCTCGCCGTATTCGCGGTCGCCGACCGGCTTGAAGACCGTCTGTGTTCCGTCGCTCAGGACCACGTCGAGTTCCAGCACGTGGTCGATCGTCTTCCCGTAGATAATGGAATGGGAACCGCAGGAGTTGTTGCCGATCATGCCGCCGACGTTTGCCCGGTTGCTCGGCGAGACGTCCGGCGCGAACAGCAGTCCCAACGGTTTCAGGTGGGCGTTGAGTTCGTCGAGGACCACGCCAGGCTGGATCCGGGCCCAGCGTCCTTCGACGTCGACTTCGAGGATCCGGTTCATGTGCCGGGAGAAATCGACCTGGATGCTGCGGCCCACCGCCTGACCGCCCAGGCTGGTGCCTCCACCGCGGGACGTGACGGGAATGCCTCTTTCGTAGGCGAACCGGAGGATGCGGGAAACGTGGTCCGCGTGAGCGGGAAAAGCGACGCCCAGGGGTTCGATTTCGTAGATACTGGCGTCGGTACTGTACAGGACCCTGGCCGTTTCGTCGAACCGGAACGCGCAACCAGTTTCTTTCCCGATCTGTTCCTGCCAGGCTGTGTCCATGTACCTTACCTTCACCGCGGGCCGGGCGATGCGGTGGCATCCCCCTGCCTTCGACGCGAATGGGTCAGACCGTTAAAGTAACGACGTCCCTGCGGGCGACGTCCTTGACTTCCGTATAGGAGGCCAGGGCCATCAATTCGTTGGTCTCCGGTGAAAGCCGGGCCTTGATCGCGTCCGTCGTCCACGGTCCTCCGCCGCTGTACTGCGGCGCGTACCTGAGCACGAGCACGATGCGCTTGCGGTCGGCCGGTTTCCACCTTAGCGTACCGTGGGTGAGCAATTCGGAAATGACTACCGCGTCTCCCGCCCGGGGCGTGACGTTGACCGTGCCGGGCGGCGCTTCGTCATCCAGGTCGCCTCCGTTGAATATCGAATCGGGCCGGTCGAAATTGCACTTGTGGGACCCGGGCACGACCACGAGTCCGCCGTCTCCGGGATACACGTCCGTGAGATAGACGAATACGACGAAATCATTGCAGTAGATACGGCCGTCCCGGCATTCGTAGCGTGTGCTCTGCCATCCATAGGACTCCCGCGCGCAGTGGAGCGATCCCGCGTCGACGACTCCGCCCTCCTGGTTCACCAGCATGGAACCCCGGACAAAACGAGGTTTCCCCGAGGTGAATTCCTTTACAATGGGCCAGTAGCTCGGTTGGAAGACCAGCCGTTCCAGCGACTTGTCGAAAGCGAATCCGTTGTCGTATATGCGACCGTCCCTGCTTCCGAAATCTGGCGGGAGGTCTTCGGGAGAAGATTGGATATACCGCTCCGCTGCGGCAAGGGCTTCGGCGAGTTCCGCTTCGCCGAGCGCTCCTTCCAGGTGCAGGTAGCCGGTCAGGTCGAACAGGTATCTTTGCGCTTCTGTCATCATATCCGACTCCAGCTCCTATTCCCGGACCTCAACCGACAAGCAGCAGGCGCAGGTCCATCACGTTCGTATGCGTTGGTCCCGTTATGACGAGATCACCCAGTGGTTTAAAAAAGTGATAGGCGTCGTTGTCGTCCAGGCTTGCGTCGGCGTCCAGCCCGATTTCGGCGGATCTTGCCAACGTTTGTCCGTCCGCCACAGCGCCGGCGGCATCGGTCGGACCGTCCGTTCCGTCCGTGCCCGCGCTGAACACGACGGTGCTCTCCAGTCCCTCGATCCCGGTTACGGCGGCCAGCACGAATTCCTGGTTCCGTCCACCCTTTCCGTCGCCTTTAAGCGTTACCGTGGTCTCGCCGCCGGAAATGACGCAAGCAGGACTCCGCACCGGATCCCCACGGCTTACGATTTCGCGGGCCATGGCCGCGTATACACGCGCAATCTCCCGGGTCTCGCCGTCGATAGAACTGGACAGCACCAGGGTGTTAAAGCCTCTTCTCTCAGCCTCGATCCGGGCCGTATCCAGCGCCTGCCTGTTGTTGGCGATCAGCACGGTCTGGGTACGATCGAAGACCGGATCTCCGGACGACGGGGTTTCGGGTTCGGTCCCATTCATCCCCGCATCCAGGTGTCGGATCACCGCCGTGGGCAGATCACCCTCCAGTCCATATTTCTTCAGTATGGCCTTGCAGTCCGAAAAAGCGCTCTCGTCCGGCACGGTGGGACCCGACGCGATAATGTCCAGCGGATCGCCTATGACGTCCGAAAGTACCAGGCTCACCAGTCGCGCGGGCGATGCCAGTCTGGCCAACTGCCCGCCTTTCACCTGCGAGATATGCTTGCGAACCGTGTTGGTCTCGTTGATGGTCGCGCCGCATTGCAGCAGCCGGCTCGTGACCGCTTGTTTTTCCTCCAGCGTCACCCCGTCGACCGGCAACGGCAGGAGCGCGGATCCCCCTCCGGAGAGCAGACAGAATACCAGGTCCTTCTCGTCGAGTCGCTCCAGGAGTTTGACGATCTTCTCCGTACCAGCCACGCCGGCCGCGTCGGGAATGGGATGGCCCGCTTCGACCAGCTCCACGCACCGCAGCGGCGTCGAATGGCCGTACTTGACGTTGACGACGCCTCCGGTGAGCCGGTCGCCGAGAATCGATTCCATGGCGCCGGCCATCACGGAACCAGCCTTTCCGGCGCCGACGACATATACGCGGTCGAACCGGTCCAGGTCGCTGGGGATGCCGCCGATCGTCAGGCGATCCCCTTCTCTCACTACGTGGCGCCGGATCGCCGCCGCGGGATCCACGGCATGAAGCGCCGCGTCAAATATGCATCTTGCGTCGTTTCGCAGGGCGGCAGTAGACATGTCCTGAATTCGAGGAATACGCAACGGACTTCGGTTCATGCAAAACGGGCGCGCCGCCAACCGTCCGGCACGCCCATTTGACAGATCAATTGTACTGTTGTCCTATGACCGGTCCAGTTCCTTTTTCGGCGGAGGCCTTTGCGGGGGCGGTTCCTTCTCGTCGATGTCGATAGCGCGCTGGATTTCGGCATTCGCATTGTTTACGACCCGCTTGAATTCCCGCACGCCTTTGCCCAGCCCCCTGGCAAGGGTCGGAATCCGGTCCGCGCCGAACAGGAGCAGTACGATCAGGAAGATCACCATCAGTTCCTGCATGCCGATATCGCCGATCATGTCGTATCGCTCCCGGAGTGAAAAGACGACGTTCCACCGGTTTAAATAGACCGCGTTCCGCGGTCCCTCCCCGACCCAAAGGCCTGGTGCCGCACGAGTAAGGCCTGATGCCTAAAGAGAAAGGCCTGATGCTGAAAATGTACAGCGTACGCCGTGACCCGGCAAGCGAATAATACGGAGAAGCTGCGCACCGGCCC
>CAZZNP010000049.1:0-1771 GCA_964655785.1 uncultured Gemmatimonadota bacterium
GACATCAGCATGGCGTTGGTGATGCCGACGACGCAAACCAGCAGGGAGAGGGAAACGAGCCATACCTGCTGCGTCGCCGAATCGCCGTCCGCGCCCTTCTGCTCCAGCAGCGCCCGGACCTGGGGAGAACCGCCTTCCACGAGCGCTTCGTTGATGGACGCGCCGGTCAGGATGGACATGAGAAAGGCGATACCGAAAAAGATGCCGCCGATCGTGATCAGCGAACGCCAGAACCTGATCCGCAGGCTGCGGAAGCTGATCTCGATCGCCTTGGACAAGGGAAGCGATATCTGTTTCTCCGTCGTGCCGGCCGTCGCGGCCGATTCCGTCGTCATGCGTTCCTATCTCCTTTTTTGTTTTGCACGGCCAGTCCGATCAAGCCCTTTTCCGTGAGTTGTTTCAGGTACGTCAGCGTGGAAACCTCCGCTTCCTTGCGTTCCAGTTTGTATTCGGTCCGGATCGTGGAAATGACGTGGTCCACGGTGTGCTGCCCGTCGCAGAGCCCCCAGAGGAAGGAACCGATACGGTCCAGGACCACCGTCCGCCGGCTCGGCACGTAGAACATCCGGGACATGGTGTTGATCCACCAGGTCTTTCTCCTCGGGATGCCCAGCACGATCTCCCCGTCGGAGTTTTCTTCGCAGGTAAGCCTTTCGTTACGTACCGGCCTGGCGCGCAACAACTCCCTGCGGGGCAGCGGAGATGGTTTTTTTCGAAAGAACGTCATGAATTCGACCCGTGGGAAAGATCCCGGCCCTGGACGTGGAAACGTCCTTCCCGCGAGATCAGTGGCAGATCACCGTGTCGGCTATACCGTCCAGGAAATCGGGCCGGTGTGTCTCGTCGAGATATCGCAGCACGAAGAGCCTATTGCCATCGATACAATGCCAGCCGCAACAACTCAATGGTTTTTTTCTGGGACGCCGCCACGGCAGCCACGTCATCCGGCTGTGTACCGTATCGGGATCCACGCCTTCGCCCGTCCCCCGGATGGACGGATGGCCTCGAGCGGGACCGGCTTCTTCGATCCAGTGGTCGATCTCGCTTCCATAGGTATCCTCGAACCATTCCGGGAAAGTTCGGTTCTCAAGATGCATTTCGGCGAGGCTCATCC
Source organism: uncultured Gemmatimonadota bacterium (assembly GCA_964655785.1). GTDB lineage: Bacteria > JAAXHH01 > JAAXHH01 > JAAXHH01 > JAAXHH01 > JAAXHH01. The sequence goes on from CAZZNP010000049.1 coordinate 1,115, forward strand.
TTACCAGTTCCAATCTGGCGCCGCCGTGCCGGAAAGTCAACTCGATACGGCCCGTCAGAAAGGAATGTTGTATTAAAGAGCAATCGGAAGGCAACTCGATGCGCAGCCCGTACACGGCCCAGGTGGCGGTGTCGCCGCGCGCGTGATCGTCCAGGCTGTTCAGCAGCCTCGAGGCCATGGCCATCATGGATTCTCCACCGCGTCCGAGGACCTGGGCGAAAACCGTGCGTCCGCAGGTTTCGCACATCCACAGGCAGCCGTAGGCCTGCAGGGGCTCCCCATCTTCTGTCCGCCAGTGGAATCCCTCCACCGTCCGGTCCGCCAGCACGGACTCGTCCTTGATGAGCGACAGGTTTCGCCGGACCTTGACGGGCGGTGCCTTCTTCCCGCCCTTTCCCGTGAGGTTCTTGAGGTATCTCGCGACCACCTGATCGGCGGATTCCCGGCCGCGCGTCCGCTCCCATCTCAGCTCGAAACGAGGCATTTCCGTGTCGTCGAGGCGCATGTAGCCCGACGAGTAGTCGCCCGTTACCGCGCCGATGCTCCAGTCTTCCGGTCGCTCGAACGACAGGTGATGCCAGCCGGTGACGGCCCATTTTGATGAACTGCGATTCATGTGCTCGTACGCTCCCGCCTCGTTTTCCCGCCAACCGCCGG
>CAZZNP010000049.1:1871-3648 GCA_964655785.1 uncultured Gemmatimonadota bacterium
CCGTCCTTCGCGCCCTCGCGCGCCCTCACACCGCCGCCGTGCGCCGGAGCATCTCCCGCGCGTGAGACAGGGCCATGGCGTCCACCTTCTCCCCGGCAAGCATGCGCGCGATCTCCTGGATCCTGCCGTCCTCGTCCAGGTGATCGACCATCGTGACCGACCGGCCGCGGGCAGACTGCTTGTGCACGGTGAAGTGCGTACGTCCCCAGCAGGCCACCTGATGGAGATGAGTGATGCAAAGCACCTGGTGGTCCCGGGACAGCAGCTTCAGCCGGTGTCCGACCGATTCGGCTATGCGGCCGCCGATGCCGATATCGAGCTCGTCGAAAACCAGCGTTGGCATTCGGTCCGATTCGGCCAGGATCACCTTCAGCGCCAGCATGATCCGCGAGATCTCGCCGCCGGACGCAATGCTCGCCAGCGGCTTCAGGTCCTCCCCGGCGTTGGGCGATATCAGAAACTCGATCCGGTCCATCCCGTGGGCGTCCACGCTATAGCTGCGCCCGTCGATCCGCAGGGGACCGTCCTCGGCCTCCCGCCATTCGATCCCGACCCGGAATCCCGTCTTCTCCATGCCCAGTTCCGCCAGTTCCTCCACCACCCTGCCTTCCAGTTTCCGGGCCACCTGCTTCCGCCGTTCCGACAGGGCCTTCGCTCGTTCGGCAAGCTCCCCGCGGGCTGCTTCCACCTCCTCGCGCAATCGGACCCTGCGCTCGTCTGCCGTGTCCATCCCTTCCAGTTCTCCTGCAATTCGGCCGCGGTGGGCCAAAACCTCCTCAATCGTGGCGCCGTACTTGCGTTTGAGGCGCCCAAGGAGGTCCAGACGGTCCAGGACCTCTTCCAGACGCACCGGGTCATACTCGACGCGGTCGCGGTACCGCCGCAGGAAATCTGCGCAGTCGTCGAGGTGGTAGCGCGCGCTCCGGATACCCTCGAGCGCTTCGCCGATTGTGGGGTCGATACGCTCCGCTTCCTCCAGCGAGCGGATGACCCGGACCACGCCGTCAACCAAGGCGCCTTCCCCTTCGGAGAGCACCTCGGATGCTTCGGCAGCGACCCGGATCAGCTGTTCCGCGTGCTCGAGGACGGACCGCTCCCTCTCCAGCTCCTCGTCTTCCCCCGGGGACAGGTCCGCCTGGTCGAGTTCGTCCAGTTGAAAGCGGTAGAGTTCCTCTCTTTCCCGGGTGGCGGCAAGCTCGTCTTCCAGCCGCCGCAGGGCTTCCGAGCACTCGGCAAAACGACCGTAGGCCTCGGCGACACGTTGTTTCGGCTTTCGTATGTCCTCGTAACCATCCAGGAAGCCCCGGTGCGTACGCGGGTTCAGTAGCGTCTGGTGATCGTGCTGTCCATGCAGGTCCACCAGCAGGACACCCAGCTTCCGGAGTACGGAAACGGTGACCAGGCTGCCGTTAATCGTGCACCGGTTGCGGCCTTCGCGTCCGACCTCCCGCCGGATGATCAGCGTACTCTCCTGCGGATCCACGCCGATTTCCGTCAGCATGGCCAGCAACTGAGCGTCGCGCTCGCCTTCGAACAACCCTTCGACGACCGCGGACCGTGCGCCGCCGCGAATGGATTCCGAAGCGGCCCTGCCACCCAGGATGAGGCTCAGCGCGCCGATCAGGATGGACTTGCCGGACCCTGTTTCACCCGTGAGCACGTTCAATCCGGGCGTGAACTCGATGTCCACCTCGTCAAGCAGCGCGTAGTTTCTGACTCTCAGGTTCGCGAGCATAGGCTACCATTGAACGACGGGCTGAACCGGCGGACCGGCGAT
>CAZZNP010000049.1:3748-12835 GCA_964655785.1 uncultured Gemmatimonadota bacterium
ACCGGCGATACCCGGTCGGAGCAGGCGGAACCGGCGGACCGGCGATACCCCGGCGGAACAGGCGGACCGGAGATACCCGCTGATTTCCGGGTTCGTCAGCGTTCTCCCCATTTCAGCTTTGTACGCAGGACGTCGTAAAAGGAACGATCCGTGAACCGGATCAGGTGTATGGTGTGGTCCGCACGGTAGAGTTCGACCGTGCAGCCCGGCTGAATGACCACGTTCTCCTGGCCGTCCACGGTGAGCAGAAGATCCGGATGGTCTGCCCGGACTTCGATTCGGACGCGGTCCCGCGCGGCGAGCACCATGGCCCGGTTGGACAGGGTGTGCGGACAGATGGGCGACACGACGATCGCTTCCATGTCGGGCGCCAGGATCGGTCCACCCGCCGCCAGTGAATAGGCCGTGGAGCCGGTCGGGGTCGACACGATGAGCCCGTCCGCCATGACGTCGTTGACGTATTCGTCGTTGACGTAGATACCTAGTTCGATGACGCGGCAGATCGCGCCCTTGTCGATCACGATATCGTTCAGTGCCGAAAACGCGCCGGCCGCCGACGCGTCTCCCGCGTTCCCCGCGTTCCCCTCGGCTTCCCCGTTCCCCGCGTTCCCTGCGTTCCCTGCGTTCCCCTCGGCTTCCCCGTTCCCAGCGTTCCCCGAATCTCCATTGCCGATCCTTCCCTGCAGGACCAGTCGCTTGTCCAGGGAGTACTGCCCGTCGAAAACCCGTTGGAGTGCGTCGCCCAACTCGCCGGGTGTCGTCTGCATCATGAAACCGAGTTTACCGGAATTGACGCCGAGAATAGGCGTGCCTGAAGCGCCCACCAGCCGCGCGGTCTTGAGCAGCGTACCGTCGCCACCAATGGCGATTACCCAGTCGACGTCCTCCACGGCGAGGTCGTCCGAATCGACGACCACGCATTCCCGGCGGGCGTTTTCGTCACTGACCATGGCCGCGAGGGCGGAGGCGAGCTTCGGTTTGCCGGACCGCGACGAGAGTTGCCGCACAAGCTCCGGGATCAGGCGGTGGACCACGGGGCGGTCCGGATTGGCGATGATGCCGACGCGTTGCATCAGAAGGACCTTCCGATCAGGTACTCCGCCCAATCGACCAGGTACTCCTTGTAAGCGGAACCGGGTACGTCATCGAGATTCCGGATGGCGTCGGCTACCCGCCGTTCCATGAGCTTCCGGGCGTGTTCGAGACCGCCATGGGCCAGGATGAGGTCGCGCGCCTCCGCGATCTGTTCGTCGGTGGCTCCCGGTTTTCCGACGACGTCGAGCAGGAACCGCCTTTCGGCGGTCGAAGCCTTGTGGTACGTGTGGACGAGCAGCAGGGTGCGCTTTCCTTCCCGGAGATCGGAACACACCGGCTTACCCAGGGTGGCCTCGTCGGCCGTGAGACCCAGTATATCGTCCTGCAGTTGAAAGGCCACGCCGCATTCGCCGGTGAAGGAGGAAATAGCCCGTACCAGGGGGTGGGACCGGTCCGGCGTGTTCAGGCCGATCATTGCGCCGGCGGCGCCGGCGAAGGCGTAGAGCGCCCCGGTCTTGCGCCAGAACATGTCGATCACGGACGCCTCGTCCAGGCTGTCGATGGGCGCCTTCGCATACTGAATGTCCAGCGCCTGACCGCCCACGAGAGAAAGCAGGACTTCCGTTTCCAGGTAGCGGATCAACTCGATCACCATCGCGCCGTTGTCCGCTTCCGCGTCGTACAGCTCGGAAAGGAGAGCGGTAGCCCACCCGTGCTGCACCTCGCCGGTCATGATCCCGATGGACAGGCCGTAGTGAGCGGCTTCCCCTTCGTCGAAAGCCCCCGTGGCCAGCGCCCGTCTCCGGAATTCCTCATGGACGGTAGGCGCGCCGCGCCGCAGCGCGTCCCGGTCCATGATATCGTCATGAACGATGGTCCACGTGTGGAAGAGCTCCACGGCGACCGCCGCGGGCGTCGCGACCCGTTCCCGGCCGCCCACGGCACCGCATGAAAAGAAGAGTACGCAGGGACGGAGGACCTTTCCGGACGCCTTCAGGTAGCTGAACACACCGTCGTGAATATCCTCCGGGACGAAAAGCGCTTTCCGGCGGTCCCGTTCCAGGTATTCGCGCACCCATTCCTTGCGTACGGCCAGCGCTTCGAGAAAGCCCTGCTTCCCCGGGGTATCGGTCATATGCAACACCAGGTTTGCGGCGGCGCGCCGGCTCGTCGCACGGCACGGCGGCATCTAGAATGGCAGATCGTCATCCGGACTGGCCGGCGTATCCGACTCGAAGGGCTCAATGACGAACCGGCCGTTTTCCACTCGGACCAGCTTGCGCACCTGTTCGTCCGCAGCGTTCAACTGGCGGGTGCAGATCCGGGAAAGTTCGATGCCTTCCTGGAAGAGGACGAGTGATTCATCCAGCGGGAGATCGCCCTGTTCCATGCGTTCGACGATGTGTTCGAGGCGCTTCAGCGCTTCTTCGAAAGTCGGTTTTTCCTGCTCGTTCATCTTTGGTATCCATTCGGTCAGGCGGGTTCCTGGGAATTCGATTCAACAAACAGACCGAAGGTGGCGGATTTGGCCGTCTCATCCCTGCGCCGCTTCCCACGGGAAACCGCCGCGGATGATTCCGCCGTGCTTCGAACGTGTTCGACGCGGCAGAACGCCTCTCCTTTGCGCAGCCGCACATTCACCCTGTCGTCCACACTGAGTTCATCGGCGCCGCGGACGACGCGTCCGTCGGAGGCGCGCTGGCAGACCGCGTATCCCCGTTCGAGGACCGAGAGGGGACTGAGGGCCTGCAGCCGGCCGGCCAGTCCGCCGACTCGCTGGACGCGGGATTCGTGACCGTGGAAGCACCGTTCGGCCAGGCGGCGGGTCAATTCATCGGTGTACTGGGCGTACTGGGCGACCTGGTCGACGGGCCGCCGGAGCCCATAGCTCGATACCGCCGTGGCGATGCGCTGGCGGTACCGGTCCACGAACCCCGTCATGCTTCCGCAGAGACGCCGAAGTACGGCGTCCGACCGGTCCTTTAGTTCCCTTTGGTCGCGGACGACGATTTCGGCCGCGCCCGAAGGTGTGGGGGCCCGGTGGTCGGCAGCGAAGTCGGTCAGGGTAAAGTCCGTTTCGTGCCCGACCGCGGAAACTACCGGGATACCGGACGCGAAGACCGCCCGGACTACCGCTTCTTCATTGAACGCCCACAGGTCTTCCACCGATCCGCCTCCCCGGCCGACGATCAACACGTCCACCTCGCCGTAGTCGTTCATCTCCTCGATGGCGGCCGCGATCTCCGCGGCGGCGCCTTCGCCCTGCACGGGCGTGGGCCGGAGGATGATGGAAACCCACGGCGCGCGACGCCGCAGGACCTGTATGATGTCACGGATCGCGGCGCCGGACCCGGAGGTGACGACACCCACGCGTTCCGGGAAGGACGGCAGCTGCTGCTTGTGTTCCTCTCGGAAGAGGCCCTCTTTCTCGAGCTTGGCCTTCAACCGCTCGAAGGCCGCCTGGAGCGCGCCTGCGCCGACGGGCTTGAGCTCCCGTGCGACCAGTTGGTACTGCCCCTGCACCTCGTAGATGGAGAGTACGCCCCGGGCCAGGACCTCCATGCCGTCCTCGGGCTCGAAGGTCAGCCTGCGGTTTGCCGATCGCCACATGACGCAACGGAGCTGGCTGCGGTCGTCCTTCAGGGAGAAGTAGGCATGGCCGGACGAGTGGCGCTTGTAGTTGGAGATCTCACCGGACACCGATACCTGGGGAAACGCTTCTTCGAGCAGCGTCTTTATCCCCATGGTCAGTTCGGAAACGGTAAGGATACTACGGTCGCTTTCGGTCCCCAAGTTCAGCCTTCCTCTCCTGCATGCGCCGGCCGCGCCCCTATCGGGCGAATTCGACCGCGCGGGTCTGCCGGATGACCGTCACTTTGATCTGGCCGGAGTATTCCATCCTGGCCTGGATTTTCCGGGCGATTTCCGTTGCGAGCTGAACTGCGCGGAGATCGTCGACTTCTTCGTGATCGATCATGACCCTCACTTCTTTTCCCGCCTTCATGACGAAGGCCCTGGATACACCTTCGAAGGAACTCACCAGCCGTTCCATCTCCCGGAGCCGTCGGACGTATTTCTCCAGCGGTTCCCGCAACGCGCCGGGCCGGGACACGGACAGGGCGTCGGCGGTTCTGACCACCACGGCCATGGGGCTGGCCTCTTCCAGGTTTTCCTGGGTCGCGATGATGCACTCCAGCACTTCGGACGGTTCACCGTACTTCGCGGCGACCGATCTGCCCAGTTCCACGTGCGCGCCTTCCGGTCCGCCGTCCACAGCCTTGCCGATGTCGTGCAGCAGTCCGCAGCGCCGGGCCAGGGTCACGTCCAGTTCCAGCTCCTGTGCCATGAGGCCCGCCAACTCGGCCACCTCGCGGCTGTGATGCAACGCGTTCTGCCCTCCGGTCATCCGGTATTTCAACTGTCCGACCAGCATGGCCAGCTCGGGGCGGACGCCGGTGACGCCCAGGTCGAAGAGCACCTGGTCGCCCGTATCCTGGATCAGGTCGCTGATTTCCTCCTGGGTCTTGGAGACGACCTGCTCGATGAATCCGGGATGGATCCTTCCGTCCTGAATCAGCTTCTCCATGGAGAGCTTGGCGATTTCGCGGCGAATGGGATTGAACCCGGAGAGGACGACGGCATTGGGCGTGTCGTCGACGATGACGTCTATCCCCGTCGACATTTCGAACGCCTGGATATTGCGTCCGTCGCGCCCGATGATGCGTCCCTTCATCTCGTTATCGGGCAGGGATATGACCGACGTCGTCGTTTCCGTCACGTGATCCAGGGTGTACTTCTGCATCGCGTGCGTGATGATTTCCCGGGCTTCAATCTCAGCTTTCTGGCGGGCTTCTTCGATGATGCTGCGGGCCTGCTGACCGGCTTCGGCGCGTATCCGGGCGTCGATGTTGCTCAGTAGCGCCCGCCGCGCTTCTTCCGTCGTCATGCCGGCGGTCTGCTCGAGTTGCTCGGTCTGTCGGCTAATCAGCCGTTCCAGCCGTTCTTCTTCTTCCGAAAGCTTCTCGTCCCGCTCCTGCAACGACTGGAGGTGCTTCTGTATGCCTTTTTCGCGCTTGGCCACGTAATCGGCCTTACGCTCGATGTTCTGTTCCCTGATCGCGATCCGTTTTTCGGCCCGTTGAAATTCCTGGCGGGTCGTTTTGCTCTCCCGTTCCAGTTTCGCCTTGGCCTGGTACGACTCCTCCTTCATTTCGATCCGGGATGTGTTTTTTATGGTTTCAGCTTCTTCCACCGCCTCTGCGAGGATGTTCTCCGCCAAGCGCTCCATACTGTCTGTCTTGCGTTTTTCGACACGCTTTCGAATGATCCATCCGAAGAGAAACATTACCAGGGCGGTGCCGGCGTAGAGACTGATCGTCACGAGCATAGTGGCAGCCACCTTCTTCAATTTTGATTTTTAATCCGGACATGGCACGTTCCTCAACAAGATCGGTCACGTTATACCTGTTCATCGTCCTGTCCAGGAACCGGGTTCTCCATCAATTCGTCCATGCGCCGGATCAGTTCCGCAATCCGTTCGTCGTGCATGGACTCCGCTACGGTCTGTTTCGACCGCTCCTCACGTTCCTTGTGCAACTCGTCGGCGATCCTGATCGCCGTGAGGACCGCCACGCTGGTGAGGGACTGCATGGTCACGCTGACGGGCACCTCGCGCATACGTTCGTCGACGTAGGCGGCGATCCGCTGTATATACTCAGCTTCCTCCTCCGCCTGTATCGGATACTCGGTCCCGCAGATGTTGACACGAACCGTGACTTTTGCGTCATCCATAGTGGGTTCATCCCGGTGAGCAACCGGCGCCTGACCATGTGCGCTACGAACGCGTTTTCCGAATCCAGCTTCTCCAGGAGACGATCTTATTCGATGACGTCGAGACGCGACAGCATGGTATCTATACGCGCCTTGATGTCGTCCTGCTTGACCCGCAGCGCCTGGTTCTCCTGTTCCAGTTCTTCTTTCGAAGCTACAGACTGTTCCTGCTCGCGCTGCATTTCCTGAACCTGCGACTCCAGGCGCTGGTTCTGGCCGCGGAGTTCCGCGTTCTCGTCCTTCAGACGCTGAATCAGGTCGATCATCGTTTCGATCCGACCCAGCAACAACTCTATGGATTGTTCCTGCATGTATCCCTCCGCTGTAGTGATATCCCTGGCGCCTCGACGACGCTAGGAGCGAAGTTCCGCGCGGTACCGGCTCACAAGCCGGCGCAACACCTTGTCCTGCAGACGTGTTATTTCGGCGTCCGTCAGCGTCCGGTCGCCCGACCGGAACCGCAATGCGTAAGCCATGCTCTTGCAACGGGCGGCAATCTGCTCTCCACGATACACGTCGAACAGTTCGACAGCTTCGAGCAGGTCTCCGCTACACGCGCGGATTTCTTCCAGTATATCCCGATGAGAAACCTCTTCGGGTACGACAATAGCCAAGTCTCTTTCGACCGCGGGGTACTTGGGAGGCGAGTGATAGGACCTGCGTTCAGACGCCAGGCCAAAGAGGACGCCGCAGTCGATCACCCCCATCCACACGGGTTCCCGGATCTCGTACCTGTCGAGGACCCGGTGCGAAACCGCGCCGAAACGACCGGTCCGCACACCGTCCGCGAGCAGGTCGCCGGACCGGTCCGCATCGAACAAAGGGTCGATATTATCATACGGGACGGTCTCGATACTGTCAAGTCCTAACCGTCCCAGCAACGCTTCCGCCAGACCCTTCAAATCAAAGAAATCGAAGGCCCCCGCGGGGCTGTCCCAATGCGGGTTGTGGCGCTGTCCCGTGGCGGCGATGCAGAGGAATTCGGGCTCGTCGGGAAGGTCGCCGTTCTTTGGCCAGTAAACCCGGCCCGCCTCGAATATCCGGATGTCCCGTACCTTGCGATTGGCATTCCACCGCACGATGTTCAATACGGAGGCCGCGAGACTCGTGCGCATGGCTGAGAGTTCCGGACTCAGGGGGTTGTCTATCAGCACGCTGGGACGGGAAGGGTCTATGAGCTGGTTCAGGTCCGGGTGCAGGAGACTGTGGGTGACCACTTCCGTAAAGCCGAAACCGGCCATCGTGTCGCGCAGCCGGCGCCTCTCGTCCTGCCGGCCGCGAAGGTCCTCCTCCCTTTCCAGGGCTTCGGCCGACTCGTCGCGGGCAGGCACAGAGACGACGGGTTCGATCCGGTCGTAACCATAAACGCGGGCGACTTCCTCGATCAGGTCCACCTCGCGGTGTACATCCCTCCGGAAGGACGGGACGCCGACCTCTAGTTCGGTACCGGCGACCCGCACGTTGAAATGAAGCCTGTGGAGCATCGAAGAGATCTCGTCCCGGTCCAGGCCGGTTCCCAGCAAGCCGTTCACGCGGTCTGTCCGCAACCGGATCCCGGGACCGGGCGCAGACGGAGTCCGCACGTCGATCATGCCCTCCGCCACCGCGCCTCCGGCCACCTCGGCGATTAACCCCGCGGCCCGGCCGACGGCCTCTCCCTGCAGCTCCGGGTCCATGCCCCGCTCGAACCGCCGGGAGGCGTCCGTCTGCAGCTGTAGCGCCTTCGATCCCCTGCGTACCCGGACCGCGTCGAAACAGGCGCCTTCCAGGAACACCCGCCGGGTGTCTTCGGTAATCTCGGTATTCAGTCCGCCCATGACGCCGCCGACCCCGATGCTCCGCTCGTGATCGGCGATCATCAGTACCTCGGCGTCCAGCTTGCGTTCCACCCCGTCCAGGGTGGTAAACTCCTCCTGGTCCCGGGCGCGCCGGACGATGATGCCATGGCCGGCCAGCCGGTCCAGGTCGTAGGCGTGCAGCGGCTGCCCCATTTCGAGCATGACGTAGTTCGTCACGTCGACCACGTTGCTGATAGAGCGAATACCGGCGGCTTCGATCCGTCTTTTGAGCCAGTCCGGCGAGGGCCCGATCCGGACGCCGGTGATCACGCGGCCCACAAACCGTGGGCAGTCGGCCGGCGCGTCGACGCGGACACTGGCCAGGGAATCGACGGAAGGTCCCGATTCGGCGACGGCGCCGGACGGCACGCGCGTTTCGCCGCCCGTCAGGGCCGTTATCTCCCGCGCCACGCCGACCAGGGACAGGCAGTCGGGGCGATTGGTGCCCACGTCGATGCTCAGTACCGTTTCCGGGCCGCCCAGCACGTCCTTCAGGGGCCGTCCGGGCTCGGTCTCTCCGTCGAGAACCATAATGCCTTCATGGTCTTCGGTCAGGTTCAGTTCGGCCTCGGAGCAGATCATACCGAAGGACTCCACCCCGCGGATTTTCGCCTTTCTGATCACCATCCCACCGGGCAGCGCCGCACCGACCCGCGCAACCGGCACCTTCTGGCCGGCGGCCACGTTCGGCGCACCGCAAATGATCTGCAGGGATTCCCCGCCCACGTCAACCGCGCAGAGGGAAAGCCGGTCGGCATTGGGATGGCGCTCCACGCGCTCCACGCGACCGGCCACGAACCCCTCGAAGTCGCTCCCTACCGTCTCGACGGCGTCGACCTCCAGGCCCGACATGACCAGCCGTTCCACCAGCTCATCGACGGACCACGGGATCTCGCAATACGCGCGCAGCCATGAAAGGGGTACCTTGATCACCATGGGACGCTTTACTCCTTCACGGACGAACCACCATTAAGGCCGCTCGAGCAGTCGCAGGTCGTTCTCCAGAAACATGTGGATGCTTTCGATCCCGTACTTGAACATGGCCAGGCGGTCCAGCCCCATGCCAAAGGCGTACCCGGTGTATACTTCCGGATCGTAGTCCACGAACCCGAACACGGCCGGGTCGACCATGCCCGCGCCCGAGATCTCCAGCCATCCCGTGTTTTTGCAGATCCTGCAGCCACTGCCGCCGCACGCGACGCAGGAGAAGTCATACTGTACGCTGGGTTCGGTGAAGGGAAAGAAATCGGGGAGGAAACGCACCTTGACCTTTTCGCCGAAGAGCCGCTGGGCAAAATAAGTCATGTCGCCTTTGAGCTGGGCCATCGTGACCCCCTTGTCCACGTACAGGCCCTCGCATTGATGGAAGGTGAAGGCGTGGGTG
>CAZZNP010000049.1:12845-16214 GCA_964655785.1 uncultured Gemmatimonadota bacterium
CGTCGGGATTCTCGTGGCGGAAGGTTCGTCCCGGCACGATCACCCGAACGGGGGGCCGCTGCTTCTCCATGACCCGGACCTGCACCGGCGAGGTATGGGTCCGGAGCACGGTGTCGCTGCCCAGGTAGAAGGTGTCCTGCGTATCGCGGGCCGGATGGTCCCGCGGGATGTTCAGCGCTTCGAAGTTGTAGTAGTCCCACTCCACCTCGGGACCGTCCACCACAGAAAAACCCATGTCCCGGAAGATCTCGGATACTTCCTCCCGGATCATGGTCAACGGGTGCTTGCTTCCCAGGGGAGGCTGGCGGCCCGGAAGGGTGACGTCCAGCGCGTCGGCCGCGGATTCCAGATCGGTTCCGCACGCCGCCCTGCGCGCCTCCAGCGCTTCTTCGATCGCTTTCTTGGCCTGATTTACCCGCTGGCCGATCCGGGGACGGTCCTCCGGAGCCGCCTTGCCCACGGACCGCAGGACGCGGGTCAGATCGCCGTTCTTCCCCATGTACCTGATTCGGATATCTTCCAGGTCAGCGGGGTCGGTGACGCGGGCGATTTCTTCCAGCGCCCGTGCTTCGATGGATGCTGCTTCCTGTGCCATGGAGGGTCAGGAAAACTGCGCTTTGGCCGCGTCCGCTACCACGGCAAAGGCGGGGGGATCGTTGACGGCGAGCTCGGCGAGGAGTTTGCGGTCGATCTCGATCTGGGCCAGTTTCATGCCGTGAATGAGTTGACCGTACGAAAGGCCGTTGAGCCTTGCCGCCGCGTTGATCCGGGTAATCCAAAGACGGCGAAAATCACGCTTGCGCCGACGGCGGTCGCGGTACGCGTAGGCCAGACCCCGGTTGACGGCTTCGCGGGCCGTGCTGTACAGCCGGTTGCGTCGGCCCCAGTATCCCTTGGCCAGCTTGATGGTTTTTTTGCGCCGCCTGTGTGAGGCAGCGGCGTTGGTAGCACGTGGCATGATTCGTTCCTTGTTTAGTTCGGCATCCCGCGCCGTTCGGCCGGGCACACCATGACATCCAGTTCGGCATCCCGCGCCGTTCGGTCAGGCGCACCTTGACATCTAGTTCGGCATCATCCGCTTGAGGCGCGGCGCATCGGCCTTGCTCACCATGGTGGTGCCGCGCAGGCCTCTCTTGCGTTTGCCTGATTTCGACAGCTTCTGGTGCGTCGCGTGTGAATGACTGCGTTTGAACTTCCCAGAGGCGACTTTCTTGAATCGTTTCGCCGCCGCTTTCAACGTCTTGATCTTCGGCATGATCTGCTCCCGGTGTTTATTTTGGCATCAGGACCAGCGACATGCTGCGCCCTTCCAGCTTGGGCCGCTGTTCGAGGATGCCCACGTCCTCCAGCATTTTCGCCATGTGCTCCAGTTTCTGCTGGCCCAGTTCGATATGGGTCATTTCCCGGCCCCAGAAACGGACGGACACCTTGACCTTGTTCCCGTGCTGCAGGAAATCACGGGCCTGCTCGGCCCGGTACTCGAGGTCGTGCTCGCTGATCTTGGGCGTCTTGAAGCGGATTTCCTTCAACTGCGTGTTATGTTGTTTCTTGCGCGATTCCTTCACCCGCTTGCTCTGCTCGTACTTGTACTTGCCGAAGTCCATGATCTTGCAGACGGGCGGGCGGGCGTCGGGCGATACTTCCACGAGGTCGAGGTCGGCGCCGGTCGCGAGCTGCTGGGCCTCCTGGGTATCCATGATGCCTAACTGCTCGCCCTCCGCGCTGATCACCCGTACCTGGGGCACGCGTATCATACTGTTGATTCTGACCGTTCTCTTTTGAATGGCTTTCCTCCCGGATCCTTGTTCCTTATGATTCAGTTCGCCGCGCGGGCCGCCGGCGTCGTGCTGCGGTCCGACTGGTCCGTGCGGTCCGACTGGTCCGTGCGATCCGACCCAACCGTGCGGTCCGACTGGTCCGTGCGATCCGACCCAACCGTGCGGTCCGACTGGTCCGTGCGGTCCGACCCAACCGTGCCGTCCGCCTGGTCCGTCCCGGCCGTCCATGCCGGCCGTGCGATTTCTTCTTCTATCGCGCCGATGAGGGCTTCCACCGACATGTTCCCCAGGTCACCCGCGCCGTGACGGCGCACGGATACGTTGCCGGCTTCGACTTCCCGGGCACCGGCAATGGCCATGAAGGGAATCTTCTTGGTCTCAGCTTCGCGTATCTTGTACCCAACCTTCTCGTTTCTCACATCCGTCTCAACCCGGATCCCGGCATCCGCGAGCCTGCCGGCCACCTGGTGGACGTATTCGGTCTGGTGTTCCGATATGCCGATCACGACCGCCTGGACCGGCGCCAGCCACGTCGGGAACGCGCCCGCGCAGTGCTCGATATACACGCCGAGGAACCGTTCCAGGCTTCCGAGTATGGCGCGGTGGATCATGACGGGGCGGGCGGGCTTGCCGGATTCGGTGACGTACTCCAGCTCGAACAGTTCCGGCATGTTGAAATCCAGCTGGCACGTGCCCAGTTGCCAGGGCCGCTGCAGGGCGTCCTTCACGAAGAAATCCACCTTGGGGCCGTAGAAAGCCGCCTCACCCGGCGACACCACGTAATCGACGCCCAGGCTGTCCAGCAGGTTGGCCAGGGTCTCCTCCGCCTGGTCCCACAACTCGTCGGAACCGGCGCGCTTTTCCGATCGCGTAGACAGGTGGATGACGGTATCCTCGAATCCGAGCGTGGTATAGGCCTCCTGCAGCATCTTGATGAAATCGTCGACTTCGTCCCGGATCTGGTCGGGGCGGCAGAAGATGTGGGCGTCGTCCTGCGAAAAGGATCGCACCCGCATCAGGCCGGCCGTCACACCGGACCGTTCGTGCCGGTGCAGCCGGGCGAAATCGGCGTAACGGATGGGCAGGTCGCGGTAGGAATGGTGGCCCGCCGCGTACATGAGGCAATGGCTGGGACAGTTCATCGGCTTGGGCGCGAATTCCCGGCCGTCGGCGTCGATGGTGAACATCTCGTCCCAGAAATGCTCGTAGTGGCCGGAGGTCTTCCACAGGCCGGCTTCGTAGATCAGCGGGGTGATGACTTCATCGTACCCGTGTTTTCTATAAAGTTCGCGCACGTAATCGGTCAGCTTGTTGTATACCCGGGTGCCATTCGGGAAAAAGAAGGGCGACGCCGGCGCGTAGGGATGGAACATGAACAGCCCGAGTTCCCGGCCCAGCTTGCGGTGGTCCCTTCGTTCGGCCTCGGCGCGCCGTTCCATGTACTCGTCCAGGTCCTGCCGCCGGGGATAGGAGACGCCGTATATACGCTGGAGGCTCTGGTTGTTCTCGTCGCCGTGCCAGTAGGCGGCCGCGACGTTGAGCAGCTTGAAGGCCTTGATCTTTCCGGTCGACGGGATGTGCGGACCCCGGC
>CAZZNP010000049.1:16226-26618 GCA_964655785.1 uncultured Gemmatimonadota bacterium
AGGTCGATGAAATCCCCGTGGTCATAGATGCTTATCACTTCGTCCGCGGCGAGATCATCGATCATCTCGACCTTGTAGGACTCGCCCAGTTCGTTGAACAGGGCGCGCGCGTCCTCGCGGGGGATTTCGCGGCGCCGGATGGGCATGTCCGCCCGGGACAGTTCGGCCATGCGGCCTTCGATGCGCTCGAGATCCTCGGGCGTGAACGGCTCCGGCATGTCGAAATCGTAATAGAATCCCTCTTCTATCGGCGGACCGATGGTCAGCCGTGCTTCCGGGAACAGCTCCTTCGTGGCCTGGGCCATCAGGTGCGTGGTGCTGTGCCAGTACACCTCCCGTCCCGCGGGATTGTTGAAGGTAAGCACCTCCAGGGAGGCGTCCCTTTCCAGTCGGTGATCCAGGTCGACCTGGGCGCCGTCGATCTTGGCCGCGAGCGCCGCTTTGCCCAGACCGGGTCCAATGCGCATCACCGCGTCCATGACCGTCGAACCCGAATCCAATTCGATGTGACCGCCGTCGGGAAGTGTGATCCTGACGCTATTCAATGACTGACTCCTGGGCTGTTCCGCCCGATTCCGCATGGCTTTTCAACTAACCGGAACAAACAGATTAAAATAAACCGCGCGCCGGATATTGTCAATAAAATTACCGCCCTACAGCAACCCTCAGCGATCGAACAGGCTTCCCATCATGTCGCTGTAAGAACGCCTGCCGTCGGCGACGTTCTTGCTGATCCGGGAATGCTGGTGCAGACCCTCCAGCAGGAATTCCATGGCAACGGCGAGTTCCGCCCGGTTTTGCGTCGATACGTGCGCGCCGGCCAGCTTCCGCAACCCGCCGACTCCGTTCAATGCGCCATAATAAGATTTGTCGTCCATTGCGTCCGAAATCTCGACAGTTTTTCCCTCCTCGAACCACGCGAGGATTTCCTGGTAGCACGCGCCGCGTTCGTCGTCCTCGCCGTAGACCGCGGGGAAATAGTCTCCGAAGACTTCTTTCACGGCCCGGCCGATCAACGCCTCGGCCACTTTTATCTCGCCCTCCTGCTCGCCCTCGTACACGAGTTCGAGCTTGCCCGTCATCGCCGGGATCACCGCGGAAAGATCGCACATGCGGGGCACGACGGATCGCTTGCCCTGCAACATGCAACGCTTCTCGACCTGGCTGACCAGGTTCTCCAAGGCGGCGATGGTCATGCGCGTGCTCACGCCGGAGGTCTGGTCTACGAACTCGCTGCTCCGGGCCTGGAAGGCGATCTCCTCCACCGTTTCGCGCATGAAGGATGGCATGTCGACACGCACGCCGCCAGGCCTGTCGGTCCAGGCTTCCTGGTCGGTGATGGCCATGGCGTACTCGCGGTTGACCGGGTAGTGGGTGAGGATCTGCGAATCGATCCGGTCCTTGAGCGGGGTGATGATGGCGCCCCGGTTGGTATAGTCCTCCGGGTTCGCCGAAAAGACGATCATCACGTCCAGCGGTATCCGCACGGGAAACCCCCGGATCTGTATATCCTTCTCTTCCATGATGTTCAGCAGGCCGACCTGGATGCGGGGCTGCAGATCGGGCAATTCGTTCACGGCGAAGATGCCGCGGTTCATTCTCGGGATGATGCCGAAATGGATCACGCCCTCGTGGGCGTAGTGAAGCCGCTGGGAGGCCGCCTTGATGGGATCGATATCGCCGATCAGGTCGGAAATGGTCACATCGGGCGTGGCGAGCTTCTCTCCGTACCGCCGCGACCGGCCGATCCATTCGATGGGCGTGTCGTCCCCGTGCTCGGTTACCAGGTCCCGCGCGCGCCGGCTGACGGGCGCGAAGGGCGAACTGTTGATTTCGCAGCCAGCGATCACGGGCAGGTAATCGTCGAGCAGAGAGACCAGGGATCTGAGGATGCGGGTCTTCGCCTGTCCGCGCAGGCCGAGGAGGATGAAGTCGTGGCGGGACAGGATCGCGTTGACCAGTTCGGGGATGACGGTCTTGTCATACCCTACGATGCCGGGAAAGACCTGTTCGTCGCGAGAGAGCCTGACCAACAGGTTGTCCCGCATCTCGTCCTTGACGGTTCGTTGCGGATAACCCATGCCGCGAAGCGCGCCGATGGTCGAGGCAGCGGTGTAGTCCATGTGCTCCCGGGAGTCCGTTTCGGGTTGGATTCGAGGTGGGAATCCGTGGTCCGGATTCGCCATTCGACAGTCGACGGATTCTACCGCGCGAGACCCGTCCTGTCAATTGTTTTTTGGCTTCCGCCGCGGCCCTGCGCACCGTCTTTTCCTTTGACTTCACCGTACTTTCGGGCTAAGTTGTAAGGTCATGAAGAACCTGATCCACGCAGCGCTCACCGCGTTGCTGGCCGTTGCGCTGATTGCCGTGGGCCTGGTTGAAATACGCTGGCACGTCATCGAACGGTTCATCGGCGCGTACATGGATGCCCGCAACGATTCCCGCGACCGGCTGGAGCGGTTCGTCGACCAGGAGAGCCGGACCAACCAGGCGCTGGAACACGCGAACCGGCTGATCGAGGAACGCAGCCAGGTAACGCTGGACGAGTTGGATGGACCCGTGCGGACCGACGCCCGTTCCTCTCCGGCGTCCGATGTCGTTCGGCTGGACCGCGGGCACAAGCTGATCATGACCCGGGACCGGTTCCTCGCCATACCCCGATGGCATACCGGCGTCGGCCATCATACCGTGACGCAGACGGCGCGTCAGGATGCCAGGCCCGACGGCGGCACGATTGAACCGGCCGGCAGCGATACGCGTGCACCATCCGGCGGCGGTACGTACGGACTGTCTGGCGAAGAAGCGTACGAACCGGCTGCCGCGCGGTCCGATGCCCGTCCCGGATCAACCACGGCGTTCGAGCCTGATTCCCTGGAAGAATGGACACGCGCGGTCGTCATCCGGCCGGGGTGGATCCGTCGGGGCGAAGTCTACATGGTGGACGACGAAAACTACATCCTGCGCCGCCAGCCGATTTCGGTTGAGCAATTCGATCTCATCGACGCTTACGCAGCGGCGGCCGAAGGACGGATGCACGAAGACCTGGAACACGAGTTCGAGCCCGGGATGTTTTTCGATACGCTGCGGAGCCTGGACCAGGAAACA
Organism: uncultured Gemmatimonadota bacterium; assembly: GCA_964655785.1. GTDB lineage: Bacteria > JAAXHH01 > JAAXHH01 > JAAXHH01 > JAAXHH01 > JAAXHH01. The sequence goes on from CAZZNP010000049.1 coordinate 19,332, forward strand.
AGGGACGAGATCATCGATCCGCTGCAGTTCAGGGACCTGGAAGACTCCGCGCAACGGGTAGGGGTATCGGAGAAACAGCGGATCATCCAGATCGAGCGGTTGGCAGACGGCCGTATCGACGTGGTCACCATTCCGGTATCCGCGGTACTCTTCGTGGAACTGTACGTGGCGCTCGGAGCGCTTTGATCCGTCCGTCGGACGGACCGGGACAGCACGATGGACTTCATACGACACCTCCGCGACAGACTGGCCGGTATAGACTGGAAGCCTCGCGTCCGCAGCTTCCTCGCGAAACGCCCATTCAGACGCAGCGCGGCGGCGGAACGGCCTGAAGATCCCGGCGCCCGCACATTGAGATTCCTCAGGCTGGCGGTTTACGGTGTAGCCGGCATGCTGCTGGTCGGCACGCTCGCGGCCGCCGTGGCGTTCTACCTCACCGTGCCGTCCATACCCCGCCTGCCGAACGACCTGAACGACATCTTCGGCCAGATGACCAGGATCTACGCCCACGACCGGGAAGGGAATCCCCGCCTGGTCCATACCCTGGGCGGACATCGCCGGGTCGACCTGGAAGAGATCGCGCCGCATTTCCGGGACGCGATCATCGCCACCGAGGATGCCGATTTCTACAATCACCGGGGCGTGGACAAACCCGGTATCATTCGGGCGTTCGTGACCAATCTCAGAGAAGGGCGGATTCTGGGTCAGGGCGCGAGCACGATCACACAGCAACTTGCGCGACACCTCTTCTTTACCCGCGATAAGGTATGGATACGCAAGATCCGGGAAGCCATCGCGTCGATGCAGATCGAGTCCAGATTCAGCAAGGACGAGATCCTCTCCGCCTATTGCAATAATATGTATTTCGGCGCCGACGCCTACGGTGTGGAGGAGGCCGCGCAGCGGTTCTTCAGCAAGCGCGCCAGCGAACTCACGCTCGGCGAGTCCGCCCTGCTCGCCGGACTGGTCCAGCGGCCGAGCGACTACAATCCCTACTACCGCATGGACCGGGCCCTCAGCCGCCGTGAGACGGTATTTCAGCGCATGATGGCCAACGGGTACATCACGGAAGAAGAGGCCGAGCTGGCCCGTGCGGAAGAGCTGGAGCTCAAGGGGACGAGCATCGGTCCGGCAAGGGGTCCGTATTACCTCGATTACGTCGAGGACCTTCTGCTCCGGAGATTTGACAGCAACCTGGTATACAACGGCGGACTGACGGTCTACGTCGCCATGGACCTGGAGCTGCAGAAGCTTGCCGAGGAGACCATAATCGACCGGATGGCTTACGTGGACTCGCTGGTCGGCGATCCCGTGTACGATTCGGCCACGGCGGAGGAGAAAAAGCGTGCGCTCGAAGCGGCGCTGGTCGCTGTAGACACGCGGACCGGGGCGGTGCGGGCCCTGGCCGGAGGCCGCGATTACACGACGAGCGAATTCAACCGGGCCGTCGAAAGCAACCGGCAACCGGGATCCGGGTTCAAACCGGTCGTCTACCTGGCCGCGCTGGACCACCTGGGATATTCCGCGAACACGGTCGTCGTGGACGAACCCGTGGCCTACACCACCGAACTGGGAGATCTCTGGGAACCGCAGAACTTTACCCGGGAGTATGAAGGTCCTGTCATCCTCAAGCGGGCCTTCATGCGTTCGATCAACGTGGTCTCCGCCAAGCTGGTTAGCGAGGTGGGGCCTGACACGGTCATCGAATACGCCCGACGCCTGGGTATCACGAGTCCGCTGCAGCCCATACTTTCACTGGGACTGGGCACCAACGGCGTCTCGCCGCTGGAGATGGCTTCCGCCTATTCCGTATTCGCCACGGGCGGGGTCTACCACAAGCCCTATGTCATCACGCGTGTGGAAGATTCCGAAGGCCGGGTGATCGAAGAAAACGAGCTGGAATCGCGCCGGGTGATCAGCGAGCAGGCCGCATACCTGATGCTCGACCTCCTGCAAGGGGTCATACGCGGCGGTACGGGCGTCAGTATACGCTATCGGTACGGGTTCACCACGCCGAGCGGCGGGAAGACGGGGACTTCGAGCGAATCCAGGGACGTATGGTTCAATGGTTTCACGAAGGATCTCGCAACATCCGTTTGGGTGGGCTACGACGATGCCCGCCCCCTCCTGTCCATCGACGAAGACCTTGAGATTACCGGCGCTTCGGGCGCCATACCGGTCTGGGCCGCCTTCATGAAACAGGCTACGGCGTTGCAAGAGCGACGCGGGGTCCTAACGCCGATGGCGGCAGCCGGTACCGCGCACAGCCTGGCGGAGGACGGTACGCCGTCTCGCCAGGAGAACGGCGAGGACGGCCAGGATGCCGGACCGGGACCGGAAGGAATACCGGCGAATGGCGAAACGGCGAAACCCTCTCCGGCCTTCCCCATGCCGCTGGGCATAGAGAAGATCCGAGTCGATTTTCGCACGGGCCGGCTGTCAGAGGACCCGGAACGCTCCCTGACCGTCACCGTTCGCGGCACGAATCCCAGGGAAAGACCAGGGATGGTCCCGGTAGACGGGGAAGAGCCCGAAGAGACCGGTTTGATGAGTCCGCCGGCGCAGGAGGATTCTCCTGGGCAGGCCGGACGAACGACACCTGACGGGCAGGCCGGTAGGGCGGCGCTCGATGGACAGGCCGGACGAACGGCGCCCGATGGACAGGCCGGTAGGGCGGCGCTCGATGGACAGGCCGGACGAACGACGCCTGACGGGCAGGCCGGACGAACGACGCCTGACGGACAGGCCGGACGAACGACGCCTGACGGGCGGATCGAATCAGGCGGACAAGGCGAAACAGGCGGACCAGGCGGACCAGGTGGACCGGCTGATCAATCAGGTTTGCGCTGAATGACCGTGTGGGCTCTTTCTGACTTCGAAGGAGATCAGTTCCCCTGCGGACGGTCGGGCGCCGTCCGGTTGCGGTCTATCGCGTCACGGACCGCGGGGATCAGGAATACGTTCTCCAGTGGAAACTCGGAGAAGGCGCGGCCGAGGAGGTTGATCCTGCTATCCGTGTCGAGCCGCTTGTTGATCACGATATGATACCTGCCGCGGTAACGGCACAGTCCACCGTCGCCGTCCAGCTTGCCATAGCGGACCCGGATCGACATTCGTTCAGCCAGGTCTTCGAATTCCTGCAATAGGGTTGTACTTTCCATTTCGCACACGGAGGGCAGGCGGTCCGTCGAAGCCCGCCGGTCCCGGATTCTCCCGGAAGGCGCGGACCGGATTCCGACTCGCGCGCCGCTGTAGCGCACCGTTTCAATGCAACGTAACATATATCGGACACCCGAAACGGTCAAGTCCCTATGTCCCGTGAGCGCGTGGCGGCCTGCCCCGGCAGTCCGTCGAGGCGCGGGTCTGGGCAGAACGTTTCAAAGGGTCAGCGCAGGTTATTCCAACACGTCAGCACAGGCTGTATCGACAGGTCAGCGCAGGTTATACCGACGTTTGAAGGAAGGCGTTTCCACCGGTCCCCGGACGGCTGTTTTCGCCGATCGCCGGGATCAAAAAAAACTTGACACTCGTCGGCAGGAAACTGATATTTCCGGGGAAGTTTGCGGCACCGTCCTCGAATGGTTCGCGTAGTATCAGCGGGAGTAGCTCAGCGGTAGAGCATCACCTTGCCAAGGTGAGGGTCGCGGGTTCAAACCCCGTCTCCCGCCTTCGGACGTGGCGGCATAGCCAAGTGGCTAAGGCACGGGATTGCAAATCCTCGATCGCCGGTTCGAATCCGGCTGCCGCCTTGATTTCTTCGAACACCCGAATCCCCACTCTCCAAATTGCAAACGATCTTCGCCATGTTCGCCGGAAACGCCCTGTTTCCTCGCCGCCGTTCCTCCTTGCAACGCCCGATTCTCCACAGTACATTAGCCATCGATCTATCCACCAGACTTTTGAATTCAGCGACAAACCAGGAACGGGAACCATGGCCGGGATCGACTGGGTACGACGCATATACGCTGACGGCTGGCATAACGCCTTCACGGATTTTCAACGGTTCAAGGGCAGGTACTACATCTGCTTTCGCAACGGCCTTTCCCACGTGAGTCCCGAAGGCAAGGCGGTGGTGATCGCCGGCGACGATCTGACCTGCTGGGAAAGGACCGCCGTGCCAGTCAATACGACGGGCGACGACCGGGACCCGCATATGACCGCGACCGAAGACGGGTTGTTTTTATACGTGGGAAGCGTCACGCGGCCCGATCCCGGACTTGCCGGCAACGACGTGCTCCGTGTCATTCGGACCAACTGCGTATACAGCGAGGATGGGGAGACCTGGTCCGATCCGGTGAAGGTCTACCGGGACGGTTACTGGCTCTGGGGCGTCGGCCGCGCGAATGGCCGGTTCTACGGGCTCGCCTACGGAAACGAACCGGATGCCCGGGAGGGGCAGCCGACCGAGCTTCACCTGCTGCAGTCTCTCGACGGGCTGGACTGGCAGCTGGTGTCCGTGGTTACGAAAAACGGCAGCGAGGCTACCTTCCGCGTTACACCAGGTGGGGAGATGCGCATCGCCATCCGTGGCGGCGACGAAAACAGGTTCACGCTGGCCGTCGCGAAACCTCCGTACACGGACTGGCAGCTCAAGGACCTTGGTGATTCGATCCCGGCACCCAGGCTCGTGGAAGCGGGCGGAAGGGAATACGTGATCGGCCGGCAGCACCTGCGAGACCCGGACGGTCCGGGCGGTTCGGACGACCGCGGGCAGGTCGTCGGCCGTCGCACGAGCATATGGAGTGTGGAGGAGGACGGCGTGGTCCATGTCCTCGACCTGCCCTCGGGAGGAGACACGTCCTACGTGGGCGTTGTGAAAGAGGAAGACGGGGCCCTGCTGCTTAGCTACTACTCGCAGCATGAAGTGAAAACCGGCGAGAAACACTACCTCTACCCGGCCAACATATACCTCGCCCGGGTCAGACTCTGAGATGGAAACTCGAAATCAGCATGCTTTGCTGGATTTTCTTCTGGAGATGTTATGCCACTGAGCGCCATACGACAGGGAGAACGGTTCACCGAAGCGGAAACTGAAGAAATCAAGCGCTGCTTTCAACGGGACGGGTACTACGAATTCGGCAAGCTGATGGAAGACGAGGAGGTGGAAACCCTTCGCGAGGACATGCAGCGCAAGTGGGACGACCCGCGCATGCACGAACCGGCGCGGGACCAGATCCGCGGAACCAGCCTGATGCGCATGTTCGAATACTCCTACGCCTTCCGCGACCTGATCGTCCGCGAGCCCTTTGCCAGCCTGGCGGAAGCGATCCTCGGCGACGACTGCCACTGCATGGCCCAGAACGCGCTGTACACGCCGCCCAATCCAAAGGCCGTCGAAGACGGACCCGGGGGATGGCACCTGGACGACCTGGTTCATTTTCCACTGCCCGATGACGTGCCGCGCCATGATCCCGCCGTGCCGCCGCCCTGTTTCGTCATGCAGATATTCACCCCGCTGACCGACGTGGAAGCGGTGCGCTACGGTCCGACCCAGGTCGTTCCCGAAAGCCACTACGCGGGCCGCCACCCCCATCTGCCCGGCGAACAGGACCGGCCGGAATTCGACGGCAAGGGACCCCACTCCTTCCTCGTCAGGACGGGCGACGCCTACATGTTCAATAACCAGATCTGGCACCGGGGGGCGCCCAACGCGTCCGACCGCACCCGGCTCATGGCCGGCGTCACCTACAGCAAGCGCTTCATCGCCCAGAAACTCTATCCCTTCATCGACTACCGAATGCCCGACCACGTGTGGGCCGAGGCTTCGCCCCGCCTGCAGCGCATGCTGGGCCGGCACAGTAAAGGAGCTTACGGCTGATGGCTGACGAACCATCGCAGTCCAATCGATCTTCGGAATTCGCGGGGCGCACCGCGCTGGTAACCGGTGGCTCCAGGGGGATCGGCCGTTCCACGTGCCTCATGCTGGCGGAACACGGCGCGAAGGTGGCGGTCAACTACGCGAACAACGAGGAAGCGGCGAATACGACGCTCGGTATGGTGGAACAAGCCGGCAGCGAGGGCATGATCGTGCAGGCCGACGTATCATCTGAAGGTGATGTGAACCGGATGGTCGGGGAAGTGCGCGAGAATCTGGGTCCGGTCGACCTGCTGGTCAATAATGCGGGAATCGCCACGAGTCAGCCCCATTCGGAACTCGCTTTCGCGGACTGGAAACGCATGTTCGAGGTAAACGTGGACGGGGTGTTCCTGACGACCTGGGCGGTGAAGGACGAGATGATCAAGCGCGGTTTCGGCCGCATCGTCAACGTGGCTTCTCTTGCCGGTGTGATCCTGAAGAAGGAAATGATCCACTACGCCACCACCAAGGCGGCGGTCATTTCCCTGACGCGGCACTGCTCCGAGGCTTTCGCGCCCCATAACGTCAGAGTGAATTGCGTGGCGCCGGGGCTGACCGACACCGATCTGGCCGGAACGGGCAACCCGGGCACCATCGACCGGCTCATCGCTTCCACGCCCCTGGGCCGTATCGGCCAGCCCGGGGAGATGGCTTCCGTGATCCGCTTCCTGCTCTCCGAGGATTCCAGCTTCGTGACCGGTCAGACCGTCGTGGCCTGCGGCGGCCGGAGCTGAGTGTAGACACTTCCGAAGGAGATTCCCGCGGCCGGCCCCGGCGTCGGATGTAGTGCGCGGAACCCTACTTGTTCTCGATCAACTGGTCCACCACGGCCGGGTCCGCCAGCGTTGTCGTATCGCCGATCTGGTCCAGCTCGTTGGTGGCGATCTTCCGCAGGATGCGGCGCATGATCTTGCCGGAGCGCGTCTTCGGCAGGGCCGGCGCCCAGTGGATCACGTCGGGCGTCGCGATGGGACCGATGATCGAACGTACCTGCTTCTTCAAGTCGCCGCGCAGGTCTTCCGTGTACTCCTCGCCCACGTTGAGTGTCACGTAGGCGTAGATACCCTGTCCCTTGATCTCGTGGGGGAATCCCACCACGGCGGCTTCGGCCACCGATCCGTGGGCCACCAGGGCGCTCTCCACCTCGGCCGTGCCCATCCGGTGCCCCGACACGTTGATGACGTCGTCCACCCGGCCCGTGATCCAGTAGTAACCGTCCTCATCCCGCCGGCAGCCGTCCCCGGTGAAATAATACCCCTTGTACTGCTGGAAATAGGTGTCCTCGAACCGCTGGTGGTCGCCGTAGACCGTGCGCATCTGGCCGGGCCACGGCTCCTTGATGGCCAGCACGCCCATGATCCCGTTGCCCTCCAGTTCCACACCGCTCTCTCCGTCGAGCAGCACGGGTTTTATTCCGAAGAAGGGCAGCG
>CAZZNP010000050.1:0-3054 GCA_964655785.1 uncultured Gemmatimonadota bacterium
CCATTCGACATCCGTAACCGGCCATTCGACATCCGTAACCGGCCATTCGACATCCGTAACCGGCCATTCGACATCCTTGACCGGTCATTCGACATCCTGGTTCGGCTTCAACGCCGATCATCACGCCCCGGGACCACCAGGTTCCGGGGCTTTTCAGTTTTAGCCCGTGCGAATGCGGCATTGCTTTTCAATAGACATCGGGCGGTTTCCGCCGTATCTTGTTCCGGTTCACTAAAGATAACCGGAAACGAAACATGAATACGCAAACGACAAGAGAAAACGCCAAGAAACAGGCACTTCGGAATGCGGAGCGCAACAAGCCGGACCTGAGGGGGCTCACGCTTCCGGAGATCTCCCGGATTGTCGAGGAGATGAACGAACCGGCCTACCGGGCCGGGCAGATCGCTTCCTGGGTGTACCAGAAGGCCGCGGGGTCTTTTGATGAAATGACCAACCTGTCCCGGGCCTTCCGGGCCGAACTGGCGGACCGCGCGAGCCTGAATCCGCTGACCTCCGTCCAGCAGTCGAAATCCCGCCACGGACCGACCATGAAGTTCCTGTTCGAACTCGGGGACGGGCAGAAGGTGGAGACCGTGTTGATCGGCGGGGCGCGGCGCAATACGCTCTGCATCTCCACGCAGGTGGGATGCGCGATCGGGTGCCGTTTCTGCGCGAGCGGGCTTGAGGGCCTGGTGCGCAACATGACTTCGGCCGAAATCGTAGACCAGGTCGTGCAGGTCAGGAAGCTGGCCGGTGACGACCGTCCCATCAACAACATCGTCGTCATGGGCATGGGAGAACCGCTGGCCAACTACCGCCAGGTGTTGCGGGCTGTGCGGATCATCAACGCCGATTGGGGCCTCGGCATCGGCGCCCGGAGAGTCACGCTGTCGACCAGCGGGCTGGTTCCGAAGATCTACCAACTGGCCGAAGAGAAGATTCAGTTCGAACTTTCCGTTTCACTCCATGCGGCGGACGACCGGACCCGGTCCCTGATCGTCCCCATCAACAAGCGCTATCCCCTCAAGCAGCTCATGAAAGCCTGCCGCCACTACACCGGGTCGACCGACCGGATCATTACCTACGAATACGTCCTGCTCAAGGGCGTGAACGACCGGTTCCAGGACGCCGAGAACCTCGTGCGCTTGTTGAAAAAAGACAAGTGCAAGCTGAACCTCATTCCCTATAATCCGGTTCACGGACTGCCCTACGAGCGGCCCGACGAAGGCCGCCAGATGGCTTTCGTCGAAGCGCTGCGGAAGGGCGGGCTGCATCTGACCATCCGCCGGGAACGGGGCCGGGACATCGACGCCGCGTGTGGCCAGTTGCGCCTGACCGAAAACCGGAGAGCCACTGACGGCCGATGACCGTGTGAGTACCGATGGACCAGGCGGACCGGGCGGACCAGGCGGGTCAGACGGACCAGACAGACCAGGCGGACCAGGCGGATCAGAGGATCGTCCATGGAACAGGCAGCATCGCCCCGTATCCTCGTGATCAGACCCGACCGGATCGGAGACGTGGTGTTGTCCCTCCCGGTGCTGGACGCCCTCCGGAGTCGTTGGCCGGAATCCTATCTCGCCATGTTGGTGCATCCCTATACCCGGAGCGTGGCCGAGAGAAACCCCTGCCTCGACACCGTGATCGTGGACCACCCCGAAGACGTGCATCGCGGTCCGATGGGATTCCTTGATCAGGTGCGAAGACTCCGTTCCCACCGCTTCGACACGGCCCTGATGCTCATGCCGACGATGCGCCACGCCTGGATGATTTTCCTGGCGGGCATTCCGCGTCGTATCAGCGTGGGGCGTAAGGTTTACCACGCCCTCACCTTCACCCGGTCCCTCAGCAGGCATCGATACATCCCACTCCGCCACGAATCGGATTACTGCCTGGACCTGGCCCGTGCCATGGACGCACGGGAACCGGGAAACCATCCGCTGATCGAGGTGGATGAACAGGAGAAGCTGGAAGCCCGGTCGGTCCTGGATCGGCAGGAAGGCGTACCGGTCGTCGGCATACATCCCGGCAACGGAAGGAACGCCCCGAACTGGCCGGCGGAGCGGTACGCGGCCCTTGCGAGGAGCCTGCAGGAGCGCCACGGCGCGAAAATCGTCATCACCGGAAGCGCCACGGAAGGACAACTGGCCCATACGATCAAATCAGCGCTGGACGGACCCGCCCTCTCCCTGGCGGGTCGGCTTTCGCTGGACGAACTGATCGCGGTGATCGGTGAACTGGACCTCCTGGTCAGCAGCAGTACGGGGCCCATGCACCTGGCGGGAGCGCTCGGCGTTCCCACAGTGTCGATCTTCTGTCCGTTACCCGCCAGGTCGCCGGAGCGCTGGCGGCCCCTGGGTGGCATGGACCGCAACGTACTGCCGCCGGACGGTCAGTGTTCAACCTGCGAGCGCGGCCCCCTTTGCGAGCTTTCCGGCATTTCCGTGGACATGGTAGGGGAAGCGGTTGGGGAACAACTGGGCAAACCACCGGGATAGCATGCCGGTCTGCCCGTGCATGCCCTCGCGTATGAGCATCTGGGCAGTCCGTCCGGATGTTGTGCTGGCGAGCCCGTGCATGCCCCGGCGTATGAACCTGTATCTTTAGTGCGCGAAGCTATGACCTTCTCCTGGTGCACGAAGCAATGACCCTCTCCGACACGCCATCCCGCATACTGGTCATCCGGTTCAGCTCGATGGGCGATATCGTGCTGACGTCGCCGGTCACCCGGCAGTTGAGCCGCATCTTTCCGAATGCAAAGGTGGACTTTCTCACGCGCAAGGAGTACGGCGCCCTTGCCCGGGCGCTCCCCGGCGTAAGCAAGGTGGAATGCCTCGATCCCGCGGTGGGACTGCCTCGTCTGGCCACCCGTTTGCGGCGAGAACGCTACGACCTGTTCATAGATCTTCACGGGAACATCAGAAGCAGGCTGGTGACGATGGCGGGCAACGCGCGGCGGGTGCTTCGGTACGACAAGCGCAGACTGGCCCGAATGGCCATGGTCAGACGGCCCCGCCGATCCGGATCCATCCCGCATACGGTCGACAGATACCT
>CAZZNP010000050.1:3154-12130 GCA_964655785.1 uncultured Gemmatimonadota bacterium
TGGTCAGACGGCCCCGCCGATCCGGATCCATCCCGCATACGGTCGACAGATACCTTGCGACGATCGCCGGACTCGATGGGGACGGGGCGCGCGATTCACGGGGGGCGTCACCACGCGACGGGGCACACGATTCACGGGGGGCGTCACCACGCGACGGGGCGCGCGATTCACGGGGGGCGTCACCACGCGACGGGGCGCACGATTCACGGGGGGCGGCACCACGCGACGGGGCGCGCAGCACGATGGACGAAAGACGGGCGGAGCTGATTGTCGAAGCATCGGCAGCCGAGGCGGTGGCGGAACGGCTCGCCGAGGCGGGCATTGGCCCCGAAGCCCGCGTACTTTGTATCGCGCCGGGTGCCTCCCACGGTTCCAAGCGCTGGTCCGCCGAACGATTCGCCCGGGTAGCCGATCGGTTGGCAGAAACACGGAATATGAGGGTTCTGTTGATCGGGAGCGAGGAGGACCGGGCAATCACCGGCGCGGTAGCCGGCGCCATGGACCGTCCCGTCGTGGACTGGACCGGGACGACCGACCTCACACTCCTGCCGGCGGCGGTACAACGTTGCGGACTCCTGGTCTGCAACGACTCCGGTCCCATGCACGTAGCCACGGCAGTGGGTACGCCGGTCGTAGGCGTTTTCGGGGCGACCCATCCCCGACTGGGATTCGCGCCACTTGGACCGGCCGATGCAGCCGTTACGCTCGACCTTCCATGCAGTCCCTGCAGCCTCCACGGGGAACGGGCCTGCCGGTTCCGCACCCATGCGTGCATGGAGGACCTGCCTGCCCAAAGGATCATCGAAGAGGCGGAGCGCCGGCTCGGTGGGTAATTCGCCGAGGCCTGCCGGCCGCCCGATCGATCATCGAAAAGGCGGAGCGCCGGCTCGGTGGGTGATTCGTCGAGGCCTGCCGGCAGATAGCGGGCTTCCAGGGTGAACTGCCGGCCGCAAGACGACCTGCCGGGCAACGGACGGCTGAACAGACCGACACCTCAGGATCGATCCTATTCGCCCTGCCCGTATTTCAAGAGCGAGAAAACCGGCCGGTCGCCCAGTCTTTTTCTCCCGTCCAGGAAGGACAATTCGATCAGGAATCCCACCCCGGCCACGACTCCGCCTGCGTCTTCTACCAGCTGACAAGCCGCCGTCGCTGTCCCTCCCGTGGCGAGCAGGTCGTCCACGATGAGTACGCGGTCACCGGGCTGCACGGCGTCCAGGTGCATTTCCAGGGCGTCCGTGCCATATTCCAAATCAAATTCGATTCTGCGTGTCTCCGCCGGGAGTTTCCCGGGCTTGCGCAGGGGAACGACACCCTTGCCCATGTGGTAGGCGAGCACGGGCGCCAGGATGAACCCCCGGGCCTCGATGCCGGCCACGGAATCGATGGACCGGTCCACGTACTCCGCAACGAAATGGTCGACCGCCATGCGAAAAGCGGCCGGGTCCTTGAACAGCGTGGTCACATCCTTGAAGTTGATCCCGGGGATGGGAAAGTCCGGCACGTTGCGGATCTTCTCCTTGAGTGCATCCAATTCACACCTCGTTTCTGAGACCGGTCGTATTCGGATGATGGGGGGTAACTACTTTACGGCTTGACGGTTCCGCAGGTCACGGGTCGAATTCCCGGATCCAGTTCTCCACGATAGTAAGGGATGGACGGGCTTCTTCCGAGTTGGCGGCAATGATGAACTTCTCGCCGCCGGCTGTTACTTCGTAGCCGGGAAACCGCAAGTCCTCGGCGCCGGCCTGTACGCCGTCGAAGAGCGCTTCCGGACGGCCGAACCCGAACCCGGTGCCGTCCACCAACGGTACGGCCATCAGCTGGTTGCCTTCCACAAAAAACAGCTCATCGCCCGACGGACTCCATCGGGGCGTCCATCCGCTGTTCGACGAAACCTGCCACCGACCCGATCCGGTTGGAAACCGGGTCACGAATACCTGCCAGCCGCCCCCCTGGTACGATACGTAGGCCAGGTAACGATTATCCGGCGACAAGGCCGCCTGCACGACCCCTCCCTGGTCGTCCACGAGCACCTGGGTTTCCGCGCCTTCCTCCGTGGAAACAAACTGAACCTGCCCACGGCGGAGGAACACGAGAAACCGGCCGTCTTTAGAAAGCGAGGGCGACCGGCCCCACAATGAATCGGCGGAGAAGGGTTTCATTTCGTCAAGGACGTCCAGGTCCATCCGCATGATGAGCAGGTTCTCACGCGAACGGCCGGGATTGACGGCCGGGGAAACCGTGAACACGACCGAGCCGCCGCCGGGCGCGAAGCTCGGCCTGCTGTAGTTCAAATCCGCCGAGGTAAGCCGGGTGCCGTTACCGCTTTCGATGTCGTACAGCCACAGCGCGGACTGGACCCCTTCCTCGGCTTCCACCATGATCTGCTTTCCATCGGGGGAGAGGGCCAGTTCCCGGATACCGTCCCGGGGTTGTCCAATGACGCGATCGATTCTGCCGCGGCGATCGACCAGGGTCAGTTGCTGGGGAGACTGTATCGTCTTACGGTACGCCATGATCCCGTCATCGGACACACTGAGCGTGTGGACGCGCCGGGCCACCCGAAAGGCCTCGCCAGTCAGCTCACCGGACTGCGGCGAAAAGGGCACGGCCCACAGATCGTCCCAATGGGTCGTGGTCTCCCTGTAATACAGAAGGTGGCCGGACGCATATCCCGCAACAGTGAGAAAATCGCCCTCCAGGGGGAGCATCCGGCGGCCGGTACCTGGCATTTCCGTCGGACCAGGCGGACCAGGCGGACCGGGCGGGCCTGGAAACTCCACGGCGATGCGGGACGCGGTGATCCTGGCCCTGGAGATCCTCATGCTCATTTCGCCGTTCCCCCGGTATTTTTCACTCAGGTCCGCGATCACCTGGGGATCGTCGGAGGAAGTAAGCACCGCGTACATGCGCAGGTTGTACTCGGACAGGTACAGGGGGGAAAGCAGCGCCCTTTCGGCGTTCGCATAGTCCCGTTCCAGCAACAGGACCGGATCGCCGCCCAGATCGGACACGGCATAAAGGCCGCCACCGGGCCTGAAACCGGCCATGCTGAAGAGTATCCGGCCGTCTCCGCCCCATGAAATACCCATAAGCTCCTGTTCCGGAAGATCGCAGAGATGCACCTGTCCGCCGCCGTCCGCCCCAACCTTCCACAACGACCTTCTTACCTGGTAACCGATCTGGTGGCTGTCTGATGACCAGAATACCCGTTCTGTATCTTCCGTACCTGGGATCTCCCGGCCATCGTCCTCGTCCAGCGCACGCACCCAGAGGCGGTTTTCGCGGACATAAGCGAGCATCGTGCCATCCGGTGAGATGGCCGCGTTGTCCCGTCCCAGGTTGTCGAGGCTCATATGGAATTTGCGAACGGGCGCCACGGGCTCTTCGTTCACAAGACCCGTAATCGCCGCGGCGACCAGCACACCGACGGCCAGGCACGCCGCACAGGCTCCGAGCACGACTGGACGCCGAAAGAGGGAAACCGCCCGGTCCGCCGGCGATGGGCCGCCGTTCGCCCCCGCGGCCGGTCCCGCCTCGTATTCTTCCCGGCTGTCGGCCAGGGCGTGCCCCATGTCGAGCACGGACTGGTAGCGGGACCTGGGATCCTTGCCCAGGCAGCGCCGGACGACCCGGTTCAGCGCGGGGGGTACGTCGCTGTTGGCTGTACTCACCGGATCCGGGTCATCTTTCAGGGTGCTGCTGATGACGGAAACGTAGTGGTCGCCGGTGAAGGGCCGGCTGCCCGCCAGGGCCTCGTACATCATGACGCCCAGGCTGAATATGTCGCTCCGGTGATCGCCCCGGTTGCCGGTCGCCTGCTCGGGCGACATGTAAGCCGGGGTGCCCATGACGGTGCCGGCCTGCGTAAGGCTCATCGTCGGACCGCCGCCGTCGGTCTCGCCTGGACCTTCCGCGGAGATCCTGGCCAGGCCGAAGTCCAGGATCTTGGGGACGCCGTCGTCGGATATCATGACGTTCGCCGGTTTCAGGTCCCGGTGTACGACGCCCCGCTCGTGGGCGTGGTCCAGGGCGTTCACGATGGGCATGAACCAGTCGAAGAAAGAATCCAGCGGAAGGGATGTGCCTTTGAGGTGCTCGTGAAGCGGCCGGCCTGGAACGTATTCCATGGTGATGAAGTACATCGTTCCGGACCCCCCGTTACGGGAAGCGCCGTCTTCGGGACGGTCCGTGCCGCCGCCGGCCTGTCCGCCGCTCTCAGATCCGCCACTGTGCTGGTCGCCGCTTCCGGACGAGTCGCTTCCGGACCCCGCGACATCGTCCGGGCGGGCTTCCTCTATGGCGAATACCTGCGCGATGTTCGGATGATTGAGTTTGGCGGCGGCCTCGGCCTCGATGCGGAAACGCTGGAGCAGCGCGGGGTCGCGGGCCAGGTCCTCCGGCAACATCTTCAGCGCGACCCGACGCTTCAGGCGCGTGTCTTCGGCCAGGTAGACCTCGCCCATGCCTCCCCGTCCGAGGGTGCCTGCTATGCGGTAGTGGAGAACGACATCGTCCTTCCGCATGTCCCTTACTCCGTCTCGGTCATCGGTCCAGCTCGTCCGAATCAGTCCAGATCATCCTGGCTAGTCCAACTCACCCAGGCCAATCCAGATCGTCCAGGCTAGTCCGGCACACCCAGGCCAATCCAGATCGTCCAGGCTAATCCAACTCGTCCAGGCGCACGGGCCGGCCTTCCGCCGCGGACCGGTCGGCGGCAAACACGACGCGGTGAGACTCGTAGGCTGTCTTCATGTCGGTGAGCGGCATGGGGCCGCCTCCGTTGACACTGTCGACGAAAGCCTGGAACTGGGGTTCGTAGGGATGGTCCCGCACGTCGCCCGAATCGATCAGCGAGGTCTCGAGGGTGCTCCACCGGCTCCGGTCCAGCCCGTCAAGCTTATGCGAGTAGAACCGGTTGTCCAGCAGGCTGCCTTCGCTGCCCACGAGGTGCACGTGGAAATAGTAGGGCTGCAGGCAGTCGATGCATGAGGTCACCTTGGCGATCCGGCGCCCTCCCTCGAACCGCAGAATGGACACGCTTGTCGTGTCGTACTCATACGGTGCGAAGTGGGGGCTCGAGGACTTCGTGTTGTAGCTGGTGACTTCCTCCACCTTTCCGTCCATGAAGAACAGCAGGGCGTCAAGGGCGTGACATCCCGCGGTGAGCAGGCTGGTCCCGCCCATGTCCTTCTTCACGTTCCAGTCGTACTGCCCGTACCAGGGCCCGATACCGTGGTAGTAGTCGACTTCGGCATAATGAAGGTCACCGAGGAGCCCCTGGTCGATCACGGACCTGATCAGGGTGAAGTGGGCGCTGTACCGGCATTCGAAACAGACGCAGACGGACACGCCGGTACGGTCCACGGCGGTCTGGATGCGCGCGGCGTCTTCGGGCGTCAGGGCGATGGGCTTCTCGATGATGAGGTGCTTGCCGGCTTCCGCCGCGGCAACGGCCTGGTCGGCATGAAAGGGATGGGGCGTGCAGATATCGACCACGTCGATACCGGGATCGGCGAGCATCGCGTCATAGTCGACAAAGGTCTTCAGCGGCGTGCCGAATTGCGCGGACAGTTCCGCTTCGTCATGGGTTCGGCGGGAGCAGACGGCGGTGACGTCGGCCCCGTTTACGGCTTTGAAGGCGTCGATGTGCGCTCCGGCCACCCAGCCGAGTCCGATGATGCCAACGTTCAGGTGGTTCACGGTCATCCTCCAGGATGCTGCAACGAGTTCAGCCTGCC
Source organism: uncultured Gemmatimonadota bacterium (assembly GCA_964655785.1). Classification (GTDB taxonomy): domain Bacteria; phylum JAAXHH01; class JAAXHH01; order JAAXHH01; family JAAXHH01; genus JAAXHH01. The sequence continues at coordinate 8,899 of CAZZNP010000050.1, forward strand.
CATCCAGCGGCCGTGATCGGTTTCGAGCCGGCCGAGGGACGTCCGATCGAAGATAAAGGGATAGTGGGCCATCGCCGCCGCGTGTTTGGCGGGTTCGTCCGCGCAGCAGTCCTCGATGACCGCGGACAGGAACCCGTGCTGTACCGCTGAAGCCGCGGTTAGCAAAACGCAGACGGAGGTCTCCAGTCCCGCAACCAGTATAAAGGATTTACGCGCGCGATGTAAACGGGTTAATAGTTCAGGCTGCATGAAGGCGTCGAAGGTCCGCTTGCGCAGCACGGGTTCGCCGGTACCTGCCACGGCACAGGGCAGGGCTTCCACACCCGGCGTGCCCCGGATACAGGGGGTTTCGCCCTTGACCCGGTAGGGGGCCATCCAGTCTGATCCATCCGGTTCGAACTCGGCGCGCAGATGGACGACATCGAGGCCCGACTTCCGGCTATACGCCAGTAGCCGCTCTACGTTCGACGGAAAACCCGGAAAAGCCTTCGCGGTCTTTTCCGGCCAGAAATCAAGCTGGACATCGATAAGCAGCAACGCGAAACGCCGCCAGTCGACCGGGACGGACATGAGCACTCCATCGACAGGGAACAGGAATATGGTTTGCGGAAAAAAAACCGGACTGCGGGTTTGTGATTGTCAGGCCGGTAATCTAAATTTGTGGCGGACTTCCGGCAAGACGAAATACCCATCCATGCGGCAGCACCGGCGGAGCCCCGGTTCGAGGTGAAACAATGACTAAGATAGTGTCTTCCCACCCTTGACAATCCAACGGGCTAATGTAGATTGAATGGTAACCTTGTATTACGATGCGGGCATCGTCCCGCATCGCATCTTTTTACGGTAATCCTTACATGAATTTCGAACCTGGGCAACTGTTCGAAGACGGTTTTCTTGTGCTTCGTGGGGTGATTCCCCCTGACTGGCTCGGTCCCTTGAGGGACAGCTTCGAGCACATGGTGGAACGGCAGAAAGGGATCTGGGCCAGGGAAAGAAAGCCCGATGATCCGCCTGGAGGACAATGGGAGCTCAGCCCCCAGCCCAGGCTGCATTTCGATTCACTCGTGGACGAGGACACGGCCAATACCATGGCCTTCTGCCTCCACGAGCATACCATGGGCGTCAGCCGGCGCATCATGAACGCCGAGGCCGCGGGCAACACGGGATTCTTTTTCATGTGCAACCCGGTGGAGGACCGTGGGCCGGCGGCGTGGCACCGGGACATCCATCCCATCGACCAGGCGCCGCTCAGGGGCCTGCAGGAAGACTTGCTGCACAACGCGCCTGGATACCTCCAGTGGAACATCCCGCTCTACGACGACAACGTGCTATGGGTCGTGCCGAAGAGTCACCGCAGGGGAAACACCGCGGAAGAGAACCGCCAGCTTGAAAAGAATTCCCGCGAGCCGCTGCCCGGCGGCGTCCAGGTCGAACTGAACGCGGGCGACGGGGTGGTCTATACCAATACGATCCTGCACTGGGGAAGCAACTACAGCGCCCGGATGAGACGTACTGTTCACCTGGGCTACCGGTCCTACGGAGGTCCGATTTTTCCCTATGTCAACCGGACATTCAGGGACCTTGCCTTCACCGAATGCCTTCCCGCCGATCTGCAGGCTGTTTTCAGGGACGTCAGACGCCGGTACGACGATGAGTCCGACCTGATCGAATCCATCTTCCGCGCCGCTATCGACCGCGACGACGACGCGTTCCAGGCAGGCGTCGCCGCGCTGCACCCCGGTGAAGCCTGCAGAATCGTGTGCATCGTGCTCCTGTCCAAGATCGTCTTCAAGATGAAGTTCGCCACCCATCCGGCACGGAAGCACTACGGCAGCGACATTTCGCACGACGAAGATCTGAAACCACGGTTTACCGTTGGAGAACTGGACATCCTGTGGCGTCGCTTCGCATCGCTGGACGAACAGGTACAGTCCGAAGCCGTGCAGTACGTACCGGGATTCCAGTCGGACCCCATGCACTACTACTTTGAGGAAATGCCGCACGGCCTGAACATGGAAACCTTCATGGCTGGGTGGCGGAAAGACTGAACACGCCGATTACGCGCCCGATCCGCGCCAATCTGGAGACCAGGATGAAGATCACATCCGTTGCCGTCTGGACCGTCGTCGTACCCACTATTCCAGGCCGCGTCCACAGCCCGGAATACGCCGCGAAAGCCGGTTGGGACGAGGTCCCGAAGCACATCATCCGGATCGATACGGACACCGAGTTCTCCGGCATCGGGGAGACCGGCCGGGGCCTGCCCATCGAACAGGTACGGGAAGGCGCGGCACTGTTGATCGGCCGCGATCCCGAAACCATCACGCCGCAGGATATATTCGGCAGGCGTTCCGAGCGCGCGAACGATGACATCACGGTGGGTACCGGTCCGGCCTACGACGCCTTCGAAATGGCCGTGCTCGACCTGGTTGGACGGATCCGCGGGTTGCCTGTGCACACCCTCCTGGGCGGCGCCGTACGGGACCGTGTCCGTGCCGACTACTGGATGGGACACCAGACGCCCGAGGACGGCGCGAAAGCCGTGGAGAGAGGGATACGGCTCGGCTTTACGGGGGTCAAGATCAAGTGCCGGATCGAAGAGCCCATGTACGAGCGGCTGAAGGCCATGCACGACGTGGGCGGTTCCGAATTCAAGGTCACCGTGGACCCCAACGAGCGGTTCCACACCGCGGCGCAGACCATCGAACTGGCGGAGCGCCTCGAACCCCTGGGCAACGTGGAGGTTTTCGAGGATCCCATTCCAAAGACGGATATTGAGGGCTACGAAGAGATACACGGAGCCATCCCCTTCCCCCTGGCCATGCACCTCGGGAACGGGCCCGGCGTAGTACGGGCCCTGCAGGCCGACGGGGGCCGTGGCGTGGTCGACTGCGTCAACCTGGGCGGCAGCATGTTCGGCTTCCAGCGCCTTGCCGCTACGGCCGCCGCCGCCGAGCTCCCCTGCTGGCACGGATCGGGGAACGACCTTGGGATTTCGGACACTTCCTTCGTCCACGCCGCGGCCGCGGCGCCCAACTGCACCATGGCGTCGGATTTCGTGGGTGGTTGGACCCGGGAGGACGACCTGATCCTGGAACCCATTACCTTCGTCGACGGCCACGTACCCACGCCGATGAAGCCAGGACTGGGCTGCGACCTGGACTACGACGCGCTGCAGCGGTACACACAAAGCCACGAGGAACTGAGCTGAATCACCGAAGGGCACCACGGA
>CAZZNP010000050.1:12230-14947 GCA_964655785.1 uncultured Gemmatimonadota bacterium
GCGGTACACACAAAGCCACGAGGAACTGAGCTGAATCACCGAAGGGCACCACGGAAGGAGTCTGTATGCGGCTGATCGGCGTGGGCTGCGAGTATTCCGGCGTTACTACACTGATCGACGGCCTGTACGCCTGGGGAAACGAGCGGGGCATTCACCACCATCTCGACGATCATTTCACCATCCCGGACGCCTACCATCTCGACGAAGAGGAGCAGCAGGGGTTCATCGACATGCTGCCGGCCATCAAGGAACGGTTCCAGCGGTTCCAGATCGTGTATCACGTTCGCCTCATGCACAAGTTCGATCACATCCTGCTCGGTGGTTTTCACATCGAGGAAATGGTGTACGGACCCCGGTACTATTACCCGGGGATCAACATCGCGGTGCGCGAGTACGAGCCGGACATGCCCGGCGACGCGATCCTGGTCCATCTCCACGCCCGCCCCGAAGTCATTCGGAAGCGCATGGAGACGGCGCCCCATCCCCGGCAACTGGTTCCGCCGGAGGACGTGGAAGTCATCCTGGACCGTTTCGCGGAAGAAGTCGGCCAGTCCTGGATACACCGCAAGTTCGCCATGGACACGTCCGATCTGTCGGCCGAAGGACTGGTGGAGGAGTTTCTGGCGCGGTCCGTACCTTACCTCAACACCCGGGATGCACTGACCAGGATGCGGTGACTGGACGCGCCCGTGGAAAGTACGCGCGGCGATACGAACACTTCACGCTGGCAGCCGAGGAGCCTGAATGAAAATTACCCACGTGGGAGCCGTGCTGCTCCAGCCCATGCCCTGGGTGCTGGTAAAAGTGACGACGGACGAGGGGCTGGTCGGCATCGGCGAAGCCTATCACGGGGCCGGAGTCCACCAGATCGCCACCGATCCGAGGCTCGTCGACCGTGCGCTCATGGGCCAGGACCCTCGAAACGTGGACAAGCTTTTCCACGACATGATGGGTTCCATGTCCGCCTCCGGCTTCTACCAGGGCGCGGTCATGAGCGCTATCAGCGGGATCGAGATGGCGCTGTGGGACATCACGGGGCAGGCCTGCGGCGTGCCTATCTGGCAGCTGCTCGGGGGCAAGTTCAGGGACCGCATCCGTGTATACAACGATTGTCACGCAGGCGACGAGGAGACCCCGGAGGCCTACGCCGAGAAGGCCCGTGCCGTGGAAGCCCGGGGCTTCGACGCCATCAAGTTCGACATCGATCCACAGCCGTCCCGCCGGGACCGGTACAACCGTACCATCAGCAATCACGACGTGGCCTACTTCGTCGATGTCATCACCGCCATCCGGGAATCCCTGGATCCCAATACGGACCTGCTGATCGACGCCCACTGGAACTACGCGCCTGTGGATATTCTCAAGGTGGCCTACGCCATCGAGGATCTCAACCTGATGTGGCTGGAGGACCCCGTTCCGCCGGAGAACATCGAGGCCATGGCGAAGGTGACCCAGGCCACGCGCGTGCCCATCTGCACCGGGGAGAACTTCTACACGCGCCACGGGTTCAGGGACCTCATCGAGGCGCAGGCGGCGGACATCATCTCGCCCGACCACGCCAAGGCGGGGGGCCTGCTCGAGGGCCGCAAGATCGCCGACCTGGCGGACATGTACTACATCCCGCTGTCGCCCCACAATATCTGCGGACCCATTGGCACGGTGGCCGTGTGCCACCTGTGCGCGGCGGCGCCCAATTTCCAGGTGCTCGAATTCCACCACCTGGACGACGAAGTCTGGAATACGCTGACGGTGGAGCGGGACCTGATCCGGAATGGGTACATCGACCTGCCCACGAAACCGGGCCTGGGCGTGACGCTGGACGTGGAGACGGCCCGTCGCGCGGCGCGCGAAGACCTGGGCTTCTTCTGAACAGGCGCGATGGGCATCGTGTGATGGATTCTACATTAGTTCAATAGAGTATAACGCGCGCTGAAACCCGCGTTGCGTCAAGCAGGATTACCATGGGATATGATGCAGAAATCGTCGGTCCGCGCATGAATCCGGACCTGACGCCCGAACTGGAACGGGAGACCGCCTTCTTTCGGAAATGGGGCTATCTCATCGTGGAAGACGCACTGTCCGCGCAGCAGGTCGAACAGCTCCGCGACGCCCTCGACGAAACCTCCAGCCGGCGTGGCGAGACTTTCACGCACCAGCTTCTGGAGGAAGACGAGCGGTTCGCCTTCCTGCTCGACAACCCGCCCGTCCTGGACCGCATGAAGGCCATCCTGGGCAACTGCGTCCAGCTCCACAGCGCGACGGCCCGGGTAACGAAACCCGGCGAACCGGATCAGAACTGGCACCGGGACATACCCTGGCCCAGGGATCCGGAGCCGCCGCCCTATGGCAACGAGCCGGGCCAGATCAACTGCGGGTACTACCTCGACCAGCTGACCATGGAGAACGGACCCATTGTAATCGTTCCGGGCAGCCACCGTGCGCCGTTCAAGCCGCCGGAGACTTCCGCCCGTTTTCCGGACGAGAAGCACGTGCTGGCCCGGCCGGGACAGGCCGTCATGTTCGACGGCTGGCTCTTTCATCGCGGCGCCGCCAACCAGTCGGACCGGAACCGCAGGGTATGCCTGATGTGCTACCAGAACGCCTGGATGAAATCACGGGAACCCTTCGACGGCCCCCGGGTGACGGCCATGCGGGAGAAGGGAACGAAGGAACAGAAGCTGCTGCTCGGGGCCATAGACCGGTGGTAGCGAGTCCGG
>CAZZNP010000050.1:15047-21588 GCA_964655785.1 uncultured Gemmatimonadota bacterium
AACGAAGGAACAGAAGCTGCTGCTCGGGGCCATAGACCGGTGGTAGCGAGTCCGGACGAATCATGAGTGAAACAGTATTCAGCGGTGCGCCCGAGAGCGACGAACCCCTGATGGATATCCACCGGGCCGAACTGCCTGTGCGCATCGGCATCTCCTCCTGCCTGCTCGGCGAGCGGGTCCGCTACGACGGCGGGCACAAGCGCGACGATTACCTGGTGGACGTGGTCGGCCGTTACGTGGAGTGGATCCCCGTCTGCCCGGAAGTGGAAGCGGGCATGGGTACTCCGCGGGAGACCGTGCAGTTGACCCGGGTCGACGGCGACGTCCGGATGCTGACGAAGGCCGGCGTCGATCACACCGACATGGTGGACTGGTTCGCCCGGCAGCGCGTGCAGTCCCTGGAGCAGGCAAAACTGAGCGGATACATCATGAAGAGCCGTTCTCCCTCCTGCGGCATGGAACGGGTACCCGTCGTCCAGCTCGAGGGCGCCTCCCTTCGGAACGGGCGCGGGGTATTCGCCCGGCGGCTGATGGAAGCCCTCCCCCACCTGCCGGTGGTAGAAGAGCAAAGGCTGCACAATCCCCGGGTGCGGGAGAACTTCATCAGCAGGGTTTTTGCCTGTTACCGCTGGCTGCAACTGGCCGCCACGGGCCTGACCCGGCAATCTCTGATGGGCTATCACCGGGCCTACAAGTATCTCCTCATGGCCCACAGCCAGGAGGGCACGCGGCGCCTCGGGCGGCTGCTCGCGAAACCGGAGCGCTATGCCACCACCGCCGAACTGGCGGACGCCTACCTGGACGAATTCAACCGGGTCATGAAACGTACGCCCTCCCGGCGGAACCACACGAACGTGCTGCAGCACATGGCGGGCTATGTCTCGGACAGGCTCGACGCCAAGACCCGGCGGGAACTGACCCGCATGATCCAGAAATACAGCGAGGAACTCCTGCCTCTGATCGTGCCCGTCGTCATGTTGCGGCACTACGTCCGGGAGTTCGACATCACCTACCTGAAGGACCAGACCTACCTCCATCCCTTCCCAGGCGAACTGATGCTGCTCAACCAGTTGTAGGACCGGGTCCTTTGGCGAAGCACACGCGGGACATACTCCTTGACCCGGGTTACCGGCGTCGTTTTCTTAAGATGGTTGTATTCCGAATCGAATGCGGGAAGCGCCCCCAAGTCCGTTTCTTCGGCAAAATCGCGGCAGGAATCCATCGGTTATGACGCAGAGCGCACGCTCCATACAGCTTGCCGACAAGCAGATCGCCCGGTTCCACGATGAAGGCTATCTCGTCGTTCCGGACCTGCTCTCGGCGGACGAGGTGGAAGCGTTCCTGCGTCACCAGGCCGATCCGGAAGCCGAGTCGCTTCGGCAGGGGCTCCGCACCCACCTGTCCGACCCCTTCTGGCGCGAGCTCGCGCACCATCCCAACGTCGCCGGCGTAGCGGCCCGGATTCTGGGCGGACGGCCCTGCATCGTACAGACCATGTACATGGCCAAGGAACCGGCCAAGGCCGGCGATGAACTGGGCGGCGCCGGCATATCGCTTCACCAGGATTCCCACTACCTGCCCAACGAGCCCGACACGCTGATGGCCTGCTGGATCGCCATGAGCGACACCGATCCGGAAAACGGCGGATTGTGCGTGGCGCCGGGCAGTCACAAGGACGAGCTGCGGGAAACGACCCTGAACACCAATCCGGAACACACCAGCTGGGTAAACGAATACGGCATGCGGTCGCCCGACGGCCGCGAATGGACCGAGGAACTGTACTCCTTCGACGTGGTGGGCATCGGGGAAGAGGACCTGGTCCAGCTGACGGTGCCGTGCGGGAGCGGCGTGTTCTTCACGAGCAGGACGGTGCACGGATCCTATGCCAACAGGTCCCGTACCCGGCCCCGGCTCGCATTCGCCGTGCATTACGTGAAAGAAGGCACGTGGGTGTACCGTACCGACGTGCAGGAAACGACGCCAGTGGATCTTAAAAAGGCCTGACCCCTTTACGCGGCCGGACGGCCCGAGGATATCATGGACAGACTGAACGTCCTACTGCTGCCCGTGCGCCGTATGTACAGTCCCTGGTGCGAGAACATCAAGACGGCCATCGGGGACCGGCACGACCTGGAAGAGCTCGACGAAGGCGCGCCCCTGGCACCGCAGTTCGCGGGCGTGGACGTGGTGATCGACCAGGGCGGCAGCGTGGGCACGCGGGAGATGATGGACGCCGCGACCGATTGCCGGCTGTGGCAGATCGTAGGGACGGGGTTCGACCACTTCGACCTGGCCTATATCAAGACGAAGGGCATCCCCACGGCCAACACGCCCGGCCAGTTCAGCGACGTGGCCCTGGCGGAGACAGCCATGATGTTCGTCGTCATGCTGTCGCGCCGCTACCAGGAAGCGGTGGACCACTTCCGCAAGGGCGATTTCTACAATCCCCTCGGATACGAGCTGGAAAACCAGGTACTGGGCGTCATCGGATTCGGCGCGAGCGGACAGGCCCTTGCCCGCCGGGCGAAGCCCTTCGGCATGCGGATCATGGGCATCGACGTCCGCGAGATCGAATCCGAAGTACTAGGCGACATCCAGCCGGACTTTATGGGGACCTCGGACGACCTTGACCGGGTCGTGGCGGAAAGCGACTTCCTCTCCTTGCACCTGCACCTGAACGAAGAAACCCGCCACATCATCGACGCCCGGCAACTGGGACGCATGAAGCCGACCGCGAGCATCATCAACGTGGCGCGGGGCGCCCTGGTGGACGAGGCAGCCTTGTACGAAGCACTCGTCAACGGAAGGATCGGCGGCGCCGGGCTCGACGTCTTCGCCCAGGAACCGCCGGATCCGACGCTGCCCGTCTACCAGTTGCCCAACGTGGTGGCCACGCCCCACATCGCGGGCGTGACGGACGGCACCTCCCGCCGCCGGGCAGCCGCGGCCGCGGAGAACACGGACCGGGTCGCCCGGGGGCTTGAACCCCTGTACCGGATCGACCTGTGACCGACTGCGCGGTTCACGCCGCCCCCGCGTCTTCCATGGATGAAATGACCACCGCCGAAGCGATCGTGCGGACGCTGATCGCCCACGGCATCGACACAGTGTTCGGTCTTCCGGGCGTGCAGAACGACGCCCTCTACAACGCCTTCTACGACCACCGCGACCAGATCCGCGTCGTCCATACCCGCCACGAGCAGGGCGCGGCGTACATGGCCCTGGGATATGCCCTCTCGACTGACCGGACCGGTGTCTACAACGTGGTCCCGGGTCCGGGGTTTCTCAACAGCACCGCCGCCCTGTCCACGGCTTACGCCACCAACGCGAAAGTGCTCTGCCTGGCGGGCGAGATCCCGACGAAGTACCTCGGGCGGGACACCGGCCAGTTGCACGAGATCAACGACCAGCTCGGCGTGCTCAGGTCCCTGACCAAGTGGGCCGCCCGCATCGACGGCACCGCCGAGGCCCCGTCCAGGACGGCGGAAGCCATCCGGCAGCTGAATTCGGGCAGGCCGCGCCCCGTGGGTCTGGAATGTCCCTGGGATGTGCTCGCGTCGGCAGGAACAGTGCCGCGCATACCCGGTCCATTTCCCCTATCCCATCCGCCGGTGGATGACGGGATGCTGGAAGCCGCCGCGCGGAAACTGGGACAGGCCGAAAACCCCATGATCTTCGTCGGCCGCGGGGCCATGAATGTCTCCGGGGAAATCACACGCCTCGCGGAACTGCTCCAGGCGCCGGTCATCGGGTACCGGACCGGCCGCGGCGTGCTCGACAGCCGCCACTACCTGAGCCACCCCAACCCGGCGGCCCACAAGCTGTGGCCGAAGGTGGACGTCGTCCTCGCCGTGGGGTCCCGGCTCTTGATCCCCCGGCTATTCTGGGGCGTAGACCAGGACCTGACGACCATACGGATCGAGGTCGACGGCCGGGCCCAGGACCGTGTCGGCCCGCCGGACCTTCCGATCACCGCCCGGGCCGAGGACGCCATGCCCCCGCTGGTCGACCTGGTGGCGAAGCACAACCGGTCACGGAAATCCCGGGAAGCCGAGATGCGCGCGCTGAAAGCGGAGACCGAAGAGATGTTCTCGTTCCTGGAACCCCAGAACTCCTTCCTGCGGGTCATCCGGGAAGAACTGGGCGAGGACGGCATCTTCGTGGAAGAACTGACGCAGGTAGGCTATGCCGCCCGGCAGGTCATGCCCGTGTACAAGCCCTACACGTTTATCTCCACAGGATACCAGGGCACCCTGGGCTGGGGATTCCCCACGGCCCTCGGCGTGAAGGTCGCCCACCCGGACAAGCCGGTCATCTCCGTAGCGGGCGACGGCGGCTTCATGTTCGGCGTGCAGGAACTGGCCACGGCCGTCCAGCACCGAATCGGCCTGGTCACCCTCCTGTTCAACGACAACGCCTTTGGGAACGTTAAGCGGATGCAGCAAAAACTGTACGGTAACCGGGTGATCGCCTCCGATCTGCACAATCCCGATTTCGTTCGGATGGCCGAATCGTTCGGCGCCCGGGGAATCCGGGCGGAGACTCCGGAGGATATGCGCCGGGCCATTCGCGCGGGATTCGCCGAAGACGGCCCCACCCTGGTGGAGATCCCGGTAGGCGAAATGCCGGACGTGGACCGCTTCAAACGGGGCGCCCGCGTGCGGGGAACGGCGGACCGCTCCGAACACGCCCTGCAATGGTAGGAACTGGGGTTGCAGACCCGTAAACGTGCTTCGGCGATCGCACCAGGATCCTTACGGTCGAGCAAGGACACGCAAGGTCGTGCAAGGATACACCCAGGCATGCTCCTGATTCCCGAAGAAAGCGGACTATACAAGACGCTCCTGCAACTGGTGGAGACCCGGAAGATGGTCTTCCTCGCGGGGCTGCCGGGTACAGGGAAGAGCCTGCTGCTGCAGCAATTGGCCATCCTCGCCCACGCACGCGGGCGTACGCCTCACCTGCTCCAGTGGGATGTATGCAGGTTGCCGTTCTTGACAAATGACCGCGTGAAGGAACATTATCACGAAGAGGAAGGGATCACCCATGCCGGGGTCCGCAAGGCGGTCGGCATGTGGGCCAGGCGAGCCGTCGGTCAGTGGGCGGTAAGGCACCGGGACGATCAGGAGATCCTCATCGGCGAGGTCCCGATCATCGGCAACCGGCTGGTCGAACTGGTCCGCGGGGAGACGGACCCCGTTGAACCCCTGCTCGCGGACGAGCAGTCCACCTACTTCGGCATACCAACGCCCTCCCGGCGGGTCAGGCGGCTCATCGAGGCGCAGCGGAAGGAACGGAGCGTCAGCCCTTTGCACGAGCGGGAGAAGGGCGACGCGCAGCCCGGTATCATGTACGCCCTGTGGGATGACCTTTGCGCGGTGGCCCTGCGCTTCGGCCTTGCCGATGGCAATGCACGGGAAGGCAGGCCCTGTGATTACGACCCGGACCTGTATTGCGACACCTACGCCGTCCTGCTCAAGCGACGGCCCGCGGGCCGAATTGACCTGGACATCATGCTTTCCACAGAGGGCCGTTCGGTCTACGACCTTGCCGCCGGACAGAAGGACCTCGTCCCGACGGCGGAGGAGGTGGAGTCCGCGATCCAGGCCATGGAATCGCGCTATCCCCGTCCCGATCAGTTGGAGCAAGCCGTGGAACGATGGTACGAAGTGTAACGGAGAACATGCATGAAAACTGCGCGGTTCGCCTGCAACGGACAGGTCCTCGAGGCCGTTTACGAGAACGGACAACTCATGGTGGGCACGGTCGCCTACGATCCGGCAGACGTCATGTTCCTGCCTCCTGTGGCCCATACGAGCAAGGCCATCGGTGTCGCGCTGGGGTACACCGAGCACGCGAAGGAACTGAACCTGGACCTGCCCGAGGAGCCGATCCTGTTCAACAAGATGCCCCAGACCTTCATCGGACACCGGGCGAAGATCGTCGTCCCCCCTGAATTCGACTACCTGCACTACGAATGCGAACTGGTGGCCGTAATCGGAAGGCCGGCGCGCAAGGTGAAGGCCGACCAGGCCCTGGACTACGTAGGTGGTTACACCATCGGGAACGACCTGACGATCCGCGATTTCGTGAGCAATTACTTCCGTCCGCCCATCAAGGCGAAGGGATTCGATACTTTCGGGCCCCTCGGCCCCTTCCTGACCACGGCGGACGAGATCGATCCGACGGACGTGCGCCTGCGGACTTACGTCAACGGGGAGCTGCGCCAGGAAGGCTGGTCGGGCGACCTGCGCCACAGCGTCGCCGAACTCATCGAGTACATCTCGGCCTACATGACGCTGAATCCCGGGGACATGATCTGGTCGGGGACGCCGGAAGGCATTTCCCACATTCACGCGGGTGACCACCTCCGGCTTGAAGTAGACGGGCTTGGTGCGCTGGAGAACGACGTCGTGGACAGTCTCGGGGAGGACACGTCATAGCCACCGGAACTCATCCGAACCAGGCGAAAGCGGAGCGGCACATCGCCCGGTTCCGCGAACAGGGCATCGGCCATCTCATCGGCGGCGAGTCAGTTTCA
>CAZZNP010000050.1:21688-23043 GCA_964655785.1 uncultured Gemmatimonadota bacterium
CGGAGATCGAAGCCGCGGCCAGCGCGGCGACGGCCGCCTTCGAGGACTGGCGGGATACGACCGGGACCGAGCGGAAGAAGCTGCTGCAACGGGTTGCCGACCTGATCGAGGCGAACGGCGAAGAGATCGCCCTGTTGGAGACCTGTGACACCGGCCAGCCCATCCGTTTCATGTCCAAGGCCGCGGCGCGCGCCGCCGAGAACTTCCGGTTCTTCGCGGACCGGGCGGAGAGCGCCTCGGACGGCCTGGCGTTGCCTTCGGCCGGGCATCTGAACTACACCCTGAGGCAGCCCATCGGTCCCGTGGGCATCATCACGCCCTGGAACACGCCTTTCATGCTCAGCACCTGGAAGATGGCGCCCGCGCTGGCGGCGGGTTGCACCGTGGTCCACAAGCCGGCGGAATGGAGCCCGATCACGGCCATGCGCCTGGCCGAACTGGTCCACGAGGCGGGCGTGCCGCCGGGCGTGGTCAACGTGGTCAACGGCATCGGCGAGTCCACGGGACGGGCGCTCACAGAGCACCCGGACATCAAGGCCATCGGATTCGTGGGCGACACGCGGACGGGCCGCGCCATCATGCGGCAGGGAGCGGAGACGCTCAAACGGATACACTTCGAACTGGGCGGCAAGAACCCGGTCGTCGTCTTTGCGGACGCGGACCTCGACCGCGCCCTGGACGCCACCTTGTTCATGATCTACAGTCTCAACGGGGAGCGGTGCACTTCGGGCAGCCGGGTGCTGGTGGAACGGAGCGTCTATGATGACTTCGCCGTCAGGCTCGCGGAACGCGTGAAGCGCATCCGCCTGGGAAACCCCTTCGACCCGGACACCGAACTGGGTCCCCTGATCCACCCGCTGCACCTCGAAAAAGTCCTCGGTTACGTGTCTGCCGGGAAGGCGGAAGGCGCCACGCTGATCGCAGGCGGGCGGCGCCCGGAAAACGCCGGCGACGGGAACTACTTCGAAGCCACGCTCTTCGGCGACGCGGACCGGTCCATGCGCATCGCCCGGGAAGAGGTCTTCGGACCCTTTCTTACGGCCATCCCCTTCGACACGGAGGAGGAAGCGCTGGACATCGCCAACGACGTGGACTACGGCCTGGCCGCCTACCTGTGGACGGGCGACGTCACCCGCGCCCACGACTTTTCCCGGCGGATAGAAGCCGGAATGGTCTGGGTAAACTCGGAGAACGTGCGCCATCTTCCCACGCCATTCGGCGGCATGAAGTCGAGCGGGATCGGGCGGGACGGAGGCGACTACAGTTTTGATTTCTACATGGAAACGAAGAACATCGACATCGCCCTGGGGCGCCATCCGGTGCCGAAACTGGGCAAGGGTTGACATCGCCCTGGG
>CAZZNP010000050.1:23143-26510 GCA_964655785.1 uncultured Gemmatimonadota bacterium
GGGCAAGGGTTGACATCGCCCTGGGGCGCCATCCGGTGCCGAAACCGGGCAAGGGTTGATGCCAGCTTGAAACCCATGCTGTAACGCCCTTGATACCCGTACCGATATAGATCCGAACGAGAGGACATGCCGTGCCCGTACCCGTTGCAAATCCGTCGCCGCCCTTCAACATCGTCCGCTGCAGCCACGCGGAGTGGGGCGTGACGGACCTGGACTACGCGCGGGACTTCTATGTCGACCTGCTCGGGTACGTCTGCGAGGACGATCTCGGCGATGCGCTCTACCTGCGCGGCATGGAGGAACGGAACCACCACTCGCTGGTCCTTACGAAGGCAGTCAAGCCCGTCGTGCACCGCATCGCCTTCAAGGTCGCCGGCGAAACCGACCTGGACCGGGCCGAAGCCTTCTTCGGCGCGGCCGGCTGCCGGACGGCCTTCGTAGACCGGTACGCCCAGGGCCGCACGTTGCACGTGGAAGATCCCTTCGGCATTCCCCTGGAGTTCTACCATGAAATGGAGCGGCGGGACCTGCTGCTACAGGAGTACAACCGGTACCGGGGCGCCCATATTCAGCGCATTGACCATTTCAACCTGTTCTCCCATGACGTCAATGGGATGACCGCCTTCTACGCCGAGTCGCTCGGATTCCGGCCCACGGAGGTGACTGTGGCCGATATCGGGGACGAGGAATCGGACCTCTGGGCCACCTGGCTGCACCGCCGGGGCGGCGTCCACGACATCGCCTTCACCAACGGCGCCGGGCCCCGCCTGCACCACGTCGGTGTCTACGTGCCCACGGCCATGGACGTCATCCACTTCTGCGACCGCCTGGCCAGTTCGGAGCACCGCGACGCCTTCGAGCGGGGACCGGGCCGCCACGGCATATCGAACGCCTTCTTCCTGTACCTGCGCGACCGGGACGGCCACCGGATCGAGCTGTTCACGGGAGACTACGTCACCGTCGACCCGGACCATCCCGCGCGGATTTGGGACCTGAAGGACACCCGGCGGCAGACGCTGTGGGGACAGGCCGCCCCGCGGTCGTGGTTTGAGCACGGCACCCCTTTTCACGGGGTCGATCCCGTCCAGTCGAAACTTGAAGCCGCGCCTGTCATCGCGCCGGAATAGACCCGCAGAAGGAAATCCAGACCGCACTCCAACAGGAGCTCTCATGTCACATACCCATGACGACGAACTCGTTGAGGAAATACTACCGGCGGGCCAACCCAGGCTGCTCCGTGTATTGACTGCGAAAACCGGTACGGCGGTGATCATCGGCGCGATCATCGGATCGGGCATCTTCATGGTACCGAGCACGGTGGCCACGCAGGTCGGCTCGCCCGCGCTCAGCCTGTTCGTGTGGATCATCGCTGGCGTGCTCGCCCTGGCGGGCGCGTTGTGCTACGCGGAACTCGGCGCGGCCATTCCGAGGAGCGGGGGCACCTATGCCTTCCTCCGGCGCGCATACAACACGGACCTGATCGCCTTTCTCTTCGGGTGGGCCTTCCTCTTCATCATCATCACCGGCGCCATGGGCGCGGTGGCCACCGTCTTCGCCCGGTACGCCGGCGGGCTCTTCGGCATCGAAGACCTCTGGACCGAGCGGTGGCTGGCCGTGGGATGCATCCTCTTCCTGACCGTGGTGAACTGCCTGGGTGTAAAGATCGGAGGGTCGGTTCAGAACGTGTTCGCCTTCATCAAGGTCGGCGCCGTCCTGGCCGTCATCCTGCTCGGGTTCTTCCTGGCTTCGGGAACGGAAGTATCCTGGACCCCGCTGGTGCAGGAAAAGACAGGGACCGCGCTCCTGGGCGGCCTGAGCCTGGCGATCCTGGGTGCGCTCTTCGCCTACAACGGCTGGTTTTTCGTGACGTTCATCGCGACGGAAATCAAGGACCCGGAGCGGAGCATACCGCGGGCGATTTTCGCCGCGCTGGCGATTGTGGCCACGGTCTACATCCTGGCCAACGTCGTATACCTCACGGTCCTTTCATTCGAGGAATTGCAGATGTCCCGGCGGCCGGCCGCCGATACGCTGCAGGCCCTGGTGGGCCCTACCGGCGCGATGGTCATTTCGGCGGCCATCATGCTGACCACCTTCGGCACGGTAAACGCCCAGTTAATGGTCGCCCCCAGGGTCTACCACGCCATGGCCAACCACGAGATCTTCTTCAAGGTCTGCCAGTATGTCCATCCCCGGTTCCGCACCCCGGTCGTTTCCATCGTAATGCAGGGCCTTTGGGCTTCGGTTTTCGCGCTGACCGGCACCTTCGTCGAGATCGTCAGTTTCGCCATGTTCTACACCTACGTGTTCCTGACGCTCGCAGTGATCGGTCTTATTATTCTGCGCAGGAAGGAACCGGACCTTCGCCGGCCGTACCGGGTCTGGGCCTATCCCGTGACGCCCGTCCTGTTCCTGCTGATCGCCGTCGGTGTCCTGGCCAACTCGCTCATTACCGATTACACGCGGCCATTGCTGGGGCTCCTGATCCTGGCGATCGGCCTGCCCTTCTACTTCTATTGGAAAAAGCAGCAGCGGGAGAAGCCGGCTGGAGCATAAGGGGAAACATGACCCGACCGCACATCATTTACATCCTGTCCGACGAGCACGCGGGCCAGGCCATGGGTCACGCCGGGGATCCCAACCTGCGGACCCCCATCATGGACCGCATGGCCGTGGAGGGCGTGAGCTTTACGCGCGCCCGGGCCAACTGTCCCGTCTGCACGCCGTCCCGCGGGACCATATTCTCGGGACGCCACGCCCATGCCGGACCCGTGCAGGGGTTTCACGACGTGTACAAGCCCGCGGCGCCGAGCACGGCCACCATACTTCGGGAAGCCGGATACCATACGGCCTACTTCGGAAAGTGGCACTGCGGGACCATGCGCGACCAGATCCCCCCGGACGTGCGGCGCGACCCGGGATACTACGACCTGGATTCGGCGCCGCGCACGCCGGAGTTCCACCGAGGCGGATTCCAGGACTGGTACGGATTCGAGATGAACAACGCGCCATTCCAGGGCTTCTACTACCGGGACGGCGACGTCGATCCCACGCGCATGCAGGATTACCAGACGGACGCGTTGACCGACATGGCCATGGCGTATCTACAGGACTACGACCGGGAACAGCCGCTCTTCCTCGTCCTCAGCGTGGAGCCGCCCCACTGGCCCCTCGAAGCACCGGACAAATGGATGCGGTTCGATCCGGTCACCCTGAAGACACGCCCGAATTTCGGCGGCAAACCCGATCTCCGCGAGCGGCTCGCGACGTATTACGCCATGATCGAGAACCTGGACTGGAACATCGGCCGCCTGCTGGGTGCCGTCGAGGGCATCGATGGGTTCCCCGGTAATACGGTTACGGTGTA
>CAZZNP010000051.1:0-19232 GCA_964655785.1 uncultured Gemmatimonadota bacterium
TCAGCCCTTCGTACGCGCTGGCGAACCGTCCCGGGCCGGAGAATTCGCCGATCGGACGGTAGCCCCTGCCGAAACGGTCGGTTACCGGCTCCTGAACGATTTCGCGTTCGCTGAGCAGGCGCCAGAAGTCGTCGTCGGTACGGATTCCGCCGGGCATTCGGTAACTGTAGCCAACGATGGCAACGGCATCTTCAGACTTCCGTGCTATCATGGTTCGCGTTTCTCCGCTTTAAAAAAGCAAAGCCTTCTCAAAATCCCTGAGTCGATTGCCTTCGCCATTTACAACGCTTTATGTCGCGGAGAGCCGACGGACAGGCGCGCTTGCTCGGGGCGAAATCGGGACTTTAAAAAGGCTATTTCAGGTCGGGGAAGCCGCCTGGGCAGGCTTCCCTCATCGTCTTCCCAAACACGGGCTCACGTCTTGCCCATTGCGGCAACGGCGCAACACATGCTGGATTGATCCAGGCCACCTGGTCAGGATTCAGCGTCCGATACTACTTCTTACCGACTATTTCATCAAGCGTCTCATCAGCCAGGTTGAACATCTGCTGCAGGATCTGCGGCCGCCGTAATCGCAATTCTTCGACTTTCTTCCACAATGCGTTCTTAATCTGCTCGACCGCTTCCTCGCGCTGTTCGGGCGAAAGGGTTGTGTCGGTCCTGAACTCGTATTTCTCCACCGTGAAATCAGCTATGTCCAATATGTTCTCGCCCACGATGTTCATATCTACCGAGCTTCTAACCTGCGAGATTCTTTCTTCGTTGCTGGCGTCGCTCATCTTCGTTGCTCCTGGATGAAGGGGTGGTCGGGATATGGGTTGGTTCAGTTGTTCGTGATTTCGGCAACGGCCGTTTCTTTAGACTCGTAGATCGAAACGATCTTATCAAATCCGCTGATGGTAAAAACCTCCCGCACCGAATCATTGAGTGAACAAATGCCGAACTGCTTCCCTGGCTCGTTGAATTGCCGGGCCATTGCTAAGCACACGCGCAGGCCCGCGCTGCTGATGTATGCAACGCGCTCGAAGTCCATAAGCAAGGCATTGTCGTCCGGTAGCACGCCTGCAGTCATGACATTTTGAAACTCTTCGGCGTTGGCGCCGTCAATGCGGCCCAGAACGATCGCAATCAAGATACCCTGTATGCGTTCCCATTTAACATCGAATCCCATCGAATCTGCCTCCTGTTGGAGCCTGCAAAAGCTGGAAGTCGAGTGCTCTCTTTCGACCATAGCCTGAACGGTTACCCAATTTATCGGATATTTCAAAGTTTGGTGTACCATAATGGATCTGTCCAGAAAGTAATTAACTAAACAGACCGTTTTACATGAGCTAAGTATGATATTATCGTGATTCCCGTTTAATGAGGCTACGGCTCGGTTACCCAATTCTACAGCCCGGTGATGTCGGGTGGGTGCGGGAAGGCTAGGCGAGACGGCGCGTGGGCGCGGCGAGGCGTGGGCTAGGCGAGGTGACGCGTGGGAGAGGTGACGCGTGGGCGAGGTGACGCGCGGGCGAGGTGACGCGTGGGCGGGCTATCGCTCGCCGATAGGCATCCACCGTCTGGCATGGTCACCTGTATATACAGATTCCGGTCGGTACAGCAAATCGACGCCACGCTGTTCCATGCAGTGGGCAGTCCAGCCCGCCGCGCGTCCGATGGCGAACATGGGCGTGAAGAGATCCGGGTTAAGGCCCAATCCGTGGAGGAGCAGGGCAGTGTAGAATTCGACGTTGGTCTGGAGGCGCCGCCCGGGCTTGTATTCTTCCAGGAGTTCGATGGCGGTTTGCTCGGTGCGAAGGGTGAGGACGTAGAGGTCGTCTTCCTGGTCGAAGAAGGATCGGGCGGCGCGTGCAAGCACGTCGGCTCTCGGATCCCGGACCCGATACACCGCGTGACCGAATCCCATAAGCCGTTCGCCGGCTTCGAGCTTGTCGCGAAGCCAGCTTTCCGCGTTGTCGGCGTCGCCTATCTCTTCCAGCATGGCCAGGACAGGGCCGGGCGCACCGCCGTGCAACGGGCCCTTCAGCGCGCCGATGGCGCCCGTGACCGCAGAGACGAAATCGGAACGGGTGGAAACGATGACGCGGGCGGTAAACGTGGAGGCGTTCATGCCGTGGTCGATTACCGTGTTGAGGTAGGTCGTGAGCGCGCGCACGCGGTCGCCGTTCGGAATCTCGCCATTCAACATGAACAGGAGGTTGGACACGTGACAGAGCTTCGGATCCGGCGAAATCGGGTCTTTGCCATGCAAGCAGCGCCAGTACGCCGCCACGATCGTGGGCATGCGGGTCACCAGGTTACGCGCGTTTTCGGCGTCTTCGACCGAAGGTAAGGACGCCACGGCCATGCGTAAGGCATCGATAACGGGGTGGCGTTCCGCGGCGGCCGACCGCAGCAGGTCCTGGGTCGCAGTGGAAAGCGTGCGGCATTCGGCCAGGTCCCTGGTGATCCGATCCAGCGCTGCCGCGTCCGGCAGGTTCCCGTGCCACAGCAGGTATACCATCTCTTCGTATGTCGCCCGTTCCGCGATCACTTCGAGGGGATATCCCGCGATGATCAGTTCGCCGGCCTCGCCATCGACACTGCTGAGGCGGGTCTCGGTCGCTACGACGTCCTTGAGCCCAGGTGAAAAGGTCATGATGTGCTCCAACGATTAGGCGGGTAATGTGGCCATGCTGCGCTCCAACGCTCAGTCGGAGGATTTAGCCATGATGCGCTCCAAGGGTCAGGCGGGTAATGTGGCCATGCTGCGCTGCTACCAATGGTGCCGCTGGTCCATGGGTTAATATAAAATAGGGATTTGATATATTGTCAATATTGATTAAAATATCAATCAACATTAGTTTTTGATTTGAGATATATAAGGCTCACCTTGCAAAAGACGGGAGGACCTTCCAATGAACAGCCGAAGATACATGACATCCACCGAAGCGGCCTCCGCGCTGAACGTCAGTCCGTCTACGCTTTATGCGTATGTAAGCCGCGGCATGATCCGGTCCGAAGAAAGCGGCGAAGGCAGGCGGACGAAGCTGTACCGAAGTGAAGACATCGAGCGGCTGAAGGCCCGCAAGAGAGCCCGGCGGAATCCGGGATGGGCTGTAAAACGAGCCCTACACACGGGGGATCCCATCCTGGAGTCTGCGATTACACTGATCACCGACGAACGGCTGTTCTACCGGGGACGCGACGCGACGATACTGGCGGCGAACGAATCGTTCGAGCGCGTAGCGGCCCTGATCTGGACGGGGGACAAGCGGTTCTCTTTTCCGATTTTTTCTAACACCTATCAGCGGGATTACCGGGAATCCTGGCTGAAAATGAAGTCGCTCAAGCCGGTCGAACGCTTCCAGACGCTGCTTCCCCTGGCCGAGGCTGATGATCTGGCCGCCTTAGACCTGAGGCGGGACACGGTCGCCGCGACCGGCATGCGGATCCTCTGGTTCATGACGGGAGTGGCAACGGGCGAAGATCCCATGGGCGGGATCGCCCAGGCCTTGCGAAGGGCCTGGGCCGCGGACATGGAAGGTGCGGCGGAATTGATCAATACGACCCTGGTGCTGTTCGCGGACCACGAGTTGAACGTGTCTACCTTCACCGTGCGATGCGCCGCCTCGGCCGGTACTACACCCTACAGCGCTGTCTGTGCCGGACTCGCCGCACTTCGCGGTTATAAGCACGGCGCAGCCAGCGACCGCGTCGAAGCACTGTTTCAGGAGGCCGAGACAATCGGCAGCGTTGAGCGGGCTATTGCCAACAGGTTGCGGATTGGTGAGAAGATCCCCGGATTCGGACACGCCGTATACCGCGACGTGGACCCGAGGGCCTGCCTGTTGTTTCGCAAATTGGAAGACCGGTTTCCCGGTTCGAAGGACCTGCAGCTTGCGCGGGACATCATCGACACGACCCACCGGCTCGTACCGGACCGGTACAACATCGACCTGGCCCTCACCGCGCTGGTGCGCGTCCTCGGCATGCCCGAAGGAAGCGCCATGGCCCTGTTCGCCCTGGGCCGTACCGCCGGCTGGATCGGTCATGCGATCGAGCAGTACGAAAGGGACCAGCTGATACGGCCACGGGCCAAATATGTCGGCTTGCGTCCCCCCAGTATTTCCAATTCCTGATGGTTTGACGATCACCCGTAGCGATCACATCCGCAGCGCTCAGGCTCGCGCCGATCACCCGCGCCGCTCACACCCGCGCCGATCACACCCGCGCCTGGCATCCGACCGACCGTGCGAACGGAACCGCTATTTCGCACTTTTGTGGAACCCGCGGTCTACCGAATCAGTAGAACGGATTAGAGACGTCGCCTTTCGAGATGCGGCTGCGAGGAAAACACCATGGTTGGATTCTGGGTGGACAGATTCCTCTCATTCGTGCAAATCAGATTGTCGCTGGACAGGTTGGTCCGGATATGCGGGCTTCACCTCAATTCGCTGTCCGGCACCACGCTGGTACTGCCAGCCCCGCCCGCATTCATACACACCACTAACGACTCGCATGGTAAAACAACCTTACCCGATGTAATTCCCCGCAGTTGGCAGTCAAGATCCCCTCCCGGTCGTCACATTCGTAGTTCCACCCCATTTCCCAATTGGCAAAACAAGGGAGCTACCTATGCGACGATCTACCCTGAATCACCTCGTTTTGACCTCGATGCTCGCGGTCATGGTTGCGGTCACGTTCGTAATCGCTGGAGTTGGATTTTCCAGTTCCACGCCGTCGTCTGAGCAACAACCTGAGCTTTCGCCTGAGCACTCGCCCGAGCCGGCGACTGGACCGACGCTGCTTACGCAATCGCCACATGCCGATTTCAATCAGAGTTCCGTGGTGAAGCCAGTCCACCATGGCCCCAACCACCCTCCGGCAATGAACACCCCTTTCGATGATCGTTCCCGCGTCGTCCTCTTCCCAAAGGGACCGGGGGCAGTCCTGGAGTTCGAGGGGGAACCGGCGACGGACGACGACGAGGACGTCCTCACTTACCGGTTTGGTATCGCGATTCCCGGAAAACCGGGCATACGGTCTCCCCGGGAAGCCCTGCTGTTAGTCACCCGGGTCGGGAACCGGTTTATGTTCCGGCCTTACGGATCCGTATCTCCGGAAAGATTTGCATCCGTCTATGGTAACGTCGGCACCGTTCCTATACTGCCGGCCGTCGTCTTTGCCAGTGACGGCAGATCGGAGAGTAGGCCGGAGTTTTTCAATCTTACGCTGGTGTACGATGTGTCTACCCGTAACCTGATACCATCCGAACCATCGGGTGAATATCCCGAAGAGGCACATGAACCTTACGGCCGGTCTGAAGAAGCATCGGATTCGGTTGAAAGGACGAAAACCGACCTGAATAAAGTCGTGGGCGCATCGCGGGTATTGCGGCTCGATCCGCCGATCTATGCTGCGGAAACGGTAGGGACGATCATGACCACGAGGTAAGGTAGCGCCTCGTATCGTGATCGGGCCGTTCTCGCGCAGGCGCGGTTCCGCAGAGGATGCGGGGCCGCGTCGACTCATCACCCGCGACGGTTGGTGCAATTCCCAAGAGCAATGTAAGCGCTGGGCCGCGTCAACTTTCCTGTCAGCCACCATCCCATCAAGTGCTCGGACATAGTAGCGGACTTCGCTGGCGCATCCTGTCCGGCCCCGTGTACGGATAAAGTGCCGGATTTCGGTGGCGCGTCCTGTCCAGCCATTTTCAACGGTAAAGCAGTGGCTAGAATCTACCGATCACTTTGACGGACGGAACCAGTCTCTTCTGTATCGACGTCCACATATCCCGGTTCGTGGCGCAAAGCAGTCCCTTGAGGTCATCGACCGGCGAATATTCGGTGCCATCCAGTCTTCGTACGAGGCCGCCCGCTTCCTGCGCGATCAGGACGCCTGGAGCGTGGTCCCAGACCAGCGTGCGGTAGAAGAACAAAAAATGCAGTTCGCTTCTAGCAAAGGATGGATAGTTGTAACCAGCGCACCGGGTGCGCTCGATGAAGAGGAAGGTGCCGGAAGCTGCTTCGGCGGTTGGCTTCAGGGAGTCCGGGAGGTACCACGTCATCGCCACGCCACGAGCACGTTCCAGGGGAAGGCTCGAGGTGTCCACGGTCAGGCGCTCGCATCCATGGAAAGCGCCGCATCCCCTCTCCGCGCTGGTCAGCAGGCCGTCCAGGGGCTTGAGAATCCATGCCCCGATGGTCGTACCCGATTGAATGAGGCAGACCATGATGGCGAATTGCGGCTGGCCGGCCGCGAAGTACCGGGTGCCGTCCAGGGGGTCGATTACCCAGACGGGAGCGTCCGTGTGCAGCGCGGCCAACAGGCCGGGGTCGTCATGTACACTCTCCTCGCCCAGGACCAGCGAGCCCTCGATCAGCCCGGGCAGATGAGATGACAGGAACGCCTCGCAACGCGTATCCGCGGTGGTCGTTAAATCGCCCGCGCTTTTCTCGGTGACGTCCTCCTTCCCCAGGTTTTTCCAGAGCGGCATGACGATCTGATCAGCCGCTTCGCGTAGCAGCGCTTCGACTTCAGCGTGGGGGATATTCATGACGGGTTACCAGAATCCTGAATCGTGCAGTTTTTGATAGGCACACAGTTTGTCGCGGTCCGGTTCACCAGGGCCGTATTCGTGGAAGAAAGGAGCGATCCACTCTTCGCCCAGGTTCCGGTGGATCGACCCGCGGGCTGCCACCAGGTCCAGGTACCGGTTGCCGACCCCGGCATAACCGACGTCAATGTAACCGCTGAGTGCGCCGTCCTGGAAGAGAACGTTGGGCAGGCAGTAGTCGCCGTGGCACATGACCAGGTCTTCCTCCTCCGGCACGGACTGCTTTACATCAGCCAGTTTGTCGTAGAGGAAGGTGCGGGTCTCGCCTTCCGGTACCTGGTCATCCAGCGCGCCGCTTTCAATCAATCCTTCCGCACGGGAGAAGAAACGCGGCATGCGCCAGTCCAGGGGACAGGACGCGATCTCCAGCGCATGCACTTCGCGCAGTCCGCGCGCGAATTCCCGCACGAGACGCTTCGGCTCTTCGAGCGCTTCCGGATGGATCCCCGTGACGCCGTCCATGTACGTCATGAGCAGGTACTGCGTTTCGCCTTCTACGAAAAAACACCGGCATTCGGGCACAGGAAGTTTGTCCCGCAACCACGTCAACGCCACGGTTTCGGTCTGCAGGTCCGGTTCCTGCAGTCTTAACCGGACGTCTCTCGCCTTCAGGACGAGGCCCGGCTTCGTGGGCATGGGGTGCGTGAAGAGATAGACTTCCGAGCAAGACTCGGTCTTCAGGTTCCGACCGTCGGACGAGTAGCCCCTCAGGCGATCGCGTACGGGATCCGGGAGGTCTTCGGGATTGAGCGGTTGGGAGCACATGAATCAGACGTACATCTGGTGGCTTTACGATGTGAAAGTTGCCGACTGGTTTGTCACCGTGCGGGTTCGGAGTGTGCACAATCCAGAGTGTCTACGGCATCCAATACTTCACGCACGTCGCCCAAAGTCGCATCCGGGACTTCATCCGGAGTGCGTGGTTCCATGACGCTGTAGCGTCCCCAGCGTATCCAGATCGTCTTCATGCCGATTCGTTTCGCGGGTATGATGTCGTTGTCGAGCCGGTCGCCGATCATGACCGAGTCGGATGCGCTCGCGTCCATCTGCGCTTCGGCGTCCAGGATGGTTTCTCCGATATCGAAAACAGCGTTGAAATCATGAGATTCCAATCATGGACTTTGGAACCTGCGGCATTGGTAACGGGGAGCACAACCAGTCGACGATCGACACGTATAGGCGGCACGTACATTTTGAAAAACCGGCTTCAATTGCCGGCGCGGCCTTCAATTGCCGGCGCGGCCTTCAATTGCCGGCGCGGCCTTCAGTTGCCGGCGCGGCCTTCAGTTGCCGGCGCGGCCTTCAGTTGCCGACTCAGCCAGCATCTTCCGCCCGCCACTCCCCATCAAAACCCGTGTAACCGTCGGTGAAATGTCTGAGGCGTTCGGGAAGCCGTTCGATCAGGGCTGCGGCCGAACCGGGTAGCGGCCAGGGCGCGTCGATACGCCAGGTTTTGGGACGGAACCCGATACCGCAGGAATAGCGGCGTTCGTGGGTGGCCATGTTGGCGTGCCAGGTGAGCGCGGCGAAGCAGATCAGGTCGCCGGGGTCGGCGACGACCGGGACGCAGCCGGGTACCGACATGGCGTCGTAGGGCGTATCGGGCGTCCCGTCCTCGGGGTACAGACCGCTCCGGTTCGGTCCCATGACGAATCCCTCGGGGCCGTCCCATTCGGGATAGTGGGATTTCTCGATGACCGCGATGCCGCTGCGGTCGGGATGACTGCCATTGAGGTAGAACCAGCAACCGCTGGGGATGGGGTACCGGTTCAGGACGTCGTTGGCCTGCTGAGGGTTATCGATATGTCCCCTGTGATCCTGGTGCCAGCGGCCCATGCCCTCGCCCGGCGTGCGCAGTATGGCCGCGGAACGGTGCAGGCAGAGGTCTGTCGTGCCGTGGACAGTTTGGATGAATCGCATGTAGTTCGGATCGTCGACCAGGTCCCAGACGGGTTCGCTGTCTTCCGCGAAGGACATGTGGTACCGGTTCGACGCCGGGGGCAGGTCGCTTTCCGGGTCCAGGTGCCGGTCGATGGAATCCTTCAGCGCGGTGACCGTATCCTGGCCGATCATCTTTTGGATGACGCAGAAGCCGTATTCATCCAGGCAGGCAAGGGCAGCTTCGATATCGTCCCTTTTGAAATGATAGTTGTAGTCCGGCATGATCTCCTCCGGCATGAATCTCTTACAAAGAGTCTCTTGCAAAGAACCTACAGATACAACTCGACCTCACCGGGATGACCGGCACAAATAAACGGGCCGATCTCGGCGGCGGCCTGCTCGAACGACCTGGTTTCCGCTTCGTTTTTCGACCAGAGGGCCGCGAAGAAATCGACGCCCGCGCCTTTCGCGGCTTCCAGGTCACTCAGGGAATCACCCACGTAGATCGTCTCGGACGGCGTAGCCTGCAGATCGGCCATTGCCTTTTCGATTCCCTCGCTGTCCGGTTTGGGTTCGGATACGTCGTCATCGACGACCATGGTGTCGAAGGGGACCAGGGAGACATGACGGAGCGTAATCTCCCAGGCGCCCCGGCTTTTGCCGGTAACGATGCCCATCTTGTTTCCACGGCTTCGGAGGGTTTTCAGCAGGTCCTGAACACCCGGGTAGACGCCGCCGAAACAGGTTTCATGGAGGGCGTGGTAGTTGGCCAGAAAGCGTCGATGGGCACCGCCTACCTCGTCGTGTGGAATGAAATACCTTAACAGCCGCGGCTCGGAATTCAGCCGGAGGGAAGACAGTTCCTCCATCGAGACCTCATCGCCCACCTCAGCCATAAGCGTGCGTTTCATCGCCTGGATATACAGATTCAACGTATCGATCAGCGTACCATCCAGGTCGAAGAGCACACATCGTTTCATTTTTTGTTCGAACTCCGCCTGGATACAAGGACCTCGATTGTCCGGATCGTGTTATGACCGAATGGGAAAGGTCAGCGCTTCTTCTGCCGTCGCCCACAGGCGGACAGGGTTTATTCGTTCATCTCTACAGTCTTACAGTCGGTCCCGCAGGCGAAATCCTGAAAAAAAAGTACTTACGCTTCCAGATGTAGTCGACGAACACAAGAATCCTGGCTGCCACTTAACCCACTGCGGGCGCTTAACCCACCGCGGGCGCCCATCTTACCGCAGGCGCCCATCTTACCGCAGGCGCCCATCTTGCTACGGGCGCTCATCTCGCTGCGGGCGCTTATCACCCAGGGCCGCTTATCGCAGGGCTGCCACTTAACCCACTGCGGGCGACGGCCTATCGCCCAGATCCGCCGACTTCACCCGCTCCAGTATGTGCGACATTTCCCGGACGAGCTCCGGGTGGTCGTCGTACCGGTTAATCCGCTCCGAGATGTCTTCGTCGAGATCGAATAGCTCGCCGGGGCAGTCGTGGGAAGTATAGCCCCGCTCCGACTTGAACCATTCCGGTTCGCGATTGTCGTCTCCGCTCGGGGAATCGAGAAAGACCCAGTTGTCCTTGCGAATGGCGAAGCTCCCGTGGCAACTGTGATGTATGGCAAAGTCCCGTACCGGGGCATCCGTCTCGCCCTGCAGCAGCGGAAGCATGCTCACGCTGTCCTCGCCTTCGTCCTCACGCAGATCGGCACCGGTAAGGTCCGCGCAGGTGGAAATGAAATCTCCCAGGATGGTGAGCTGGTCGCAGACCGCCCCGGCGGGCGTGACCCCCGGCCACCTGGCGAGGAAGGGAACGCGGTGTCCGCCTTCCCAGGTGTCGCGCTTGACGCCGCGCAGGTCCCCCATGCTGTAGTGGCCGTGGACCCGCGCGTGCTCGTAACTCCCGCCGTCCGCGGCGGGGGCGCACTCCGGACCATTGTCGCTTGTGAAGATCAGCAGGGTGTCGTCGGCGATTCCGTGTCGATCCAGGGCCGCCATGACCTGGCCCACCACCCAGTCCACTTCGCACACGAAGTCGCCGTAGCGTCCCGCACCGCTCCGGCCGATGAACGGCGCGTTGGGCACGATGGGCGTGTGGGGCGAAGTGAGGGGGAAGTACAGGAAGAAGGGATCGGGCCCCGACGATTCGATGTAGTTGACGACGCGGCGGACGAATGCGGGGATCATCTCCTCGAGGGACCAGCCTGGTTTCATGGCTCCGGGCCATCCGAACATCTCGTCGGGTTTGGATGCGGCCGGCTCCCCGGCGAGGCGGTCCTGTTCGAACCAGGTGTAGGGCGGGAAGTTCGGCACGTCCACGCCGAAATACGTGTCGAAACCGCAGTCCACCGGCCCCCCGCGCATGGGCTGGCCGAAATCGACCTGCCGTTCCCGCTCCTCCCGCAATTCCCGGTCCAGCCTGCCCACCTCCGTGCCCTCGTGTGCCGGCTTCCCGTCGCGTGTAGCCCACTCCCAACCCAGGTGCCATTTGCCGATACACGCGGTGCGGTATCCCTGCCGGCGCAGCAGCTCCGGCGCGGTAAGCCGGCCGGGCTCGATCAGGGGCGGGTCGTAGGGCCAAAGTACGCTGTCCTTCAGGGGCGTGCGCCAGCAGTATCGCCCGGTCAGCAGGGCGTAGCGGCTCGGCGTGCACACGCTCGACGGGGCGTGGGCGTCGGTGAACCGCATGCCTCCCTCGGCGAGCATGTCCAGGTGGGGCGTCGGGATCTTCGAATCCGGGTTGTTGCACCCCATGTCGCCGTACCCCATGTCGTCAGCAAGGATATAGATGATGTTCGGTGTGGATGTGGGCATGGTTGCGCCTTGGCGGTCGTGGTTATGTATCGCCGGTACTGGTCACGGTCCCGAATCTTACTGTTGATTGACGGTATTGGACGTCAACGCCTCCAATTGCGAAAAATCTGGCGTAAACTCCGGCGTAGGCTTTGGCGTAGAAGTTGAAGAATACGTTGGATGAAATATCGGCGAATTCATCCTGTACCTAATATGCCAGACCTTTAAGTTAAAGACAAGACGCATGGTTCCGAAAGAAGCATGTTACGTTTCGACGCGGATCCGATACTGGTGCGGTGCATCCGAATAAGACGCCGCGTCCATCCCAAAAATAAGACGCCGCGTCCATCACAGATTTCGGTCTGGATAACCCGGGGTGCGTACCGAGACGCGCAACGTGTAGCTGGGGGGGTTCGACATGGCGCTCAGATACGATGATGGTTGGAATATGCCGGCGTCCGACCCCTTCTATCCGGCGCTGCCGGCAATCTATCGAAACGTGCGGTTCCAGTTCGTCTTCTTCTACGCCGCGCCGTCCGCCGTACAGGACTTTCTCCCTGATCCGCTCAGAGCATCTGAGGACGGACTGTGCGTGGCGTCCGGACTGCAGGTGCCGGACTGTGAAAACTACGGGTCTTTCGAAGAGTCGTTTATCGTGATGAAATGCCGTTTCAGGGATCATACCGGGTTTTATTGTTCCCATGTATTCCATAACGGCCCCGCCGGCATCGCGGCGGGCAGGGAGATTTACGGAACGCCGAAGGTGTACGCGGACCTAAAGGTGACGCGGGGTGATCGGAGCATGGAGACGGAAACCTCCTATTGGGGCGCTCCCGTGTTGACGGTCAGCTCGAACATGGTTGCGGACGCGGCCCCGGACGCGATGCCCGCCCTTACCCCGGCGTGGCGGCTCAAAATCATACCCAGGGCCGACGGTCCGGGACCTGCCCTCAAACAGCTTATCGATTGTAGTGAAACAGCCCGGAACGTGGAAGTGCACTCGACCGCCCGGGGAACGGGCCGTATCGAATTTGGCGCTTCTCCGCGGTGTGATCTCACGCCGCTGGCGCCGCTGGAATACGGCGATGCTTTCCACATGGAAAGCAGCTATGCCGAGGGATATGCGCGGGTTGTCTACGATTATCTGGCCGAGGATCCGTAACCATGGAAAACAGGCTGAAGATCGGCATTCTCTACCCCGCCTACTCGGCCGAGGACGACTACCCTCGTCTCGCCGCGGCGCTGGAGCCCGCGGTGGAGGTCCGCGTGGTCCACACGGAAAGTCCGAACATGCATCGTATCGACGAGACGCTCCTCACCGGCAGCCGTGAATACCTGTTGGCGGGGGCGGAGGAACTGCGTCCCCACAACGTAGATGTCTGTCTATGGGCCTGTACGAGCGCGAGTTTTGCCTTCGGCGTGGAAGGTGCGCAGAGACAGGTGCAGGATCTGGCCGACACGCTCGGCGTACCGGCATCGAGCACCTCGCTGGCGTTCCTGAGTGGCTGCCGGGCCCTCGGATTGAAACGTGTCGCCGTTGCCTCGACCTACCCCGAAGCACTATCAGAGTCCTTTCGCGATTTTCTGGAGACGGGCGGCATCGAGGTGGTTCACATGGGGTGTCTCGGGGTGCCGTCGGGGGACGAATCCGCGCTCATCGAACGCGACGAGGTGCTGCGCTTCGCCCGCGCGAACGATCATCCGGATGCGGACGGGTTGCTGATTCCCGATACTGCCCTGCACACCGCTGGTTTTCTGCCCGAACTCGAGGCGGAGATCGGCAAAACGGTGCTTACGGCGAACCAGGTGACGATGTGGGAAGCCTTGCGCCTGGTGGACCGCGTGACGCCGCAGGTCGATCTGGGACGGTTGATGGCTGACGGCGGGTGACCTGGACCGCCGCGGGATCAGATCGACAGCGACTTCAAACTTACGCCGCCGCGGACCGAATCGGGCATAAACGAAACAGCGGATTGCTGCCTGTTCTCAAATCGCCTGGCAGGTTAACAAGGAGACCGGCATGGATCGTTTTATTGAAGTGACCTTGCGAAAAAGGGGCGTGAGTTGCATCGCGCGGATGCTGGACGACCTTGCGCCGAAGACGTGCGAGGCAATGTGGAACGCCCTGCCGCAGGAGAATGACGCCTATCACGCCAAGTACGCGAGCAACGAGGTATATACCCTCGTCCCGCCCTTCGCACCGAGCGAGATCGGTATGGAAAATCCGACGGTTACGCCCATTACCGGCGATCTGCTCTACTTCTACTTTCCGCCCGGCGCCGTCAACGTCCCATCGTTGCGCGAGGTGGCTTTCAGCAGGGGCCTGGTCGACCTTGCGATCTTCTACGGACGGGACAATCTGATCCTGTCACCGAATATGGGACTGGTCCCCGGCAATCGTTTTGCCGAGGTTACGGAGAACCTCGATGAGATGGTGGAGGCGTGCAACAGTGTCTGGCGCGAGGGATTTGCAGGAGAGTGGCTGGCGTTCAGCCGGGTGGGGTAGATCAGAAGATCAGAATATCAAACACCGAGCATTGAAGGCAGTTCGGTAAACGACGAGATCACATGGTCCGGCTCGATCCCCGAATCGTTCGTCCCGCCTTCCCGATTCAGCCAGACACCCATCGCGCCAACGGCCTGTGCGGCAGCGACGTCGGTTTCCAGTGAATCACCCACGTGCATGATCTGGCTCAGGTCGCACGCAGCCCGCTCCGCCGCGATGCGAAAGATCCTCGGGTCGGGTTTCTCAATTCCAACGTCCTGGGCGAAGACAGCGAAGTCGAAACGTCCCGCAAGTCCGAAGTATTCGGGGTAGTTGTTGCCGTTGGACAGCAGGCCGAGTTTGTAACGCGCGCCCAGGGCATCGAGCGCGGGCACGACATCTTCGTACGGCTGGATATCTTTGTAACGGTATTTCAGGTACGATTCATTGAGCCGCTGCGAGAGATCGGGTCCGGAGTATCCGACATAGTCAAGCATCTTCAGGAAAGATTTTCGCCGGATTTCGTCGTAGTCTCTCACATCGCCCATGTAATCCTTCTCCTCCCGATCGCGAATAGACCACATCTCTTCCACGGTCAGGCTTCGGGCACGCTCACCCGGAACACGCCTCATCAATTCATCGCGAACGGACTCCATGGATCGCATGATGACCCGATCCGTGTCGATCAGCGTCTGGTCCACGTCGAAGGAGATTGCGGTGATGTTCACTTATGCCTCGCTCCGATGCCTACACAATGGTCAGAGATTCAGTAGTTGGACGTCTGAAACACGGCAATAGGTCGTTTAAAATCCAGTAATAAGACGTAGTGATCTTCATTCGTAGGGATCTCCATTTAAATATGTAAAATAAACTTGACATAATGTATATCTTTAATTACTATATATCAAAACAACACGACACAACGAGCACTTCGGATTCCTGGAAAACTTGGGTTTTCCTTCTTTCAACACGATGTGGGTCGGCGTTGCCATGATTGGTCTATGGAGCATCGGGCAACTGCTCGCGAACAGGAAGTACCGATGAGAAACCGTCTGAAGGTATTGCGCGCCGAACGAGACTGGACCCAGGCCGAGTTGGCGGACCGCCTAAAAGTCTCACGGCAGACGGTGAACGCCATTGAGAAGGGTAAGTACGACCCAAGCCTGTCCCTGGCCTTCAAGATCTCCAGAGTTTTCAATATGCCGATTGAGAAGGTGTTTACAGACGAGGAGACGACTATTTCGTCTGCGTTGCATTCCGAGTGAAGCTGAGCCAGTACCCGACGCAGACTACGCATGAGACTCATCCCACCTGGCGAAGCCTCGGGATCTCTTTCTCCGGCCGCTTCTTCGCCAGATCATGATTTCTTTGAAGATTGAGCCACAGTTCCGGTGTTGTACCCAGTGCTTGCGACAGTAACCATGCGGTCTCGGGAGTTACGCCTCTTTTGCCGCGGATGATCTCATTTATCCTTTGAAGAGGCACTCCGATATGGCGTGCAAATGCCACTTGGGTAATACCTAGAGGTTTCAGGAATTCTTCCAGAAGCATCTCGCCGGGATGAGTAGGGATGCGGTTTTCCGGTAACATATTACCTCCAGTAATTACCTTTATCGGTGGTAGTCTGTCAGCGACACCTCATGAGCTGAATCTCCCGACCACTGAAA
The DNA here is from genome assembly GCA_964655785.1 of uncultured Gemmatimonadota bacterium. Lineage (GTDB taxonomy): Bacteria > JAAXHH01 > JAAXHH01 > JAAXHH01 > JAAXHH01 > JAAXHH01. Next base: position 15,433 of record CAZZNP010000051.1, read on the forward strand.
GATTATACGCCATTGATCATTGACACGAATGCTGTACTAAGCCGACGGCCAGGTTCAGGATGTTAAGCACGGCATAGTGTTTATGCCTGAGCAGATGCCTGGCACTGATCGTGAGGTAGTGTTTCAGCAAAGCGCTACTCCGTTACCGGGCGTTACAGGGCGTGCAGCATTTCCATGATTTGACGCAGGACGCCTGTGTCCGTTACGTGCCTGTATGTACTCCACTCTTGTCGGATGCACACATCACCCAGAACGTCTCCGATGGCGGAAATGTAAACGTCATCTTCAAACCCTGAACTTTCAACCAGGGTTCCATCGATGTCGAATATCACGGCGGTTTTCTCAGTCATCTTTACACCTTGATGGCTTTTCAACTTTCGTTTTTCGCAAAACTTGCGGTGTTATTGTACAATTGTACAATTATATGACAGGCGCGGCGCGAAAAGCACTAAGGAACTTACAATCGACTGAGGAACCCATTCAGCTGGCCCGGCCGAACGACTGTTCCGGTCGGATGATCAATCTCTTGCTTTACGGGCTCTTCGAACGACGCTTTCAATAAAGGAGGCCTTGGCGGACTGGTAGGCCTTGCGGTCTCTGGCCAGGCTATTCACCAGGGCGGCCTTCAACTTCGCGTACTCCTTCGCTACCCCCTGATCCGATCTTAGAAAGTCCCTGAACTGAATCAACTTTGTCCATTCTTCGCTGCTTTCTTCAACTATATGAATGTGATGGGTACATGGCTCACCCTTCTGGAGATAGTGTCTACGGGGAATGCCGTTTTCTCCCCTGAATGTGTATCCGAGTTCGATCAGAGGCTCAATACACACTCTCGCCGTTTCGTAATCCGTCACGGCAATCGCTATATCCAGGATGGGCTTCCCGTGCAATCCTGCGACCGCGGTGCTCCCAACGTGTTGTATGTCGTTGACGTATTTTCCGATTGCTGATGCGATGATTTTCTTTTCGGTTTCGTAAAGCGCCGGCCATTCATCGCGGTATGTTGAGAGAAACAGTTCTCCTCGATTCAGACCGAGGGGAGGCCTGGAGGATGGCCGTCCCGTAGTGGTGTTGTTCTTTTCAGATGTCATGCATCTTCTGGTCTGTAAAGTCGTTCCATCTGCATCCCGATCCTAACTAATGATTCCAGTTCTCTAGATCGACCATCCGTGACTTAAGTACTCAAGGGAATGCAGTCTGTTTAGTCGCTCGATGCGGACGAATCTCAATCGCCAGGCGATCAGAGAGTTCGTCTTCAGCAACTTCGAGTGCATAGTCCATCTGGATGCACAGAAGCCAGTTTTTGGTCAGGCACGGTCTGATCCAATTGCCCGGAGCCTGGGGATCTTCTTCACAGGTCGATTCTTTTCCAAGTCATGATTCTGTTGAAGATTCAACCACAGTTCTGGAGTCGTACCCAGGGCTTGTGAAAACAGCCATGCAGTCGCCGGTGTTACGCCTCTTTTGCCTCGTATGATCTCGTTAATCCTTTGAAGTGGTACACCTATATGTCTGGCAAATGCGACCTGTGTCATTCTCAAGGGTTTTAGAAACTCCTCAAGTAGAATCTCGCCAGGATGGGTTGGAATACGGTTTTTAGGCAACATATTTCCTCCTGCCAGCGAGCTGGATTTAGTGATAGTCCTTTAGCGAAACATCGTATGCGTGATTACCCGACCATTGAAAAACAATCCGCCACTGATTGTTGACTCGAATGCTATAGTATCCCAGTAGCTCTCCTCTTAATGGTTCGAATCGATTGCCAGGAATCACCTTCAGATCTTTCAGGGATCTTGCAGCTTCGATAATATCCAACTTTCTCAAGGCGTTTCCTACGACCGTCGGTGGAAACCTGCGAGCGTGTCGAGATGGTCTGGTGTGAAACAAATCTGCAGTATGTTTATCTCCAAATGACTTGATCATTCACATTACCAGTTTATACTCGGTTTCCCGGTAACCATGTAATTATCGTAACTCATTCTATTCAAATGTACAAGTGTTATCCATCACCAGATCGGGTTCCAAAGTGCGCTTTTTGCCCTTCAAATTACTCCCTCTGATAAATTAGTCTTGGAAGCCTGTTAAAACTCGCGGTCGGAGTCGGGCCGACGGCTGCGTAGGTCGTCGGCTTGTTATGAATAGGATTGGACAATTGAGACAGGCCGTGTTATTTTCAGGCGGCTTTAGGATAATGGAAAGAACTGCAATCGTCATATGGTGAGGGTGAACGCTGAGACCACAGGAATGGTAACCCAGGAGAACGATCATCACAAGAGTTGCAAGGAGCATACGGAAATGTTAGTAAAACTGGCGCTGCCCAAGGGAAGCCTGCAGGAATCCACCTTCGAACTCATGAGAAAGGCGGGGTTTCATTGCACGGTCAGCAGCCGGTCCTACTCGCCCTGGGTGGACGACGAAGAATTGGAGATCATGCTGATCCGGGCCCAGGAGATCGGCCGCTATGTCGAGGACGGGGTGTTCGACGCGGGACTGACGGGCAAGGACTGGATCACGGAGACCGGGGTGGACGTGGAGGAGGCGGCGGAACTGGTCTACGCCAAGCATACGCGGCGGCCCCTGAGGTGGGTGCTGGCCGTTCCGGAGTCTTCAGACATCCGGGGTGTCAAGGATCTGGAAGGTAAACGCATCGCCACGGAAGTCGTCAACATCACGGAAGACTACCTCAAAAAGCACGGCGTGACCGCGAAGGTGGAGTTCTCCTGGGGCGCCACGGAGGCCAAGGCCCCGGACCTGGCGGACGCGATCGTGGAAATCACCGAAACAGGCGGTTCGATCAGGGCCAACAAGCTTCGCATCCTCGATACGTTGTTGGTGTCCACCAACCGGCTCATCGTGAACAAAACGAGCTGGCAGGACGCGGCAAAACGGCAGAAGATCGAGAACATCGCCCTGCTGCTCAAAGGCGCCATGCTCGCCGAGGAAATGGTCGGCCTGAAGATGAACGTGAAGCGCGCGGACCTGGACGCCGTATCCGCCCTGCTGCCCGCGCTGCAGAACCCGACGGTCTCTCCCCTGGCCGACAGCGAATGGGTCGCCATCGAGGTTATGATCGAGGAGCACACCATCCGGCAGTTGGTCCCCGCGCTCAAGCGGGCCGGCGCCCAGGGCCTGGTGGAGTACCCGCTGAACAAGGTGATTTACTAAAAGCATGGCTTACGCGCGGCGCGACAGTTCCGGTGATCCCGATCCCGGAGGATCCAGGTCCGGTGAATCTGCCTCCGGCAAGACTACCCCTGGTGATGCGGCTTCGGGGGAGCTCAGGGCAGCGCCCGTCAAGGAGGCCGTCAGCGCCATGTCCGGGTACACCCTGGTCCAGCCCGACTGCCCAGTCAAGCTCAACCAGAACGAATGCCCCTTCGACGTCCCTGAAGATCTCAAGCGGGAAATCATGGAAGAGGCCCTGGCCTTGAACTGGGGCCGCTATCCGGGCTTCGTGCCGCTGGAGACCAGGAAGTCCATCGGTGAGCGGCACGGACTGGGTCCCGAGCACATCCTCATCGGCAATGGCTCGAACGAACTCATCCAGGCGGTTTTCCAGGCCGCGGTCGGACAGGGAGACCGGGTCGTGCTGCCTGCGCCGACCTTTACGCTATACGGACTGATGGCCAGGATCGCAGATGCCGAGATCCGGACGGTCTTTCTGAAACGCGAGAACCGCGAGACCCATGAGAAGCGCGATGATCGCGAGGACAGCGATAGTTTCAAGAAGCGCGAGAACCTCGAGAAGCGCGAGACCCATGAGAAGCGCGACAACCGTGATCTGACCTTTGACATCGACA
>CAZZNP010000051.1:19332-26484 GCA_964655785.1 uncultured Gemmatimonadota bacterium
AAGCGCGAGACCCATGAGAAGCGCGACAACCGTGATCTGACCTTTGACATCGACAAGCTGGTGCAGGAGAGCGCTCATCCCGCCGTCAGGCTGGTGGTGCTCTGTTCACCGAACAATCCCACCGGCTCGATGATTTCCGTTGAGGACACGGCGCGGATCGCAGAAGCAACCGGAGGCCTGGTCGTGGTGGACGAGGCCTACTACGAGTTTGGCGGCGTGTCGTGCGTCGAACTGCTGGACCGACATCCCAACCTGGTGATCACGCGTACCTTTTCGAAAGCCCTGGGCGCGGCCGGCCTTCGGCTGGGCTACCTTGCCGCCGATCCATCCGTGGCGCGAGAGATCGAGAAGGTCAAGCTTCCCTACAATGTGAACGCCATCTCGCTGATCGCCGCGCGGACGTTGATCGGACAGGATGCCCTCATTGAGGAACGGGCGGCGTTGATCTTGGCCGAGAGACAACGGGTCTACGAAGGTCTCCGGGAGCTGCCCGGCATTCGCCCCTACCCCTCCCACGCCAACTTCATTCTCTTCGAGGCAGAACGTCCGGTCGCCGACATCTTCCACGGACTCATAGACCGCGGCGTGCTCATCCGCGACGTGAGCCGCTATCCCATGCTGGAGCGGGGCATGCGGGTCACCATCGGCCTGCCGGAAGAGAACGACGCCTTTCTCGATGCGCTGCGGAACGTGCTGGGCGCGTAGGGATACCTTGCTGGATGCGCTTCACCTATTGCTGGCCACGCAGGCTCGTGTGAACGTCAAGCTCGTGTGAGGATGGCCAATAGCATATGCACGTCAGATTAGCCGTACCGGAAGACGCCGATCGCCTGCTCGAACTCATGGAAGGGTTGGCGAGGTTTGAAGACTATATCGACCAGTTCGCCGTAACGCGGGAAAGCATCCTCGAGCACGGATTTGGGGACAGGCGGCTATTCACCGCGTTTGTCGCCGAACACGATGACGACCTGGTCGGGATGGCCGTAACCTATCCGATTCAATGGACCTACACCCTTCGTCCGAAGCTCGTGCTCAAAGAACTGTTTGTCGTCGAGGCTGCCCGGAACATGGGCGCGGGAAAGGCCTTGATGGCGTCGGTGACTGCGCACGCCCGGTCCATTGGCGCGTCTGAAGTCATCTGGACCGTCATGACCGGGAACGCCGCCGCCGAGTCATTCTACCGGTCCCTGGGTGGCTTGCCGGATCGCAAGTGGAACAATTGGACGCTGAGTCTTGATTAAAAGCGGTCGTGCTTCGGGGCGGTCGAGTGCCCGGGTAATCGTGCGAAGAACGGCTGCAACCGCCGGGACTGCTGCTCAATCCTGGCAAGGCCGGTCACCTACCTCGGCCGGACTCCAACTCCCTCAGCCGCGCGCGCAACGCTTTCTCCAGTAACGCTACCGGAAGATCAGTACCGGGTTTAATGTGGAACGTTGTGCCGGATATCCAGATCCCTTCCTCACCGAGTTCGTCCTTCATGGCCGCCGGGATAGCCTTGCTCATGGTGTGGAATCCAACGTGTTTCGTGGCGGCCGACATGGCCACGAAGTCACTCTTGAGGCGGAAGATCGGGATCCGGTAGTTGACGCGTTCGGTGCATTCCGGCGCGATTTGCCGTACGATCTCTCGCAGTTGTTGCAGCGTGGCGCGAAAGTCATCCGGCAGTGCGGCGAGATACGTATCCACCTCCTCCGGGGCATGTCGGGACGGCTTCGGTTTACTCATCGGTTAACTCGATCGAGTACGAGGTCATGGTTTTTATCTTCATGCTGGCCGCGCTGGTAAATTGAACGACATCGCAGAAAGCGTGGGCCTGGCCCGCGTTTGATCGGATCACGCCATGAACGGCGGCATCCCGGCCATGAGTGATGATGGACTCGATGACGAGGTCGCTCGTGCCGACGTTTGGCATCGATTCCAAGAGTTTACGGACGTTTTCTTTGCCTTCGATCACAGTTTCGCCCACCAGATTCCAGACGATATCGTCGCTCATCGGCGCCAGGATGGCGTCGACATCGGCGTGCGCGAAGCCGATGAACAGATCCCGCAGCAATGCCTTTTCCGGCGCGTTGCTGCAGTCGGATTTAACGGTGATGTTGGGCATTGCTATCCCTTTTCATTGGAGGCCGGACGTCCCGCTCTTCATAAATTGTCGGAAATCCCGCCCATTTTGTATAGCCGGAAGTTTCACACTTCACCAATGGCCGGACGTCCCGCTCTTCATGACCGCTCGGACGTACGGCCGTTCTCAGGTTTCAAGCAAGGAATGCACGGCCTTGAGAACGGCAGGCCACGTCACGGAGCCCGGGACCATGGGTTCGTGGTGACCGGCGCCCGGAACGATCAGATGTTCGATGTCATCTCCCGCGGTCCGTGCCGCCACGGCGTAGGCCGCTCCCAGTTTGGCCGGCACGACCCAGTCGTGTTCGGTGCTGATCATGGCCTGTTTCACGCCAAGCGGCAGCATTTCGACAGGGGATCCGTACCGAAACCGCTCTTCCAGCCTGTCGGATGATTCGCCGGTGCCTCCGAGCAGTTCCGTCACGACGCCCTGCCGGCATTCGGCGTCCGCATGGGGGGTAAAACGCCTCAGATCGCCGGGACCGCACAGGACCGCGGCGCCTCGGAGCCGCAACGGGTCCGCGGTCCAGAGCGGACTCGTCGTGGGCAACCTGTGTCGCGCGGCCGTCCACAGCGCCAGGTGTCCGCCCGCCGAGTGGCCAACCGTAATCACGCGGCTCAGATCGAGTCCGTGATCCCCGGCCAGCGCGCGTAAGTGGTCTACCGCGAGCCCGGCGTCGAGAAACGTCCCCGGCCATCCGCCTCCATCCTGGTCTACACACCGGTACTCGACGTTCCAGGTCGCGATGCCCTCGTCTCTCAGCGCGTCCGCCAGGGCATCCGCGTTGTGCAGGTCGGCGTAAAGCGAGAGCCAGCAGCCCCCGTGCAGAACCACGGCCACGGGGTGGGGACCGTTGCCCTCCGGCAGGCGCAATTCACCGAACTGGGGAGGCGCCGGACCATAGGCGGATCGTATATCCGCCGGCTTGCTTGGCAGCGCGTTGACTTCGGCGGGCTTTACGAAGGGATGATTGTCGGAGGTGAATCTGGTCTTCACGGAAGAAACCGCTCTCTTTCTTCCGAAGTCGGCAGCCGGCACTCATCGCGCCTGCCGAACCATCGGTACCGGTTTCGCGCAACGATGCGGTAGACTAGATCACGCAAGGGCCTGGGGATTATAAAGAGAACGGCGGTCAGCCGCCACGGCCCGCCCAGTCTGCTCAGGGCCAGCAAGACGGCGCTGGACTGCTCGTAGCGCTTGCCTTTTTCGAGGTAAACGAAGGAATCGGGGCCGCGGGCCTGGGGCTCGCCGTTCTGAGAATTGCCGAGCGGAAGGTCAGCGGTCTCGCGGTTGCCGAGCGGACGGTCAGCGGTCTCGCGGTTGCCGGTCGGAAGGCCGCGGGCCTGGCCTTGGTCCAGGAGGCCCAGCATGCGTCGCGCAGTGTCGCCCTGCAACGGTGCGTACCGAAAGCGATCCTGGTTATCGGCCCGTAGCATCAGATCAATAAACCGGTTGCACAGGCCGCACACGCCGTCGAAGAAGAGGACGGGTTGGGGTTGGTCCGTCATACCGGCCAGATCTTCATGGTCGGCGTGTTTCGCCCGGTCATTTTGACCCGCGCGCTCCGCATCACTGTGGGCCGAGTCGTTCACCGCTTTGTGTCCTTTACCGGACCGGGCTCCTCATAGCACGGGTTTTGCCGGGCCGCGGCCTTCATGACACAGATTTTATCGCGCCCAGGTCTTTTTCTCGAGGACCGACTGGGTCTCATAGATCGAACCCCCGCGTTCGGGCCCTGGCAGGGGCATGCGGACGGGCAGGTCGGCCATGCGCGGGACGTTGGTGGGCGCTCCGCGAAGCAGATTTCCGTTGAAAGCGTCCCAGTCTCCGGCCCCCGTGAGCGGCCAGGCGTCGGCGGCGCACATCTGGAAAAGGAGCAGTCGCCGAGGCGCACCGGAATAGTTCGGCGCCGAACCGTGCAGGGTACGGACGTGATGGATGGATATCCCGCCGGCGGGCACTTCGAGCGCAACGATGTTCTCAGGCGTGAAATCCGGATCGGTCACGGCCCCGCAGAACCGGCCGTCCTGGTGGTGGTCGTAGGTCGGTCCCTTGTGGGAACCGGGTATCACCAGCAGCGCGCCGTTGGCCTCGGTCATTTCGTCGATACAGACGCCGACGGCCAGAATATCGTCGTTCGTGTGCGGGTAGAAGGACCAGTCCTGGTGCCATTCGACCGGACTGCCGTAATCCGCGGACTTCATGTTGAGCTTATTGCCGTTGGTGCGAATGTTATCGCCGATCAGCTGTGCCACGATATTTAAAATGTTGTCGTGCCTGATGGTACGCATGTACACGTCGTGGTGGTCGATCGGGCTTTTGAGCCGGCGCACCTGCGGATCATCCTCCGAATGCCCGGGTTCAAGATCGTAGAAGTCCGTATGTTCGGTGATGAACCGGGCTTTATCCACGAACTCGTCCGTCACCCGTTGCAGATCCGCGACTTCCGCGTCGGAAAGCACCTTGTCGACGGTCATGTACCCGTTTTCGTGGTAAAACTCAACCTGCTCCTGGGTTAGCATATGGTCCTCCGTTGATTGGACTGGTTGTCCTCAGCCATACTGTTCTTCGTTCGGTCGAGGCAGCCGCGCTTCGACCGGAAGGATTACCGGTCCGCCGCGCCGCGGTTCGGACAGGTAGTAGTAGGCCGTGCTCGCGTAGTCGTTGCTCAGCTTGTTCGCATGGCCGTGCTCGATGGACATCCGAAAACTCTGCCTAAACCGGATCGGATCCTCGATGTGATACCGGTAAAAGGTGTTCTTGCCTTTAAATCTCCAGTCGGGGTTTCCGCTGTAGAGAATGATCCCGTGATAGGGCGCCTGGAATTCCTGGGTCGGTCCGTACGCGCCGTGGTACCAGTCCTCGGTGCCCGTGCCGTGCAGCGAAGGCGGCCAGGACTCGCCGTCGATGAACATCATGTCGTCGCCTTCGCCGTACCAGTCGTTCGGATTGCGCTGAAAGCAGTCGATGTCCAGGTGGGCGCCGCAGTAGATACCGTCGCCCTCGACGTCGCAGATGACGTAGTTCTCGCTGTCGCTTGTATTCAGCCAGCGCGGGTCTTTTCGATAGGTGTCGGGGCTGAGCCCTTCCTCGAAGGCCCATCCCTTCGTATCGGCCTCCCTGCGCCACTGCACGTGAAAATAAGCCTGATCGCTCACCGCGTCAACGGTGGGATAGGTCTCGTAGTCGATGTAGAAGTAATGGAAGTAGCTTTCCGTGCCCTGATTCTCGATTTCCAGTACGGCCTTTTCCTTGAACGGCATGGGCCACCACGAATTGAACCCCTTGCCGTCCTGCGGACTCATCTGGAGCGGGGCGGTTATGAAGTCCTTGCGCATGCCGTGACCCAGTCCGAAGAAATCGCCGATGGGGCATTCCACGCTCGGTTCGTCGCTGCCATCCCAGTACATGCGCATAACGATGCGGCGACAGTAGTCTTCGGCCGGGATCCCGAGCGTCATCCAGATATGCTTGATGCACCCGGGTCCGTCGATCTGTCCGATGACGCGTTTCTCGCCCGCTTCGATCTGCCAGGCGTCGGTGTTGCCCCCCGTCTCTTCCCAGCTCGATATCCGTTTACTATGGTAGGTACGCAGCGTGGGAAGCGACGCCAGGCTGGTCTGACCGATCATGATCCCTCCTCCGGGCCGGATGGTGCGGATGTGTCAATCGCGAGTGTGTCTATCGCGAATGCGTCTATATGGAAATGAGCGCGAGAATAACCTGGCCGATCACTCGCCGTACTTCGGTTCGTCCGGACGCGGAAGGCGCCCTTCGACCGGCAGCAAGGCCGGACCGCCGCGCCGTGGCTCCGACAGGTAGTAGTAAGCAGTGCTCGAGTAGTCATTGCTCAGTTTGTTCGCATGACCGTGTTCGATGGAGATATGAAAGCTTTTACGAAAGCGAATCGGGTCCTCGATATGGTAGCGGTAAACCGTGTTCTTGCCCTTCCACCGCCATTGGTCGTTGCCGCTGTACAGGATGATGCCGTGATAGGGCGCGTTGTATTCGTCCGTCGGACAGTAGGCGCAATGGTACCAGTCCTCCGTGCCGGTCCCGTGCAGGGAAGGCGGCCACGCCTCGCCGTCGATGAACATCATGTCGTCGCCTTCACCGTACCAGTCGTTCGGGTTGCGCTGGAAGCAGTCGATGTCCAGGTGAGCGCCGCAGTAGATGCCGTCCCCTTCGACGTCGCATATGACGTAGTTCTCCTGCTCGCTCAGGTTGGCCCAGCGCGGGTCGTTCCGATACGTCTCCGATTTGAGTCCTTCCTCGAAAGCCCATCCCTTTGTATCGGCTTCCCTGCGCCACTGCACGTGAAAGTAAGCCTGGTCCGCCACCGCTTCCACCGTTGGATACGTCTCGTAATCAATGTAAAAGTAGTGGTTGTATCCCTCGGTGCCCTGGTTCTCGATTTCAATCACGGCCTTCTCCCTGAAGGGCATGGGCCACCAGGAGTTGAATCCCTTCCCGTCCTGCGGGCTCATCTGCAGCGGGGCGGTGATGAAATCCTTGCGCATGCCGTGGCCGAGACCGAAGAAATCGCCGATGGGACACTCCACGCTCGGTTCTGTGCATCCGTCCCAGTAGATACGCATCACGATTCGGCGGCAGTAGTCCTCCGCGGGGAGACCGAGCGTCATCCAGAGGTGCTTGATGCATCCAGGTCCATTTATCTCGCCGATCACACGTTTCTCTCCGGCCTCGATACGCCAGGAATCGGCGTTCCCGCCGGAGGTGTTCCAACTGGAAATGCGACTACTTTCATAAGAACGTAGCGAAGGCAACGTCGACAGACTGGTTTGACCGATCATGGATCCTTCCTTTCAGATTGCTGAAGGTGTCAGGTATAACTAAATGAAACACAGGTATTTGGATTTGATGCTCGCCAGACGACATTACCGCCGCGAAGTGACCACCGCTGCATCTTTATCTTACCACTTCGGCATGCCCACCGTCACCAGGGCCTCGGTTACCTGCCCAAAGGCCCGGTCCCCAACGGTCAGGTCCAGCGCCACGGGCTGCCGCCG
>CAZZNP010000052.1:0-4136 GCA_964655785.1 uncultured Gemmatimonadota bacterium
GATGATTAGCAGTCCAGTCAGCCCATGGATGATTGGAAGGAGGATTATAGATGCCCGGGATTTGCGCGTACATGCGCACACTCGCCGCGTTCTGTTTCAGGCGATTGGCGACCTTAAGATACGCGGCGACCGCAGTCTGTCTGGCCGCATTGCTGACATTGCCGGAGACCGGCTCCGTGACGGCGCAGGAGCGGGAGATCGTCCCCCTTCGCATCCTGGAATCGCTGCACATGGATGGTGTGCTGGACGAGGGTATATGGCAGAACGCCCTGGCGGCCAGCGGCTTCACCCAGCAACGTCCCGATGAAGGCCAGCCCGCGACCGAGCGGACCGAGGTGCGGATCCTATACGACGAGCAGACCTTGTACGTCGGCGTCTGGGCCTACGACTCGGATCCATCCCAGATCATCGCCACCCAGATGGCCCGGGACGGCGACCTGGCCGACGACGACTACTTCCAGATCATCCTGGATACCTACCTGGACCGCCAGAACGGGGTGCTATTCGCCACCAATCCCGACGGTGCGCGTTACGACGCCCAGGTGCGCAACGAGGGCCGGTCCGAGGGCCGTTTCAACACCAACGTGCTGACGGACTGGAACGGCGTGTGGGACGTGTATACATCCCGGAACGAGGAGGGCTGGTACGCCGAGATGGCCATACCCTGGAGCACGCTGCGCTTCGAAACGGGCGACGACGTGAGTTTCGGGGTAAACCTGGAGCGCCAGGTCCGCCGCCGCAACGAACAGGCCTTCTGGGCGCCGGTCATCCGGCCTTTCAACATCTCCCAGGTGTCGGTGGCAGGGACCCTGTCGGGCCTGAACCTCACGCGGCACGACCACCGGTACCTGCAGGTCACGCCCTATTCCCTGGGCGGGGCCACCTGGACGTACGATCCCACGCAGACCAGGCGGGACGACGACTTCGACGGCGGCGTGGACGTCAAGTACGGCCTGACGAACAACCTGTCGCTGGACATGACCTACAACACCGATTTCTCCCAGGTGGAGGTGGACGACGCGCAGGTCAACCTCACGCAGTTCAACCTGTTCTTCCCTGAAAAACGCACCTTCTTCCTCGAAAACGCCGGGCTTTTCCGCTTCGGCGTGGCCAGGGAGACCGAGCTTTTCTACAGCCGCAACATCGGCCTGGCGCGCGACCATTCCGGTACGCTCCAGCAGGTTCCGATCACAGGCGGCGGCCGGATGACCGGCAAGGCCGGGCGCACGAACCTCGGCCTGCTGCTCATGCGCACGGGCGACGAGCGGTACGGCGACTTCAAGGTGGAAGACAATATCTACGCCGTGGCGCGGATCAGCCAGGACGTGGGCGAGAAATCGAACGTCGGATTCATCGTGACCAACCAGCGGGTCGGCGGCGGCGACTACAACCGGGCGGGCGGCGGCGACTTCAACCTCGCCGTGGGCCCGAAGCTGGCCGTCAGCGGGTTCCTGGCCGGGACCACCTACCAGGACGGGGAGGACAGCGAATCGGGTTTCGCCGGACGGCTGTGGTCGCGCTGGAACGGTCCCCTGTGGCAGTTCGAGGGCCTCTACATGGGCGTGTCGGAGTTTTTCAACCCGGGCATGGGTTTCTTCAGCCGCCGCAGCCTGGCCCGCAGTTTCGGCGGGTTTCACGAGGTTTCAGGCCGTGTGTTCTACACGCCCGAACCCGAAGACAGCATGGTCCGGCGTTACTTTCCCCACGCCGTGGTGGGCGCCACGTTCGGGGACGACGGCACGCAACTGACCCGGCGGGAGCACTACCATTTCGAGCTGTTCTTCACCGGTGGCGAACAGGCCGGGATCACCCTGGACCGGGCATACACGCGCGTCAACGAGGACACCCGGCCCATCCTGGGCGTCAAGCTCGCTCCGGGGAATTACACGGACGCGTCCTCGCGCATGCACTTCACCACCAACCTGAGCAAGCCGGTGTTCGGCGACTTCCAACTGATCGTGGGCCAGTATATCAACGGCAACCGGCGTTCGCTGAATCTCGAGGGTGGCCTGCGGGCCGGTTCGAAGTTCACCTTCGGGCCCCGTTACGAGTTGAACGACGTAACGCTCACCGATACCGGCAACGTGGAGCGCGACGTTACCGCTCACCTCTTCGGCATCCGGACGAGTTATTCCTTTTCGCCGGATGTATCCCTCAACGCGCTGGTGCAGTGGGATACCAACCGGGACCGGTTCGTGTCGAATCTCCGGTTCAACTACATCATCAGCCCGGGCAGCAATCTCTACGTCGTGTACAATGAGAACAGGGATAACACAGACGCGTCGGATGCCTTACTGGGCGAACCGCTGGACCGTACGCTGGTGGTCAAGCTGGCCTATCTCTTCGATCTGTAGGATACTACGCGACGCGGAAATCATGCGGTGATGCATCCAGCGACGGATGCGGATCCTGACAAAGGCGAGGATACCCGATTTTCCCATGAACGTACTCGGCGGAACACTGACAGGCTGTTCGACGGATCCCCTGACCGGATTCTACCGCGACGGCGCGTGCAACACCGGGTCGGGCGACGCGGGCGTCCATGCCGTCTGCGCAGTGATGACCGAGGATTTCCTCGTCTTTTCCAAGGCGGCGGGGAACGATCTGAGCACGCCCGTGCCGGCCTTCGGATTCGAGGGCCTCAAACCCGGCGACCGCTGGTGCGTGTGCGTGAATCGCTGGAAAGAGGCTTACGACGCGGACGCGGCGCCGCCGGTCGTGCTGAGCGCAACACATATCATGGCCCTCGAGTTCGTGACGCTGGAAGAACTGAAAGCCTGCGCGGTTGACGAGGCGTAGGACGGGCTTTCCGGACATCCCGAGGGCTCGGTGCGGCTGGGCGCAATTCATGGCGATCGCAAGCATCGGATTATTTTCTTGATTTTGATGGCCGCGCTCATTAAATTTGAGCGCTTGGTTGAGAAAACCGGCATGTCGGTAGCATCTGCATGTCGGCTGAACCGGCAAGTCGGCTGAACCCGCTTGCTGGCTGAACCGGCATGTTGACAAAACCGGCATTCTGAAGATTCGTTCGTCGAGGAGTACAGCATGGCCAAGGGCAAGAACCGTGAACTCGTGAAGCTCAAGAGCACGGAAAGCGCGCATTGTTATTACACGAAAAAGAACCGGCGTAACACGACCGCCAGGGTGGAGCTCAAGAAGTACGATCCCACGCTGCGGCGGCACGTCATGTACCGGGAGACGCGGTAGCGTCGTTCCTGGAGGTCCGTCCCATGTCCAGAAAATGCAAATTGACCGGAAAAGGCCCCCTGGTCGGCTACAACGTATCCCACGCCCATAACAAGACCAAACGGCGCCAGTATCCCAATCTCCAGTTGAAGCGTCTCTACGTGCCCGAACTGGGCCGCACGGTGCGCATCAAGATGTCCGTCAGCGCCCTGCGGACGGTCACGAAGATCGGGCTGATGCCTTTCCTGAAGAAACAGGGACTGCGGCTGCAGGACGTGCTGTAGAAACCGGTCTCATGTCGTCCAATAGCTCCGAGAGCACTTCACACCACAAAACCCTTGCCGCCGAGGGTGGCCCCGTGGGCGTCGCCGTCGTTACGGTGAGCGATTCCCGGACGCCGGAAACCGACGTCAACGGGATCTTCCTCAAAGCGTCTATCGAAGAAGCGGGCCACCGGGTCGCGGGCTACCGGCTGATCCCGGACGAACCCGACCAGGTGGAAGCTGCCCTGGAAGACTGCACCGGCGAAGACATCCAGGTCGTCATTTTCAACGGGGGTACGGGCATTTCGAAGAGAGACCGGACCTTCGACGTGCTGAACCGCAAAATCGAAAAGCCCCTGACCGGTTTCGGCGAGCTTTTCCGCATGCTCAGCTATGACCAGGTCGGTGCGGCGGCCATGCTATCCCGCGCCACCGCGGGGGTCTACCGGGACACGGTAGTTATCTCCACGCCCGGCTCCCCGGCCGCGGTGGAACTGGCCTGGGAGAAACTGATCGCGACGGAAATCGCCCACCTGGGATGGGAATTGACCCGTTAGGTTCCGCATACGCGGCGCCGGCCCTGGCGAGTCCCGCGTTTCCGGCGCAGGTCCGGTGAGATATGCGGTCTGCGCGCTTGGCCTGGCCGCTACCTGGCAACCGACGCGTTCACGGCGCCGACCCGGT
>CAZZNP010000052.1:4236-6561 GCA_964655785.1 uncultured Gemmatimonadota bacterium
CCGTATTCGGTGTCGTGCGCCGCGCGGTCCCGCGGTCGTTTCTATCCCGGTACATTGCTCGCCGCGCGGTCCCGCGCTTCGCCCTGATCCCCGCCCTGCTGTTCACGACGGCCTTTTCGCTGGCCTTTTCGCTGGCCTTTTCGATGGCCGCCCCCCTCGAAGTACGCGCCCAGACTGAGGATGCCCAGGCCGAGGACGCCCAGACCGTAACCGCCATTTTCAATGAACGGTTGACGACGGGCGAGATGTACCACCTGCTGGAGGACCTGTGCAAGAACATCGGACCCCGGCTGAGCGGCTCGGAAGGCGCCGCGCAGGCCGTGGCATGGGCCAAAGAGGTGATGGAAGGCTACGGATTCGACCGGGTGTATCTCCAGGAAGTCATGGTGCCCCACTGGGAACGGGGCGATCCGGAGCAGGTGCGGATCGTCGGCGTCGAGGAGGGGATGATCGAACTGAATGCCCTGGCCATTGGCGGATCCGTGCCGACCGCGCCGACGGGAATCACCGCGCCGGTGGTGGTGGTGCACTCCATCGAAGAGGTGGCGGAAATCGGCCGTGAGGCTGTCGAAGGCAAGATCGTCTTCTACAACCGTGCCTTCGACCAGACCGTGATCGCCACGGGACCCGGATACGGCGGGGCGGTGACCCAGCGGACCGCCGGTCCCTCCCAGGCGGCGAAGTTCGGCGCGGTGGGCGTGGTGATCCGTTCGGCCGGATCGGACTTCGGCGACGCGCCCCACACCGGCGGCCTGAGATATCTCGATGACGTTGAGCGAATCCCCGCGGCCGCGCTGGGGTACCGGTCCGCCGACCGGCTGGTCAAGGCCCTCGAGGAGCAGCCCGATGCCCAACTCTTCATGCACCTTTCCAGCAAATGGCACCCTGACGCCCTTTCCCATAACGTGATCGGCGAGATCCGGGGCAGCGAGCGGCCGGACGAGATCATCCTGGTGGGCGGCCATCTCGATTCGTGGGACGTGTCCGAAGGCGCTCATGACGACGGCGCGGGCACCGTCCATTCCATCGGCGTGCTGCGTACCTTCCAGAAACTCGGCATCCGGCCCCGCCACACCATCCGGGCCGTCCTGTTCATGAACGAGGAAAACGGCCTCCGCGGCGGTCTCAAGTACGCCGAGGTGGCGAAGGAAACGGGCGAGAAGCACGTGATCGCCCTCGAGAGCGATGCGGGCGGTTTCAGCCCCCGGGGATTCGGCGCATCGGTCGACGACGACGTCCTTGAACGGTTCCGTTCGTGGCTGCCCCTGTTTCCCCAGAACACCATCTCCTATATCAATAAGGGCGGCGGCGGCGCCGACATTGGCCCCCTGCGCCGGGAGACGGGCACGCCGACTATCGGCTTTATACCCGATTCGCAACGGGCGTTCGACTACCACCACGCGCCGACCGACAACTTCGAAGCGGTCAACCGCCGGGAACTGGAACTGGGCGGCGCGTCCATCGCCACGCTGATCTATCTGATCGACAAATACGGCCTGAGAGACGAGATGGCCCAGTAGGAAGGGGTCGATGAAGACACTCAGGTTCCTCCTCTGCCTCTCGATCGTATCCGTGGCCGAACTGTTTCCGGTCGTGGATGCGGTCCCGGGCTCGTCTTCGTTTCCTGGATCGGTCGCGGTCCCGGGCTCGTCTTCGTTTCCTGGATCGGTCGCGGTCCCGGGCTCGTCTTCGTTTCCTGGATCGGCTCCGGTCTCGGTCCTGGGTACGGCCTCGGTCCTGGGCTTGGTCCTGGGTCCGACCCCGGCGTGGGCACATGTGTTCTACGTGAGCATCACCCGGGTCAAATGGAACGTGGAGGAAGCGCGGCTCGACGTAACCGTCCGGATCTTTACGGACGACCTGGAAGAGGCTATCGTGGCGGAGGGCGGACCCCGGCTGAGGCTCTGGACCGACCAGGCCCGGGCAGACCGGGACCGTCACGTGGCGGACTACCTGCTTTCCAGGCTGGCCTTCCGCGTCAACGGCCAGGAGCGCGTGCCGGCTTATTCCGGAATGGAGGACGCGCTTGACGCCACGGCGTGCCTGGTGCAGATTACGAACGTGGACCGCGTGGAATCGATAGAAGTCGAGAACCGGATCCTGATCGACATGTTCGACACGCAGGCCAACGTGATGCGGTTCGAAGTGGGCGGCGAGAAGAAGTACGTCAACCTGAGCAAGGGAACCGTCAAGGGCGTGGTTCGCTTCGGTTCCTGACAATGGGCCGGGCCGTGTCAGCGGTCGAATGATGGCGGCGATCACGCCGCGACGGCGATCAGCCCTCGGCGACAGAAACGCGACGGCGATCAGCCCTCGGCGACAGAA
>CAZZNP010000052.1:6661-7975 GCA_964655785.1 uncultured Gemmatimonadota bacterium
GGCGATCAGCCCTCGGCGACAGAAACGCGACGGCGATCAGCCCTCGGCGACAGAAACGCGACGGCGATCAGCCCTCGGCGACAGAAGCGCGACGGCGATCAGCCCTCGGTGACAGAAGCGCGACGGCGACCGACTTACGCTAACGGTCGAACTATGGCGGGAAGATGTCCGAATTCCAGGTCTATCTGCAAATCGGTTTCGACCATATTCTGGACCTGAACGCCTACGACCACATCGTCTTCATCATCGCCCTGTGCGCCGCCTATCCGCTGAACCGGTGGCGATCGGTGCTCCTGCTCGTGACGGCATTCACGATCGGGCATTCGGTCACCCTGGCGCTTGCTACCTTGCGCGTCATCCTGGTCCCGACGGACCTGGTCGAGACGCTCATCCCCGTGACGATTCTGGCGACCTGCCTGATGAACGTCTACAGGCCCTTCGCGGGGAAGATCGGCCGGAAGACGAGTTACGGACTGGCCCTGTTCTTTGGCCTGATCCACGGCCTGGGGTTTTCGAACTATCTCAGGGCGCTGCTCGGCATGGAAGAATCGATCGTCGTGCCCCTCCTGTCCTTCAATATCGGACTGGAACTGGGACAGTTGATGATCGTGGCGGTTTTCTCGGCCACGGCCTTCGTGTTTCTACGACTGCTGGGCACGTCGCACCGCCAGTGGAATCTCTTCGTTTCGGGCGCGGCCGCCGGCGTTTCCGCCATGTTGCTGCTGGGGGCGGGCTGAAGAGTTGAAGAGCTGAAATAGCTGCTGGGGGCGGGCTGAAGAGTTGAAGAGCTGAAGAGTTGAAGAGCTGAAGTTGTTGCAGAACCTAAGAAACTGCAAGAGAGCGGAACTGATCTGGAGGACCCACCAACGTGACGCTGGACACGACGATAGAAGAAGTGCTGGAAGACTTCGAATACCTCGATGACTGGGAAGAGCGCTACCAGGAGATCATCGACCTGGGCAGAAAGCTGCCGGCCCTGGACGATGCCTACAAGACGGAAGCGTACAAGGTCAAGGGATGCGTAAGCCAGGTCTGGTTCGTTCCCCACGTCGAAGATACCCTGCCGCCCACCATCACATTCGACGCGGACAGCGACGCCCACATCGTCCGCGGCCTGGTCGTCATCCTGCTCATGGTCTACTCTGGAAAGACGCCGCAGCAGATCCTGGACGCCGACATCGAGGGCATCTTCAACCGGCTGGACCTGGCTTCCCACCTCAGTCCGAGCCGGAGCAACGGCTTCCGTTCCATGGTCAAGCGGATCCGTTCGATCGCCAGTGGCGCACTTGCCAACTAGCACCCAGCTCCGTCGCG
>CAZZNP010000052.1:8075-9178 GCA_964655785.1 uncultured Gemmatimonadota bacterium
GCACTTGCCAACTAGCACCCAGCTCCGTCGCGCCCGGTCTGAGTAGACCCCGTTACGCACAAAACCCCGCGGCAACCCGGTTCGAGTCTAGTCGCCCATCCCGTCATAGATCTCGTCTACCTGCCGGCGATGTTCGTCGGACAGCTCCCAGCCCACCGCTTCGATGTTCTGCTCGACCTGGGACGGACGCGTCGCCCCGCACAGGACCGACGTGATCCCGGGCTGGCGAGCAATCCAATGGATGACGAGTTGGGCAAGGGACTTTCCGTATTCGTCGGCGATAGGCCGCAGCCGGTCGAGCGTATCGAGCGTATTTTCCAGCGCCTCTCCCCTGAACCCGGGATCATCGTTTCTGTTATCGCCTTCCGGAAAGCTGTGCCCCCGGCCGTACTTCCCGGTCAGCAGTCCCTTGTACAGCGGCCAGTAGGAGATCACGCCGATGTTGTTGTCGCGGCAGTGGGGCAGGACTTCCGCCTCGATGTCCCGGATGAGTGGATTGTACGGGGGCTGGTCCGAGTGCAGCGGGGCGCGACTGGCAAAACGCTGCATCTGCTCCACGTTGTAATTGCTCACGCCAATCGCCCGGATCTTGCCCTGCGACTTCAGTTCGGCGAGGGTTTCGGCCGTTTCCTCAAATGGCGTGTCCTCGTCCGGCGCGTGCACCTGGTACAGGTCGATGTAGTCCGTATTCAGCCGCCGCAGGCTTTCCTCCACCTGCTCCAGGACGCGTTTGCGCGAGCTGTCTCTCGCCAGCGTCGTGCCGTCCCAGTACAACCCGCATTTCGTGGCCAGGACGATCTGGTCGCGCCTGCCCGCGATGGCCCGGCCGACCAGCCGTTCGGATTCGCCGTTCCGCCCGTACATGTACGCGGTGTCGATGAGCGTGACGCCGCCGTCCATGGCCGCTTCCAGCGCCGCCAGGGAAGCGCTGTCGTCGATGCCGGTCCACCCCACGCCGGCCATGGGCCAGCAACCCATGCCGATCACCGATACCGTCAGTCCAGATTCACCGAGTGCTCTGTATTCCATGTGCACAATCCTTTACGCTGTATTCCTGGTGGTAGATACGCGGATGTAGATACGCGAATGTAGATACGCGGATG
>CAZZNP010000052.1:9278-11604 GCA_964655785.1 uncultured Gemmatimonadota bacterium
ATGTAGATACGCGGATGCTCGAACTCCGAAGTGCACGAGACGCCAAACCGCGATCATTTCGATTTGCGATTGACTTGAAAGGTGGCAAGAACATATATTGAATATACTTAGATGTTCCCGGTAAAGTAGGATATACCGCGTTTTTTCGCGTTCATTCGCGTCTGATTGTATTCGCGCCCAACTGCCCAACTGATTGATTTCTCGTCCAATAGACTTTGTGTCTGATAGATATTTGGATAAATAAAGGTTGCCGGAGGCGGCGGCCGTCGATCGAACGCTGCCGGCATCAGGCCGACCCCAGAAAGTTGAACGAATCGGATAAGCAGGCTTACGAAACCAGACAACAACCATCCCAAGGCAGGGAGGCATACATGTTGAAAAAAGGAATCTTGCTCATGGCCGCGTTGGTCCTCGTGGCATCCCCGGCAATGGCCGGTTCTCCGACGGTAACCGGCGATTACGTGGAAGTGCGCTCCAACCACATCCTGGGCGGCGGCTGCACCTATTCGGCGGAAGCCGGCGGCGATGCCAACCAGGCCGTCGTGGCATGGCGCGTACGTGATGGCGCGCTGGCCGATCTGTCCGTCGTCGCCGTCATCCTCGGGGAAGGCAACCTGCAACTCGGTTACCACGCCCGTGAGACCGTGCTGATGATCGACAGCAAGGCCACGCCGAGCCAGCGCCAACTCCTGAAGGACACCTTCACGGCACAGTACGGCGATCTTTTCGGTACGGTGAAGACGGTGAAACCCACCGACATTTCCTTCCGTCACGACGGCGGGGACACCTACTCCGTTGCGGTGGACGGCCAGGTTCGCGTGAGCACCCGGACCATGATGGCGACCGACCACGAGCCCAACTGCGACCGCATGGTGTGGTACGATCCCTTTACGAAGGACGCGTCGGCCACGCTGGTCCAGACCGCCGCCCATGCGTACAGCGGATCGGATCTGATTGCGACGTGGAGCATCCCGAACAAGCGCAGCGCGTACGTGGGGACTTTCGCCTTCACGCCGTAACTCATTCGCCTTCACGGCGTAACTCATTCGCCGTAACTCTTTCGCGCTCAGGCCGAAACCGGCACACTCGGCGCGTTTAACCTGGCGAATATGAATTGGCGATTGTGAAGTGACGATTGTGAATTGGCGATCATGAACTAAGGAGCCGGTGAAGCACTATAACTTCGCCGGCTTCTTGTTATCTGCGGACCTACCGACGGAGAACAGACCACGGCGCTCGGACTCCTACTGCTGATCACGGCGACTGTCGTAACGTCGTGTTTCGGTCTGATTCTGAAATCCGCCCACCAAAACGGCCACAATGCCCTGGCGGTGGGCAGCCTCAATTACGGCGCGGGCGCTGTGATCTCCGGTCTGCTGATGCTCTTCGACCCGGGCTGGGTCTGGCATTGGACCACCGTGCTGATCGGCGCGGCCAGCGGTTTCTTCTATTTCGTAGCCTTCTGCTTTCTGATCCGGGCACTACTGCAGGGCGGTGTCGCCGTGACCCTGGCGATCGTCCGTCTGTCCGTCCTGATCCCTATCCTCTGTTCCATCGTCATCTGGTACGAAGTCCCCAACCTGCCGCAGATCGCAGGTATCATCACGGTCTGCATCGCGTTGCCGCTCCTGACGCTAGGCGTGGGCAGGCAATCCGACCTGTCCCTGCGCGGCGTCGCCTGGCTGGTCGGGGCGCTTTTCGTCACGACCGGTTTCTGCCACTTGTCCCCCAAGGCCTTCAGCGAACTCGCGCCGCAAAGCCAGATGTCGCTCTACCTCTTCTCCCTCTTTGCGGTCTCCGGAATCATGGGGTTGTTCTACCTCTGGAACAAACCGATCCGGGCGGGTTTGCCGGAGGTTCGATGGAGCATCCTGCTGGGTGCGGTCAATGTCTCGGGAACCTGGCTCCTCGTTCTCACGCTCAAGTACCTTCCCGGCACCGTCGTCTTTCCCTTCGTCAGCGCAGTCGGCCTTGTCATCACCACGCTCGTGGCTATATTGTACTGGAAAGAGCAGGTGCGCAGGCTGGCCTACGTCGGCATCGGCCTGACCCTGGTGGCGGTAGTCCTCGTGAATAGCGGCTGAGTGCCGTTTCGCTTTGTCGCGCCGCGTTGCTGGCCGCGCGATTGGCTATGGGCACTGTGCCGGTATATCTCAAATGAAATTTATATGTTGATTCTTATTTTAATCAACGTTGACAATATAAAATTCTGTGATTTTAGATGTACCGCCGGTCCGAGCCGCGATCAGAAAAGCGCACGCGACCATCAGTAAAGCGCACGCGACCATCAGTAAAGCGCACGCGACCATCAGTAAAGCGCACGCGA
>CAZZNP010000052.1:11704-14646 GCA_964655785.1 uncultured Gemmatimonadota bacterium
AAAGCGCACGCGACCATCAGTAAAGCGCACGCGACCATCAGTAAAGCGCACGCGACCATCAAGGTGATATTTCGTGATAAAGGACATTAATCCGTGATTCAGGACATCGACCGGTCCCGCAGGGTAGTCGGCATCGGAAGCAACGTCGTGGACGTGATCTACCGGGTGAACCGGATCGCGGGACCAGAGGAGAAGACCTATATCCTGCCGGATGAAGAAGGCGCGGTCGTGACCGAGATAGCGGGCGGCGTGACGCTGAACCACCTGGCCTGGTCGGCCCGGATGGGCGTTCCGGCCGGTCTTTTCGGATTCCAGGGCGACGACCGGTACGGCGTAATGATCCGGGACGAGATGGACCGCCACGGCATCGATCGGTCGGCCGTCCGGGTCCTCGAGGGCCGTTCCTCCGGTTTCTCCGTCGTCAACGTGGCCGCCGACGCGGACCGGGCGATCTACATGGCCCGCGCCCTGACGGCGGAGACCACGGCCGCGGACGTGAATACGCATTTCGCCGACTGCATCCGTTCCGCCGCCATGGTGACGACGGAGATATCCCAGCTCCCGCTGGACGCCGTCATCGCGGTACTTCGCATAGCCCGCGGGGCCGGCGTACTCACCGTGCTGGACGTGGACGTGCCTCCGGATTTCGCCATCGACGTGGCCGGGCTCGGTTCCGCGGAAGATTTCGAAGAGGCCCTTAGCCTCGCCGACGTCGTGAAGCCCGCCAAGGCCGCCGCATTGCAGATGGTGGAGGCCGGCAGTTCAGAGGAACGGGCTCAACGCATATTGGAACGGTACGGTGCCCGGCTGGTCGCCATCACCGAAGGGGCGCAAGGCTCGTTCATCACGGACGGGGAACAGACGATCCACGCACCGGCAAAATCCGTGGTCGCCCGGGACACGACAGGGGCCGGAGATGCCTTTCTGGGCGGCCTGATTTCGGGGATCTACCACGGGCTGTCCATGCAAGACACGGCCGATCTCGCCAACGCCTG
The DNA here is from genome assembly GCA_964655785.1 of uncultured Gemmatimonadota bacterium. Taxonomy (GTDB): domain Bacteria; phylum JAAXHH01; class JAAXHH01; order JAAXHH01; family JAAXHH01; genus JAAXHH01. Next base: position 12,700 of record CAZZNP010000052.1, read on the forward strand.
CGGCGCCGTATGTTGCTGTATACCCGGAGCGTTCCCGCAGCTGGACGGGAGCCGCGACGCGGTGGATGCGCTCTACGACGGCGCGCCGATTCCCGCCGGGACCGCGCCGATTCCCGCCGGGACCGTCGCGGAATCCGTTGCCGGTTCGGTGCCGGTGACCGCTGCAACCGGCCCGGCCGATGCTGGTCCGGTGACCTCCGGTTTGGAAGATGCTGGTCCGGTGACCGCTGCAACCGGCCCGGACGATGCTGGTCCGGTGACCGCTGCAACCGGCCCGAAGGAAGCTGGTCCGGTGACCGCTGCAACCGGCCCGGACGATGCTGGTCCGGTGACCGCTGCAACCGGCCCGGACGATGCTGGGCCGGTGACCTCCGGTTCGGAAGATTCTGGTCCGGTGACCTCCGGTTCGGCCGGTCTGGCTGCCGTGCGCCGTGCCGCCGAGGAACTTGCCAGCCTGCAGGAAGACCTGCCCGACACCTACTTCGACGAAACCGTCGCGATCATCCGTAGAGCCGAAGCGGCAGGTGGCCGTGTACACGTAACCGGCGTGGGCAAATCACGGCACATCGGCCGCAAGCTGGCCGCCACGCTGCAGAGTACGGGAACGAAGGCGTATTTCCTCGATCCGGCCGACTGCAACCACGGAGACAGCGGCCAGGTGGCGGAGGGGGACGTGGTCATCGCCCTGTCCCACAGCGGAACAACCGCCGAACTGATGGCGGCGGTGCGTACCCTGGTCGCAAACGGTGCGACGATCGTCGCGATCACCGGAAACCTCGCATCGGACCTGGCCCGCTCGAGCGCGGCGGTCCTGCACGTGCCCGTGGACGGCGAGGGCGGCCCCCTCGGACTCGCGCCGACCGTGAGTACTTCGTGTCAACTGGCGGTGGCGGACGGCCTCGCCATGGCCCTCAAGGCCGACCGCGGCTTTACCCGTGAGGATTTCGCCAGATATCACCCCGGCGGCAGCCTGGGAAAGAAACTGTCTGATCAGGAAGGAACGCCATGTCTACCGAAGCACCGAACGCCGGAACCGGAGACGCGACCACCGGCACCGGAACACCTGAAATCAAGCTGATCGCCTTCGACCAGGACGACACGGCTCTGCTGCCCGACGGCAAGCCTTCCCCCGAGGGCCTGGACGCAATCGAATCCGCCCTGGACCGTGGCCTGATCGTGAGCTCGGTGAGCGGACGGAACATCGACCGCAGTTGCGAGCCCTTCAGCTCCGCGCGGCCGCTGTTCGACCGGCTCTACCTGATCGCCAACAACGGCGGGATCATACTCGGGCCGGTCCGCCAGGGCCAAAGGCCGTTGCTTTTTGAGAAGCGCATAGAACGGGACGCCTTCCTGGACCTGCTCGACTTCATCGAAGAAAACGACTTCAACTTCGTGTACAGCTGGCTGCGCGTGACCGAGGCCGGCCCCCTTGACAGCGTGATCGCCGACCGGTATACCTCCTCCATCGCATCCATAGAGGAGCAAAGCCGCGCCGCCGTCGACCGGGATGACGACTTGCTCGCGCGGTTGCGGAACGGCGAGTATCCGCCGCCGCCCAAGATGCTGATCCTGCCCGGCCTGGACCGGCGCGAGGAGGTACTGGCGGAGTTGAAGTCCCGTTTCGATTCCCGTCTCTATCTCGTCAAGACGAACCCGGACCGGATCGAAGCCATGCACGCCGACGTAAACAAGAAAGTCGCCGTCGATTTCGTCGCGCGCGCCCACGGGATCGGCATGGACCAGGTGATGGCCGTGGGGGACGGCGACAACGATCTGCCCATGCTTTTTAACGCGGGACTGGGCGTGATCATGGACAATGCCGTGGACGCGGTCAAGGACGCGGGAAGGTCCCGCGGCCTGGTCATCGCCCCGGCCAATCACGAAAACGGCTTCGCGTGGGCGGTGCGCCGATACGCCCTTGGCGACGGCAGTTGAACGCGGTGCGCC
>CAZZNP010000052.1:14746-18817 GCA_964655785.1 uncultured Gemmatimonadota bacterium
GCGCGCCCGGTCGGCAACGCACCTGCGTCGGCGACCGGCGGCTGCCAGCGCCAAAACGGGTCCCCCTTTATGACCACTTCCCTCATTGATCATCTCCGTTCTAACCTGCTGGTGGCGGATGGCGCCAGCGGAACCATGCTGTATGCCCGCGGCGTGCCGATCGATGTCTGTTTCGACGAAATAAACCTGAGCCGGCCCGACCTGATCCGGCAGGTCCACGAGGAATACGTGGACGCGGGGGCCGGCCTGATCGAGTCCAATACCTTCGGGGCCAATGCCCTGTCCCTTTCCAAGTACAACCTGGAGGACCAGGCGGAATCATTGAACGCCCGCGGCGTCGAGATCGCCCGGAAAGCGGCGGGGTCCCGGGCCTACGTGGCGGGCGCCGTCGGACCGGCCCGCGGTCTGCCCCACCTCGAATACACCGATGAGGATCACGACCGGGCCTACCGTGAACAGATCTCGGCCCTGGCGGGCGGCGGCGCGGATGCGATCATCCTGGAGACCTTCCTCCGGCTCGACGAACTCACCGCGGCGCTGGCGGTATGCCGCGAAGTCTGCGACCTCCCGACGATCTGTCAACTCGCGGTGGACCAGTCGGGACAGACCGACGACGGGCACGGCGTCGCGAAAGCCTTCGATCATTTGCGCGCGGCTGGCGCCGACGTGATGGGGGTTAACTGCCGCAGCGGCCCCAAGGGCCTGCTGGACGCCCTCGCGCAAGTGCCTCTTGAAGATGGCCTGATCCTCTCGGCTTTCCCCAACGCCGGTTCCCCGGTCTACGTAGACGGCCGGTTCATCTACGAGGCGACCCCCGAGTACTTCGCCTCGAGCGCGCTCCGGCTGCGTGAACAAGGGGTCCGGCTGATCGGTGGGTGCTGCGGGACCATGCCCGAACACGTCCAGGCCATGGCCAAGGCGCTTGAAGGCCAGGAAATCGTAACCCGGAAAAAGGCCGTCCCCGTTGAAGTCCGGGTCCCCACGCACCGGACAGGCGCGTCCCGTCCTGACCGTCCGCAGCGCAAACCCCCGGCGGCCGAACCGTCCATCGTGGACCTGGTCCGCGAGCGGGTGACCGTCATCGTCGAACTCGATCCGCCCCGGGACCTGGACCACGCACCCATCGTACGGGGCGCGAAGGCCCTGAAGGCGGCGGGCGCGGACGCCCTCACCATGGCCGACAATTCCCTCGCCGTCACGCGGATCAGCAATATGGCCGTGGGGCAGATCGTCAAGGAGGAGGCGGGGGTCAGGCCGCTGCTGCACATCACCTGCAGGGACAGGAACCTGGCCAGCCTGCAGTCCCAGGTGCTCGGCCTGCATGCCCTGGGTATCGACCACGTCCTCGCCGTCACGGGCGATCCCGTAAAATTCGGCGATCAGCCCGGCGCGAGCAACGTCTACGACATCTCCTCTTTCGAACTGATCCGGCTGATCAAGCGCATGAACGAGGGCGTGGGTTTTTCGGGCCGGCCCCTGAACGGCAAGACCGGATTCACCGTGGCGGCGGCCTTCGACCCCAACGGACCCAACCTGGAAAGAAGGATCGGGAGGCTGGAAAGGAAAGTCGAGGCAGGCGCCGACCTGATCATGACCCAACCGCTGTTCGACCCGCGCCAGGCTCGCTCGCTCCACGCGGCGACCCGGGATGTCGGCGTCCCCATATTCCCGGGTGTCATGCCCCTGGTCAGCGAAGGAAACACCGAATTCCTCCACAACGAGGTGCCGGGATTCATGGTGCCCGACGACGTCCGCGCACGCATGGCCCGCGCCGGCCGGGGCAGAAAAGCCCGGCGGGCGGGCATCGCGATCGCCCGGGAGATCATCGAGTCCGTTTTGGCCTGCTTCAACGGGCTTTACCTGATCACACCCTTCAACCGTTATCCCATGACGGTGGAACTGACGGAATTCGCCCTGGAATCTGTCGAACGCACCAATTCCCGATAGTCGGATCGTCGCGTCGCGCCTTTTACCGAGGCGCGGCCTGGACCCAGCGCGTCCTGGACCCACTCGATCAGGAAACCGGCCGTTTTTTATAGTAAAAATAGGATACGGCGATGAGGATGGCGCTCAGGCCGAGGAAGGCGAAGATGCGGTAGAGCGTGTCCAGCATCATGAGGTCGAAGACGAAGGCTTTCACCACGGTGCAGCCGAAGTAGACGATGGCCGCGACGCGCAGCGCCCGGATCTCCAGCAGTCGCCCGATGATCATGACCAGCGCGGCGCCAATCAGCCATACGCCCGAAACGGCCAGCTGGCGCATGTTTTCCAGTTGATTGAGCGACCCATCGCCAAGCATGATCATGCGGTACTGAAAATAGCTCAGGACTTCCACCGTCCCCCAGACCAGCAGGAGAAACGACCAGGCCACGTGAAAGATCGAAAACAGCACGCGGTCGCTCCGCTTTTCGTCGCGGTCCTGCATCATGGCGGCAAAGGCCAGCAGTAATCCTCCCACCACCCAGTACGCGCCGGTGCGCAACGACAGAATCGGCACATAAGCCGAAACGAGGCTGGACACGATCGTCCCGCCATGGAGGAATATCGCCACGAACGAAAGGGCGCCCAGCACCGTCCCGGCGTGACGGACGGCGCGTCTGCCGAAATGGACGCCGAACCAGAACAACGCGAAGGCTTCGAGGGCCCAGGAAATGATGACGCCGTAACTGGTGAAAAACCTCGTCGGCACGATCACCGCAAGCAGAACGGCCACCGTCGCATACGTCGCGGCCGTGTGCGCCGCCGACTCGTGCGCCGCGCTCGTGTGTGCTGCCGAGCCCTGTGCTGCCGATCCGTGTGCCGCGGCCGTGTGCGCCGCCGACTCGTGTGCCGCGGCCGTGTGCGCCGCCGACTCGTGTGTCGCGGCCGCGCTCCGGTCTTCGGTTCGCCGGACGATCCACGCCGTGAGCCCGAAGTACGCCAGCGAAAGGATCGCCGCCACGACCCCAGCAGCATAGACCTGCGCGTTCTGTTCATACTGAAACTGCACGCCGAAGAAGTCCCACAGGCCTTCGCTGTATCCCGTAAGGCGCATGAGCATCAGGTATAAGCCCATTACGTTGATCGAAATGGCCGCCCGCTGCCACCACCTGTTTCCATGGTCGCCCGTGACGGCGCGAAAAAGGTTCACGCCCACGAACAGCGCCCACCACAGGGTCAAAAAGGCCAGGGCGATCCCGAGACCATCGGGCAGATCCGCCCGGAAAGACCAGGTCAGGTAGATACCGTAGGTGGCCGCGATCGCCAGCAGTTCGAGCAGCCGCCATCCGCGCCGCCGGATCAGGATAGCGATTAGCCCGGCGTCAAGCAGCGTGAGGTAAATAAAGAGGCCGAGGGTATTCAGCTCGGTGGTGACGAGGAGGAGCGGGGTCAGGAATCCGCCGGCCCAGCCGAGCAGGGCGATGGCCCGGGCGTCATAGTGCAGGGATAGCAGAAAAGCGGCGGCCGTGACCAGGGCCATGAGGAAAAAGGCGACGGGCTGCGGCAGAAGATGGTAGAAGTCGAAAGCGGCGTAGATCGAAAGGTAGAGAATGGCCACGCCCGCGCCGGTCAGCCCCTGCGAGAAAACGGCCAGTTGCCGCCCGTGGAACCGGTAGCCGCCGGCGATCAGCAGCAGGCCGACCGCGCCGCCCAGGATCACGCGTGCCGTTTCGTTCAGCCAGTCGTTGTCGAAGGCATATTTCAGAAAGAAGCCCACGGCGAGAATGAGCGCCAGGGCGCCCACGCGGTTAAGCAGCTTGCCGCCGAAAAGGATTTCCCACTCCTCGCGGGTGCGGGGCCGCAGCATGTGAGAATCCCGTCCGGACGTCTGGTGCGATATGGGTTCGCCCGCCAGCGCTGCCCCTGTGGCGGGGGGGGCCGCAGCTGACGCCGCCTCCCGTCCGCCAGGCGCTACATCGGCTCCACCGGCTTTTCGTCTCAATACCTCCTCAAGTTTCCTGACGCGCCCCGATAATGACAGGTACGTCCCGACAAGGAAAAGAAGCAGCAAAATGTTGAACACGATTAATAGTTCCATGGTCTTGCATTCTACGCCACTTAATGGCGCCGTGTCAAGTTCCTCCTCCGGTC
>CAZZNP010000052.1:18917-22984 GCA_964655785.1 uncultured Gemmatimonadota bacterium
AATCATTAAAACCGGATCATTCGCAAAACCTGATTCCATTCGCTTCAGAGAGGAGCCTTTGATGTCCACGGTCTATCGTGTTGGCATAATCGGGTGCGGCAGCATCTCGCACCTCCATATGAAGGGCTATCTGGGGGAAGAGCGGTTCAAGGTCGTCGCCCTCTCGGACCCGGTGGCCGAGGCCAGGCAGGATTTCGGCGACCGCTACGGAATTGAAAAGCGCTATGCCGACGTCCGAGAAATGATGGACACCGAGAACCTGGACGTCGTCAGCATCTGCACCTGGCACAAGCTCCACGCGCCCCTGACCATCGCGGCCTGCGCGCGCCGTCCGAAGGCCATCCTCTGCGAGAAGCCCATGGCCGTCAACATGGGCGAATGCGACGAGATGATGATCGCCGCGCAGCGGAACGACGTGAAGCTCGCCATCGCCCACCAGCGCCGCTTCAACCCGGTCTGGACCGATGCCCGAAACCTGGTGGCCGAAGGTGCCATCGGCGACGTGCGGCACGTCCACTGCAGCGGAAGCCAGGGCCTGCTCAACGACTGCTCTCACATGTTCGATTTCATGCGCTACGTCCTGGGCGATCCGGCGCCTGAATGGGTGATCGGGAACATCGAGCGCAAGACCGACCGGTACGAGCGCGACATCCGGATCGAAGACCGCAGCGCCGGCATCGTGGGTTTCGACAACGGTGCCGTGGGGCAGCTCCTGCAGGAAATGCATCCCGAACGCCGGCAGGGCGGTTACCTCTACGGAACGGATGGCATGATGGACGTGAACGAACAGCGCGTCCTGCTCATCAACTCGAAGACCGGCGGCTGGGAGGAGCGTCCGTCGACGGGCGAGGACCCGAGCGTGGGCCAGGCCGTGGAACTGGCCGACTGGATCGAGGGAAAAAGCGAGCACCGTGGCGAGGCTTCCAACGGTCGCGCCGCCGTGGAGATCATCATGGGTATATACGAATCGGCCCGTCTCCACGAGGTCGTCCAGATGCCCGTGCGCACCCACAGCTCGCCCATCGAGGAGATGATCGAGGCTGGGGACCTGCCCGTGGAACGCCCTGGCCGCTACGATATCCGCGCCTTCCTGCTCCGCGGCGAATCCCTGCAGGGCGAGAATCCGGACGAGGATTCGGACGAATCCGGGAGCTGATCCGGACGAATCCGGGAGCTGATCCGGGTGAATCCGGAGCTGATCCGGACGAATCCGGGCGAATCTGGGTGAATCCGGGAGCTGACCCAGGCGAGGATCCGGACGAATCCGGGAGCTGATCCGGACGAGAGTCCGGGCGAGGCAGATGGCGAAAGTTGACCGGCAGAGCAGGTCACGGTCCCGCGGCAACGCCCGGACCGGCAAAGAAAGTGACTGCACGGTGAATGGTGTTTCGGGAGAAATGGCGGAGATCGGCCGTACGGGACTGATGGTCAGGCGCCTCGGCCTGGGAGGCGCGCCCCTGGCCGGGCTATACACCGGCGTTACCAATGAGCAGGCTGCCCGGGTCGTAGACACCTACCTCGGTCACGGCACGGGATTCTTCGACACGGCCCCGCTTTACGGCAGCGGCGTGAGCGAAAACAGGCTGGGCGCCGCACTTGCCGGGCGCGACCGCGACTCTTTCGTCCTGGCCACCAAGGTGGGCCGCCTCCTCGTGCCCGATCCGGCCCGGGATCAGGACGTCTGGTCCGAAGAACTCCCTCCAATCGGCCCCGTCTTCGACTACAGCTACGACGGCACCCTGCGTTCCCTGGATGAGAGCCTGCGCCGTCTTGGCATGGACCGGGTGGACATCCTCCACATCCACGATCCGGACAATCACTACGAAGAAGCGATGAAGGGCAGCTACCGGGCTCTCGTCAGACTGCGCGACGAAGGCGTCATCCGGGCCGTCGGGGCCGGAATGAACCAGGCGAAGATGCTCGCCCGCTTCGCCATCGAGGGCGATTTCGACTGCTTCCTTTGCGCCGGTAGATACACCCTGGTGGACCATACGGCGCTCAAACGGCTGCTGCCCCTGTGCGAGGAAAGAAACATCAGCATCATTATCGGCGGTCCCTACAACAGCGGCATCCTGGCCCAGGGCGCCGTGGACGGTGCGACATTCGACTACCGGAAAGCTCCCGCCCCGGTCGTGGAACGGGTGCGCCGAATCGAAACGGTGTGCGCGCGCCACGGCACGCCCCTCAAGGCGGCGGCGTTGCAGTTTCCCCTCGCCCATCCCGCGGTGGCCGCCGTCATCCCGGGCGCACGTTCGCCTGAGGAAGTAGACGAGAACGTGCAGATGGCGGGTTTTGCGATACCCTCGGAATTCTGGGCGGAACTACGCGAGGATGGACTGATTCCGGACGAGGCGCCGACGCCGGAATGATGTGCCGACGCCGGACGAGGCGTCGATGCCGGTATGGCGGGCTGAAACTAGTATGGCGCGCTGCTCCCGGTATATCTAAACACGACGAAAATAATATTGTCAACATTGATCGAAATAAGAATCAACATAAGATTTTGAAATGAGATATATATGCCGGCGCGGTGCTCGCCACGCTTCCGTCGCAACAGCCACGCTACCGTCGCAACAGCCGCGCTTCCGTCGCAACAGCCGCGCTACCGTCGCAACAGCCACGCCTATGAAAGGAGACCATCATGGCCACCCCCCAACGCTACGGTATGGTCCTCAAGGTCAAACCGGAACGGATTGATGAATACAAGGAATACCACGCCGAAGTCTGGCCCGGCGTGGCGAAGATGATCTCCGAATGCAACATCACGAATTACTCCATCTACCTGCAGGACGACTACCTTTTCTCTTATTTCGAGTATGTCGGCGACGACTTCGATGCGGACATGGCGAAAATGGCCGCCGATCCGGTGACCCAGGAGTGGTGGGACGTGATGAAGCCGATGCAGGACCCGCTGCCGACGCGGAAGGAAGGCGAGTGGTGGGCCGAGATGGAAGAGGTTTTTCACCAGGATTGAACACGGGTGCCGACATCCGGACCGGTAAATTTCCGTGTGCAATGTGCTGGCACGGTGCCTTGTTCCCACTTTCAGACGTTGCCAACGGTCTCCGAAAACATTAAGATGCGTTGTGTATACGACATGATTCGTTGTGTATACGACCAACAGCACCTGTAGAATAGGAGGCACTGGCCCATGGCCCTTACCCGAGCGCAACTGGATGAGTTCCACGACCGCGGCCTGGTGGTCGTCGAGGACGTGTTGTCCGACGCGGACCTGGATCCCGTTATCGACACCATGACGGAATTCGTCGACCGGAAGGCGCGCGACCTGCAAGCCGCGGGCAAGATCGACGACCTGCACGAGGACGAACCCTTCCTGACGCGTTACGCCCGGCTCTTCGACCAGAGCACCGAGATCGGCAGCGGCATGGACATCTACGACCTGCGGGCCAGGCCGGTGTTCGATTTTCTTCGGAACGACAACCTGCTCGACGCCGTGGAGTCCTTCGTCGGCCCGGACATCACGTGCTCGCCCATCCAGCACCTGCGGGCCAAGCCGCCGTCGCGCCTGGACGCCAGCCCGTCGTACAACGTGCCGTGGCACCAGGACTCCGGGGTGAGTTGGGCGGAGTCGGACCGGACCCTGGCGCTGACCTGCTGGCTTCCCCTAGTGGACGCCACGGTGGAACGGGGATGCCTGGAGGTGATCCCGAACGTCATCCACACCGGCCATCTCGACCACGTGTCGGACGCCGGAACGCGGATTAAACCGGACCTCATGCCCGAGACCGAGGCGGAACCGGCCGAGGTACGCAAGGGCGGAGTCGTCTTCCTGAGCCAGTATACACCGCACCGGTCCACCCCCAACCTTACCGAATGGGACGTGCGCTGGAGCCTGGACCTGCGGTACGTGGCCTACGGCGAGCCCACGGGCCGGCCCTTCTTCCCCGATTTCTGCGTGCGGAGCCGGTCGAATCCCGAACGGGTGCTGACCGATCACCGGACCTGGGCGGACAGCTGGATCGCCGCCCTCGCGGAACAGAAACAGAATCCGAAGCAGGCCCACCGCGTGGCCCAGGCGCCATAACCCGCGGCGGCAGGCGCCGTAA
>CAZZNP010000052.1:23084-25697 GCA_964655785.1 uncultured Gemmatimonadota bacterium
CATACTGGGCGGCGATTACAACCGGAGGCCCATCATGCTTTGAGGCCTGACCTCAGGCGCCAGGTTCGGCGTCTTCCTCGGCAGTCTGATCATACCCGGACTGGGGCAGTTGTACCAGAACCGCAGGCCGGCCGCGATCGTGCATTTCATCCTCGCGGTCCTGCTCTGGGCGTTCGTAGGCTACGGCTGGATCGCGCACCTCTATTCCGCCATCGAAGCGGCATGGCAGAATCCAGATGGCGAGGGTTGCAGTAGGTAAAGCCGTGGCGGTCATCGGTGTAAACATGTGCCCGCACGGTATATACTTGATCCCGCACGGTATATACATAAACTCGTGTGGTTAACATGATCCCGCACGGTATATACATGAGCGCACGGTGTATACATGTGCCCGCGCGGCATACTTGATTCCGTTCAAGATCACATTCAAAAGGAAGAGGTAAGGCCATGAGCTTCGGTGACGGCGACTACACGTACGAGGTACAGGAGAACTGGTGGACGCTGCCCGAAGGCTGGTCCTTCGGCTGGATTACCGGCGTGGCGTGTGATTCGCAGGACAATGTGTATGTCTACTCCCGCAGCGAACATCCCCTGGTGGTCTTCGACCGCGAAGGACGGTTCGTAAAAACCATAGGAGACGGCATTCTCACGAATGCCCATGGCATCTACATCGATGGCGAAGACAACATCTTTCTGGTCGACTGGCTGGATCATTGCGTGCGCAAGTTCGACAGGAACGGCAACCAGGTACTCTTGATCGGCACGCCAGGCGTTCCTGGCGCCTCAGACAGCGCGCCGTTCCGAAAACCGACGGAAGCAGTCGTCGCGCCCAACGGCGACATCTACGTATCCGATGGGTACGACAACGCCCGGGTGCACCGGTACGACGCCGCAGGAAACCACATTCATTCCTGGGGAAGCTGGGGCGACGGCCCCTCCCAGTTCGCGCTGAGCCACTGCGTCCGTATCGACCGGCATGAGCGCCTGTGGGTATGCGATCGCGAGAATCAGCGCATCCAGCTTTTCGACCTGGAAGGGAACTTCATCGAGGAACGCCACGTGCCCGGAAAGCCCGATACCGTCTATTTCGATCCGGTGGAGGACATTGCCTACGTGGCCGAACTCGAACAGCAGGTGGGTATATACACCCTGGACGGCGAACTCGTCAGCAGATGGGGAGGCGGACGGCGAAGCGACCGGCCGGGTGAATTCGCCGGATGCCCCCACGGCATCTGGATGGACTCCCGCGGCGACCTGTACGTAGGCGAAGTGCAGGCCGACGCGCGGTTGCAGAAGTTCGTGAGAACGAGAGGGTAGACGACCAAACCAAATGCGTATCATCGATCCCCACACCCATGTCTGGGTCAACGACCCGGCCTTTCCCTGGCCCGCGGAGAAGGAAAACCCGCAGGTCGAGGACCGCACGGCCGAGATGCTGCTTGCCCTGATGGACGGGCACGGAGTGGAAAAGACGGTGCTCGTCCAGTACATCGGCTATCTCTGGGACAACGCGTACGTTTCCCACGTCCTGCGCAGGTACCCTGGCCGTTTCGCCGGCGTCTGCCGGGTCAATCCCGAGGACCCGGCCGCACCGGATCACCTCAGCAAATGGGTGGAGGAGCATGGTTTCCAGGGCGTTCGTCTCAGCCCTTCCGTCGGGCCGGCGGGCGACTGGTTCACGGGGCCGCTCATGCCGCCCATCTTCCGGCGCGCCGAGGAGCTCAAAGTTCCGCTTCTCATGCTCACGCGGTCAGGTAGGCTTCCCGACCTGGCCCGGCTGCTGGACCGCTTTCCGGATCTCGACGTGGTGGTGGACCACATGGCCGACGCGAGACCCGATCACCCGCAGGAAATCCAGGAAGTGCTGGATCTGGCCCGGTTTCCGCGGGTATACGTGAAGATCAGCCATACCTGGTCCATCTCCGAACAGGGCTATCCCTGGACGGATACCCACGACATGGTCGAGGCGGTCTACCAGGCCTTCGGCGGCGATCGCATCATGTGGGGGACCGACTGGCCCGTCAGCCTGGCGAATGCGGAATACGGCCAGACGCTCTCCGTGGTCCGCGACGAAATGCGGTTCATCGCGCCAGAGGATTTACCCCGCGTGCTGGGCGGAACGGCCCTGAGAATGTGGACCTTCGAAGATTCGAAGGACTGAAGTGGCCAATCGGCCAGGATCGTATCACAGGACCGCACCACCGGGACGCACGCGGTAAGGTTGCCAGGGAACCTTGATTATATTAGTCGGAGGAATCGCACCGGTTCTCGAATAAAAAAACAAAAACGCCGCGAAATCTGTAATTTAAGCATCCACTGTGGCGTCCGCAAACGACCAGCACATCGACTGCGGCGTCCGCAAACGACCAGCACATCGACTGCGGCGTCCGCAAACGACCAGCACATCGACTGCGGCGTCCGCAAATGACCAGCACATCGACTGCGGCGTCCGCAAATGACCAGCGCATCGACTGATCGCTCAACAGCAAGCGCAAAGGAGTACCCATGAACATCCTGATCACCGGCGCCGCGAGCCGGCTGGGACAGACGGTGGCCGAAAGCGCAAAGGAGTACCCATGAACATCCTGATCACCGGCGCCGCGAGCCGGCTGG
>CAZZNP010000053.1:0-4509 GCA_964655785.1 uncultured Gemmatimonadota bacterium
CTTAACGTTTCCGCAGGCCCTTTTCGCCAATGTCACCACGGAAATAACGATCCTTGAACCGTATCCGGTCCACCGCCTCGTAGGCCCTGTCGATGGACCCCCTGAGATCGTCGGCCAGGGCCGTAACGCCCAGGATCCTGCCTCCATTGGTCACCACCCTTCCATCCCGTCTGGCCGTATCGGCATGAAAGGCGAATACCCCGTCCATTTCATCCAGCTTGTCCAGTCCGCTTATTTCCATTCCTTTTTCATAGGCGCCGGGATACCCGCCGGAGGCCACGACAACGCAGGTCGCGGCTTTGCGCTTCCACTTCAGGGGTCTGGAAGGCATGCTGCCCTCGCTGATCCCGACAGCCAGTTCCGCGAAGTCGTCTTCGAGAAGCGGCAGGATAACCTGGGCCTCGGGATCGCCGAAACGGCTGTTGAACTCGACGACCATGGGCCCCTTGCCGGTCATCATGATGCCGCAGTACAGCACCCCCCGGAAAGGCCGGCCGCGGTTTCTCATGCCGTGTACCGCGGGTTCGATGATCCGGTCCAGAATGTCACGCAACGCGTCCTCGTCGATGACCGGTGCCGGCGCGTAGGCGCCCATGCCCCCGGTGTTCGGCCCCTTATCGCCGTCGTAGATGGGCTTGTGGTCCTGCGAGGGAACCAGCGGCATGACCCGTTCTCCGTCGGTAATCGCGAATACGGACGCCTCCTCCCCCTCCATGAAGGCTTCGACGACCACCTTCAGGCCCGCGTCGCCGAACTTTTTTACGGTCATCACCTCGTCGAGCGCCTTCATGGCTTCCTCGACGGTGCGGCAGACCAGCGCGCCCTTGCCCGCAGCCAGTCCGTCCGCCTTTACGACGATCGGCGCACCCAGTTCGTTCACGTGCGCCCGCGCTTTATCCACGTCCGTGAACACCGCGAACTCGGCCGTGGGGATGCCTTCCTCCCGCATCATCTGCTTGGAGAAAACCTTGCTCCATTCGATTTCGGCCGCTGCGCGGGTCGGGCCGAAGGCCCTGATGCCCAGGTTCTCCACGGCATCGACGACACCGGCTTCGAGGGCGCCGTCGGGGCCCACCACCACCAGGTCGACTCCGTTATCGCGAGCAAAACCGGCGATTCCGCGCGCGTCCTCGGGCGCGATGGGCACGCATTCACCGAGGGCGTCGATACCCGGATTTCCGGGGGCGGCATACAGTTTGTCGACCAGGGCTGATCTTCGAAGCGCCCAGGCAAGGGTGTGTTCTCTTCCTCCCTTGCCGACGACTAAAACGTTCATGGGGTCTCCGGATTAAGGGGCTGCGATGAATTTCGGCGCCGCGGCAGCCAGTGCAATCATTTGCAGTTAGTGCAACCAATTATAGAACGCGGGCGTTCTTCAGACTAACAGGAGCAAAGCGCGTGTTGCATTAGGAATATGAATACCCGCTGTCAGGCGGAATCGGGGGTGGTTTAAGTTACAGAGGGAACCCACCGGTAAAACTGAATTCGTGACGATCTGCGAGATCGCCAAAGTTAAAGAAATTCGCGGGAAGTGTCAAGTTGTGAACTGAAAAACACCACTGCGTATTTCCCCGAAATCCATTGACATGAAACATCTCCGCGTTAGTATAACTTAGATGATTCAATTACGATAAGCGACCTCCCGCGAACGAAATCCAAAAAGCCGTTTCCGGTACGCACCCGGTTGCATTGCGGACGGAAGACCGGGACGAAGGAGCCAGGCCTTATGTCGACCATGAAGAAGCCCAAGTACGTTATCCTGCTGGTTGTCGTAGCGGTCGGGTCATTCCTGTTGGGCAATGCGTCCGACCGGACGATCCACGCGGCCGACAACATCTTCTCGAGCACCAAGCTTCTGATGGGCGTGCTCAGCCTGGTCAACGACAACTACGTGGAGGAAGTAGAGCCCGGAGAGTTGATCTACGCCGCGATCGACGGCATGCTCGAGGTGCTCGATCCCCATTCCAGCTTTCTGAGCAAGGAGAGCTTTGCGGAAATGGGGGAGCGTTTCAGCGGGAAGTTCTACGGGATCGGGATCGAATTCGACGTGCTCGATGGTTTTCTGTACGTAATTTCCGTGATCGACGACTCGCCGTCTGAAGCCGTCGGCCTTCAGTCCGGCGATCGAATCGTCAGGATAGACGGCGAATCGGCGATCGGCATCAAGCATGACGAGGTAAGGCACAAGCTGCGCGGGGAAAAAGGAACCAAGGTCGGCGTAACCGTCGAACGGGCCGGTGTCGATGAGCTTTTCGACGTAACGATTACCCGCGACCGAATCCCCATACGCAGCGTTCGGACGTCCTTCATGCTGGAAGACCATACGGGCTACATCCAGTTGATCCGTTTCGCCAAGACCACATCGCGTGAGCTCGAGATCGCCCTCGACAAGCTTCAGCAGGGCGGCATGGAACGGTTGATACTCGACCTGAGAGGCAATTCAGGGGGCTACCTGGACCAGGCGGTGGAAGTGTCGAGCAAGTTCATACCCGAAGGCCGGGTCATCGTCAAGACCATGGGCCGGAACAGGAATTCCAACCAGACGTTCCACTCCCTGAGCGGAGTGCATCACCGGGACATGCCCCTGGTGATCCTGCTGGACCATCGCTCCGCTTCCGCCTCCGAAATAGTGGCCGGCGCCGTTCAGGACTGGGACCGGGGCGTGATCGCCGGGACTCGCAGTTTCGGCAAGGGCCTCGTGCAGACGCTGTTCGCGGAACCTCACCTTACCGACGGATCCGCGCTCAAGCTGACGACGGCCCGGTACTACACCCCGAGCGGCCGCATGATCCAGCGAGACTACAAGAACAAATCCTACAGGGAATACATCGAAGGCTCGTTCAGCGAGTCCGGTGAGGCGGCCGATGAAGGAGAATCCACGGAGGAAGCGGATCACCCGGTCCAGGCGGACCAGGCTGATCAAGAGGGCCTGGCTGACCAGGCGGACCTGGCGAACCGCCCTGAGTTCGTAACGGCCTCCGGGCGCACGGTCTATGGGGACGGCGGCATTTCTCCCGATGTGGTGATCACGACGCCGAAACGCGACTTCCCCTTCGTTATTGGCACGTACCGCGGCTGGATGCCCTTCGACAGGGCCTGTTTCGAATTCGCCAATACCTACGCTGTGACCCGGCCGGACCTCGGGGACGACTTCGACACCTTCCTGAATGAGTTTCAGGTCGACGACGCCATGCTGGAATCGTTCAAATCCCAGGTCCGGGAATCGGGAAAAGCCTTTTCCGATGAAGATTTCAACGCCGACCAGGACGCCGTCGAGATCCAGCTGAAGCGGGCTCTTGCTCGGAATCTCTGGGGTGACGAGGAAGCCAGCCGCGTAGCCGCGGCCGGTGACGAGCAACTCCAGCAGGCCCTCCGGTTGTTTTACTCTCACGAAATGCTGGTTCAGCATTAGCGAATCGTGAAGGGAGCCCCGGACCGGGCAACACGCAGGCAGGCCGGGCGAGACCGGGCGAGACCGGGCAACACGCAGGCAGGCCGGGCGAGGCCGAGCGAGACCTGAGAACGCCAAGGACTGACCGTGCCGAGTAAAACCTCCCTTACCGCGTGGCACGCGCTGCGAAACCGGCTTCACGAGCTTAGAATCCGCAGCCGCCGGGTAATTATTGCGGAAGGGGTGCTCACCGCGGGCGCGTTGATTTGCATACTCGCGCTTTCTCTCGCTGCCCTCGAATCCTTCCTCTATCTCGACCCGATGGTTCGACTGGCTCTGATCGCGGCGAGTCTCGTGCTCCTGGCGGCGGTGCTCGTCCGACGTTTTCTGGACCGCCTGAGACGCGGTTTTCCCGATGAGGACCTCGCGCGCCGGGTCGATCTCCAGCATCCTGACCTGAACGACCGGGTTACCGTCGCCCTTCAACTCGCCCGGCAGCGGGAAACGGGCACCAGGGCATCTCCCGCCCTCCTGGACGCGGCCGTAACCGAATCCGAGCGATACACCGGACCGGTAGATTTCAACGAAGCGGATCAGAGATACCGCGTCGCCCGTTCCGCCAGGGAATTCGGAATTGCCGCGCTGCTCGTCCTGTTGGCGTTGGCGGTGTACAGTGAGCCTCTGTCAGGCGCCCTGCATCGCCTGGCAAGCCCCCTGACCCATTTCCAGCCACCCCAACGTACGTTCCTGGACGTCCTGCCGGGAGACGTGGAAGTATCGGCCGGCGGCCAGGTTACGATCACGGCCGAAGCGGCCGGCGAAGTACCGGACCGGGCCGTCATGCGCCTGACCTCGGACGGCGGCCGGAGTACCACCATTGAGATGCAGGCCGCGGCGCCGGCTTCGTTCACCCACACCCTTCGGGAAATCCGGGAAAACCTGACCTACGTAGTCGAAGCCGGTGACGCCGTCAGTCATTCCTTTCAAATCAGCGCCATCGATCGCCCCTTCCTCGGCGCGCTGCGACTGACCTATCATTATCCTCCCTATACGAGACTGAAGCCCACGACCACCACGGAGGGGGGAGACATCGTCGCGCTGAAGGGAACGCGGGTGGA
>CAZZNP010000053.1:4609-24107 GCA_964655785.1 uncultured Gemmatimonadota bacterium
CCACGACCACCACGGAGGGGGGAGACATCGTCGCGCTGAAGGGAACGCGGGTGGAGCTGACCGCCGTCGATGCGAGCCGTGCGGGCCGTGCGGGCGATACGGGCGGTGCGGACGGTGAGGACGGTACGGGTGGCGCCGTCGATGCGAGCCGTGCGGGCCAAGTGGGCCGTGCGGGCCAGCGGCTGTCGGATGCGGCGCTCTACCTCGAGCATGTGGACGAACCGGTCGCCATGAAGGTCGAAAACGATACGGCCACGGCAGAGCTGACGGTGCAGTCCGACCTGCGGTACCGCATCAGTCTGCGCAACGCGGACGGCCACGAAAACGATCAACCCGCCTGGTACCGGATCATCTCGTTGCCGGACCGCGCGCCGTCGCTCCGTGTCCTGTCGCCCGGCCGGGACACCGAAATCACGGAGAACATGGTCGTCCCGATTCTGGTATCGGGCACGGACGACTACGGGTTCTCCGCCATGAACCTGGTTTACCGCAAAGAGCCCGAAGGCGAGGAGCGAAGCAAGTCCGTCCCCGTCGACACGGAGTCCACGATGGTTTCGCAGCCTTTCGTCTGGGACCTTTCCAATGAGAACCTGTTTCCCGGAGACGTGGTCTCCTACCGGATCGAATTGTATGACAATGACGCGATATCGGGTCCGAAACGGGCGGTGAGCCGAACCTACACGCTCCGGTTTCCTTCGATAGAAGAAATCTACGATCAGATCGACGATACACAGGAACAGCAGATCTCGGACATGGAGGACATGCTGGAAGAACAGGAAGAAACCAGGAAGAAAGTGGAGGAACTGAATCGGACCCTCGAACAGAAAGCCCGGGAAGAAACCGACGAGGCTCAAACGCAGGAATTGACCTGGGAGCAGAAAAAGGAAATCGAATCCGTCCTGGACGGCCAGGAAAGGGCGACCGACGAACTGCTCAAGGCGGCCGAAGCGGTCAGGTCTGCCATGGAAAAACTGGAAGAACACGATTCGCCGAGCCAGGAGCTCATCGACAAGATGGACCAGTTGCGGAAGCTCTTTCAGGAGATCGCAACTCCCGAGCTGCTCAAGGCCATGCAGGACTTGAAACAGGCCCTTCAGTCCTACGACGACGAGAAACTGAAGGCGTCGATGGAATCGTTTGAATTCGAACAGGAGGAGTTCCTGAAACGGCTCGAGCGCAGCCTTTCCATCCTGAAGCGGATCCGGGCGGAGCAGCAGTTGATGGCCGCCGTTCGTCAGACACAGGACCTCGCCATGCGACAGGACGAACTGCGGTACGCTGCGGAAAACACCTCGAACAGTGAAGAAGGAATGGAATTGGGAGAAAAGCAACGGCGGTTGGGCGGGGACACGGGCGCCCTGCAACGCGACCTGGAGAGTCTGGCCCGCGAGATGGAAGCATTAAGGGACATGCCCGCCGAGCAGGTGCGCGAAGCCTCCCGGGAAATTGACCGCCATGAGATGACGGAGACAATGGATCAGATCGCCGGGCAGTTGCAGTTCGGCCGGATGCAACAGGCGATGGACGGTCAGCTCGAGATGTCAGAGGCGCTTTCCGGCCTCAACCAGCGCCTGGAGGAAATACAGGACCAGTTGCAGGAAGACCGGATGCGGGAAATCGCCGAGGGGATGCGCCGCGCGATGCATCAACTGGTCGATCTCTCCGTCAGCCAGGAGACCCTCAACGAACGCACCCGGAGCCCGGGAGGGTCCGCTACCCGGATCACGGTCCTCACGGAAGACCAGCAGGGACTCCTGGGCGGTGCTTCGCTTGTAGCCAACGACATCGTTTCCATGGCGCAGAAAACCACGTTCATTTCACCTTCCATCGGACGGGCGCTGGGGCAGACGCTGAACAGCATGGAGGCTGCGGAAGGCTACCTGGCCGAGCAACAGCGTGATACGGCCTCCGAGGAACAACATGCCGCCATGAAGGCCCTGAACGAGACCGTTCTCGCCCTGCAGCGAGCTATGAGCAACATGGCCAATTCCGGGTCGTCCTCCGGCATGATGGATCTCATCGAACGGCTTCAGGGCATGGCCAGGCAACAAACCGGAATTAACGACCAGATGAACAAAATGATGGATGAGTCGAACGGCGGCATGGACCTGGAGACCCAGGCGCAGGTTTCCAGGCTGGCTGCCAGGCAGGACGCGTTGCGCAAGAGTCTCCAACAGTTGCGCCGGGAACAGCAGGATAACCAGGAACAGGTCCTCGGCCGGTTGCAGGAAATTGAAAATGAGATGGAAAACACGGTTCAACAGTTGCAACAGTACCAGATCGATCCGGCCCTTGTGGAGCGCCAACAGCGGATCCTGTCCAGGCTGCTGGACGCTTCGAGGTCCATCCGCGGGCAGAAAAGAGAGGAAAGACGGCGCGCCGCCCCCGGCGAAGACGTCGTCGATCTTCCGTCGCCGGGCGACTTGCCCGAGGAACTCATGCAGTTGGAACGCTCCCTGCGGGACGATATCCAGGGCCGGGTGGAGGAAGGCGTGTATCCCCGAGAATACGAAGAACTTATACGCGCCTATTTCCGCGCACTTTCACTTATCCCTGTCGTGAACTAGGCGGCGAACGTGACCCGCAGCTTCCAAACGCGTGACATCAATACCGCGCCTCCTCCAACGCACCTCAGACGCGGTCTGCTCGCTGCACGCGGTCTACTCGCCGCACGTGGCCTGCTCGCTGCATTGCTCGCGGTCCTGTTCCTGCTGCCCGCGCCCGTCGAGGGACAGATCGGCCGGGCCGGCGACCTGAACAGAAGGATCGAACAGGCCAGGAGCCTTGAACGCCTCCGCCAGTATGATCGGGCAGTCGTCCTGTACGAGCGCGTGCTGCAGGATGCCCCGGACAACCGGTCCGCCCTAAATGGCGCCGTCAGGCTGTACTTCCGTTTGAAAGCGTTTGACCGGGCGGTACCTTTGCTAGAGACCCACCTGGAGAGGTCGCCCGAGGATATCCGAATGCGCGGAAGGCTCGCCAGCGCACTCTTCGGCATCGGCCGGGATGGCGACGCGGAGGCGCAGATTCGAATTTTGGAAGACCGCTTTCCGCAGAGCGAATCGGCCGTGAGCGCGATCGCCAATTTGTACATCGACAGGCAGGCGTACGACCAGGCCATCCAGGCCTACCTGGACGGACGGGACAGACTGGAAAAACCGGAGGCTTTCGCCCTCGCGCTCGCCAGTGTTTACACCGATGCGTACGAAATACCGGGCGCCGTGCGTGAATTCGTGCGCTGGTTGACGCAGCAGCCCCTTCAACACCGGATAGTCAATGACCGGCTCGACCTGCTCGCGGGGGTGGGAAGCCAGGAACTCGTGGAACGGTCGCTGCGATCGGCGGTAGATGAACACCGCGACAGCAAGGATGCCTACAGTCTGCTCGGCAGCTTCTATCTGCGATCGGACAAACCCAGGGAGGCGTTGGCGGCATACCGCGAAGCGGACCGTCTGGACGGGTCCAGCGGACAATACCTGGTCCGGTTCGCTGAATGGGCGTTGCGGGAAGGACTCCATCGGGACGCCATCGATGCCTATCAGGAGTTGATCCGGACGACCGTGTCGGATACCCTGCGCGCCAAGGCTTCTATCGGCCTGGCCATGGCGTTTCTGGAGAGCGGCGGCGTGAACGATGCAGCCGGGACTTACCGGGAAATCATCGAGCGGTATCCGGGAACCAGATTCCATGACGAGGCTGTGTCCAACCTGGCCGACATCCACCTTGTCCACTACCAGGACGCGGCGCAGGCACTCGTCCTGTACAGGGCGCTGCTGGACGCTTCGAACGGTCCGGGCGGACTGGGAGACCGGGACGGCTTGGGCGGTCCGGACGGCTCGGGCGGACTGGGTGTCCTGGGCGGTCCGGCAGGCCGAGATGGCCCGAACGGCTCCTCCGCGCCGACGTACCGGGAGAAGGCCATGTTCGGCGTCGCGGAGAGTTACATCGTCCTCGGTAACCTCGAAGATGCGCTCGCCCAGTTGAACCGCATCCGGGACCCACAATCCGGATTCACCGGACCGGAAACCCAGGCGCGGACGAGCTACCATCTGGGCGAACTGGCGCTCTTCCAGGACCGGCTGGAGGATGCCCTCGAGCTTTTCCACGAGACGGCCGACCGTCATCCGGGCAGCCCCTACGCCAACAACGCGCTGGAGTGGACCATCCTGATCGCGGAAGGGCGGCAGGGCGGAGACCCTTCGTTTTCCGACTACATCCGGACAGTGCTCCTGAGCCGTCGGCACATGGACATGGAAGCCCTGGCGGCTTGCAAGTCGTTTGTCGAGGAACACGCTCAGAGTCCCATCGTGGACACAGTCATCCTGGAAATCGGGCTTTTGCTCGATCAGCTGGGAAAACCGTTCCAGGCGGTCGCGGCCCTGCGCGACCTGATCGAACGGCATCCGGACAGCCGCCGCGTTGCCGCCGCCAGGTGGCAGATCGCGGAGATCTACGAAACGGAGATCGGCGATGTCCCCCAGGCACTTGCGGAGTACGAGACCCTGCTCCTGTCTCACCCGGAACACTTCAGGAACGACGCCGCCCGCCGCAAGATCAGGGCACTGACCGAAAACCATCCGCCCATACCGTGACCATGTCCCGACCGCTTCACATCCATCTGGTGGCCATCTGCGGTACGGGCATGGGGGCGCTCGCGGTGATGCTCAAATCCCAGGGTCACCGGGTAACCGGAAGCGACGAAAACGTATATCCCCCCATGAGCACGGTGCTATCGGAGCAGCAGATCCCCGTGTCCAGGGGATTCTCCGCATCCAACCTGGAGCCTCCTCCGGACCTCGTAGTCATCGGAAACGCGGTTTCGCGAGGCAATCCCGAGGCCGAAGCGGTCCTGGCGCGGAAGATCCGGTATGCGTCCATGCCGGAGACGCTCAAATCCTTCTTCCTGTGGGACCGCAAACCGGTCGTGGTGGCGGGAACGCACGGCAAGACGTCGACGACTGCGATGCTCGCCTGGGTACTCTCCGAGGCCGGCCTGGACCCCAGCTACATCGTCGGCGGCGTACCCATCGGCCGGCAGACCGGGGCGAAGCTGGGATCGGGCGACCTATTCATCCTGGAGGGCGACGAATACGACAGCGCCTTCTTCGACAAGCGGGCGAAGTTCCTTCACTACCTGCCCGATACGGTGATCATCAACAACATCGAATTCGATCACGCGGACATCTACGATTCGCTCGACGAAATCTCACTCGCTTTCAAAAGGCTGGTCAACATCATACCGGAAAACGGCCTGTTGATCGCCCCGGCGGACGACGACCTGGTCCTGACGCTCGCTTCGGATGCGCTCTGCCCCGTCCAGACCATGGGCGCCTCGCCAGACACCACGCCAGACGCGAGGTGGTCGGCGCGTAACGTGTCCTTCGATCCGGGCGGCACGTCCTTCGACCTGTATGAACTAGGTGCGCACCGCGCCAGGCTGAAGACCGGCCAGCTCGGCATGCACAATGTCAGAAACGCCCTGGCGGTCGTGGCCGCCGCGCGCCGATACGGTGTATCCTGGCCGGATCTGGCCCGGGGCCTTGAGACCTTCCCAGGCGTAAAGCGGCGTCTCGAAGTGCGGGGCGAAGTGAATGGCATCGTGGTCTACGATGACTTTGCCCACCACCCCACGGCTGTCGCGGCGACGTTGGAAGCGCTCAGAGAAGCCTCTCCCTTCGGGCGAATCTGGGCCGTGTTCGAACCCCGGTCCGCCACGACCATTCGCCGGGACTTCCAGGAGGCCTATGTCGCGGCGTTCGACCAGGCGGACCGCGTGCTGATCGCGCCGGTCTTCTTGCCGGGGAAGGCGCCTGAAGGAAATCGGTTCTCGGTGGATGAACTGGTGGAAGGACTGCTTAACCGCGGAGTGGAAGCCGACGCTCCCGGAGACGTCGACCGGATCGTCTCGCGACTGGTCGAAACGTCCGAACCGGGAGACCGAATCGTTTTAATGAGCAACGGGGGATTCGGCGGCATCCACGACAGGACGGTGAACAGCCTGAAGAACAGGTACGCGGCGGAACCGTGACGTAAACCGGACTAGGCATGCCGCGCGAACACTTCGGCGTCCATCTTGCCGGCAGGCGCCTTGAACTGTTCTTTTAGCGTTGCTTCGTGGACGAATCCCGCGCCTGCTAGCGCGGCGGTCTTCGGGGCGTCACCCGATTCGACGTGGGCGAGTATCTTGATCCCGGCCGGCAGGGCAAAAGAATCCAGTAATGGCACATAGCCCGTCGTATAGTCGGAATGAACGGTCAGATCGAGGAGCAGCGTGTCTCCGCGCCAGCGAGTGTCCGGCACCAGCGTCGCGTAACCCGTGACCGCCCCGCGGTCCGTGACCAGCAACCTTACCTGAACACCGTCATCTTCCCGTGCCTGCTTCAACAGGCCCAGGTATGCCCCCTCGAACATGCGCGGCCCGATGTGTCCCAGCCCCACGTTACGGACGTAAGGCGGACCGCCCTGGGCGCAGAACACGTTGAGCGAAGGCCAGCTGCTCCAGTCTCCGGGGACTGCCCGAGCCCCGCCTCCGCGAAAATGTTCCGCTTCGTACTCGGCCTTCCCGACGTACTTCATGTGGCCCGATTCCGCCACGACGCTACGGAACCCGAAGCTTTGGTACAGACGGTAAGGATGTGTGCCGAAGCCGGTGGACAGCGTCAGGTAACGGCCGCCTCGGTCAGTGAAGTCGGCCATCTGACCGGTCATGACCAACCGCGCTATGCCCTTCCGGCGGTGTTCCGGCACGGTGTACACGTGGCTCACGATGCCGGTCCCGTCATACTCGCTGACCATGATATTGCACACCGGCCTGTCGTTCAGGCGACCGAGGTAGAACCTGGTTTCCAGGGGGCTTACCCGCCCGGCAAACACCTCGTCGAGGTGCCACTGTTCGTTGCTCGACTTGTGCGCGAGGATCGGCCGGACGAGCGGCGCGTGAGCGTCGTCCGGCGCCAGGACGACGCCGATCTCGAGTTTTTCACCCGTCTTAAGCGTGCTGGCGGTGATTGGTGCGTACATGCAGGTAGGAAGGAAAGCGGCTACGTCCGCCGGCCGCGATCGAGCACGGCGCCGACAGCCATGCCGCTCAGTGACACCTGAACCGTATCGATGACGACCTTGATCAGGGTACCGGTGAGACTCAGCATGGTCGTCATGCCAAACAGGCTCAAACCGAGGAACAGGTAAAGGAGCAATCCGAAGACCGCACTGGTCCGGAGGGCTTTCACCGGTTCTGTATGGCCCGTCCAGCAACCGATCAGGACGGTCAGCAATGCGCCCATGGCCAATGCGCCCGGAACGACCAACAAGGTGGCCGGACCGTCCCTGTGGACGACGTCGGCCCCGGTCATCGAATATTCGCCGAGCGCATCGGCGGACAACAGGTCCGAAACAAACCCGAGCACCAACATCGAGACGCCGCCCGCAACGGACGCCAGGAGGAACCTCTGCACGGTCATAATGCACTTCCGCCGTATATACGTTCGTTCATTACAGTCGCGTTCTGAGTATGGAATCGGCCTGGGTTCTTACAGAAACAAAGGTCTATCTCTTCGGGAGCAGGATTCCGATTACCGCCCCCGCCAGGGCCAGGCGAACCGTCGTAAGGACGACGTCCAGCAACGTCGCCTGAAGATTCATGTATTGGATCGTGCTATAGAACATCAGACTGACGCCCAGGCTCATCAGGAACCCGAAAACCGCGCCGGTCCGTAATCCCGACATCGCCCCGGAGACGCCCACCCAGCAGCCGATCAGGACGCAGAGCAATACCGCCAGGATAAGTTCGCTCAGGTATATGAAACCCATCACGGGCGGGTTCTTCACGATTGCCGACGCATCGGGTTCGGCATTTACCGCGAAATAATCCGCGAAGAACACGGCGTATGAGAAGAACCCCAGGACGAGCAGAACCACGGTGCCCGCGATCACGGCGGCAAGATAACGTACGATACGCATTGTAATCCTGTGTATTGCCTTTCCGCAGATGCGACAGAAACGACCGATAGGCCAGAAACGACCTGCTGTTTCTTCAGCCTGCTAACTGTTCGCCAGTCCTCTGACCCGGTCGATGAGCGTTTCGACTTGCGCGGTGGTATTCATGACATGCAGCGTGGCACGGACGCCGCTGAAATCACCGGCCGCGCCTACTGTTCGGATGTAGATACTCGGACGGCGATACCACAGGCGCCCGACGATATCCGAAGGAATCTGGTCCTTGACCGAGAAGGAGACGAGCGCCATCGACAGATCGGGATCATCGGATCCATAGACGGTGACCCCGTCGATATCCCTGAGCCCCTGTCTCAACTGGAGCGCCAGGTAACGAAGGCGGGCTTCGACGGCTTCCCGGGTCAGCATATTGTGAAAATCCAGTGCCGCACCGATCGATATGCGGTCGGAATAGCTCGTGGAACCCCGTTGTTCGAGTTTGCGGGCGCCGTCGATGGCACGATCGGGATCCGATGAACCGGTGTATACGAGGGGCTGGACCCGATCCGCCGCGTCGTTCCGAAGGAAGAGAAACCCCGTGTGCTGGGCCGCCATCATGTATTTGTGGCCAGGCCCGGCGTACATGTCGCACGCGAGATCCTGCATGTCCAGCTTCATCATGCCCGGCGGCTGGGCTCCGTCGATCAGCGTGATGATCCCCTTCGCTCTCGCCATCTCGCATATTTCCTTTACCGGCATGACGAATCCATCGGTATAGTTGATATGGCAAATGGTGAGAAAACGGGTTTTTGGCGTAATACCGGATTCCACCACGTCGATGATCTTCTGGGGGTCTTCGAGCACGCGGAAACCGGGATCCGAGATGTCCACCATCTTGAATTCCAGGCCGTCCCGCTTCGCGCGAAAGGCCATCATGTTCTTCACCCAGCCGTAGTCGTAGTTGGTCGTCAGGATCTCGTCTCCCGCCTTCAGGTCGAGCCCCATGAATCCGAGTCCCATCCCGTCGGTGGTGCTGTTCGTAAAGGCGATTTCGTCGACGTCGGCGCCTACGAAATCAGCCATATCCTGGCGTATCTTGTCCATGCCGTCAAAAAAGTAGGTCGACCAGCACATGGCGGGATCGGAATTGACCGCTTCCACGGCTTCGGTCTGCGCTTTGTGCACGCTCACAGGCGAGATGCCGCGGGTACCCGAATTCATGAATATGACACCGTCTCGCACCAGAAACTGCGCCGCCACCTTCTCCCAGTATGCCTCGTCATCGGGTGCGGCGCCGCCGGACGGCGTATCCGGCATGGCGGGGAGATCGAGCTCCGGCGCCGCGACCGCCTCAGCCGCCGAGGACAGCAGGGCCGATGCGCCAGCCACGCCGGCCGTACCAGCCACCATGCTGCCTATGAATCCGCGACGGGACACGCTCTGCATTTTCTCAGGATCCTGAACCAGGGGATCGAAGGTTGATGTTCCTTCTTTATCAGACATGAAAAGCCTCCGTCAGGTTGCGAAAACCTTTTTTGCTGAAGTCGAATTTAGGGAAGTGTATGGTCAGTATAAACCTGCTCCGCAGTGTGAACAAGGAATAACGAATCGGGAAATTGCACCGTGAGGTCCGCGCGCACCGTATCCGCCACACAGGGGTTTCACCCATGCTTGTCCAGGTACGCTCTCATACGCTTGCACTCCTCTTCAGCCGCCGGATCCAGTTCAATCTGGTTCATGCGGGCGCGGACATTATACAGGCTCATCTCGTCGGGCGACGCTTCGTGGTCCAGGATTTCCCGTATCCGTGCGGCAAAGTAGCTGCCCCAGTCCGGTTGACGACCGTCCAGGTCCGTGAATCCATATTCCTTCGCAAGCGACCCGCTCGAATACAGCCCGCCATGCTTTGAAGCGACGTCCGGATCGGCCGCCAGGGCCGCCACGCCCCTGCCCATGTAACAGGGCGTCTCCGATTCCTCAAAGTACGAGTCCTTCGCGATACCATCCCGCCAGTTCTCTTCGGTGACCCCGAAACCGTCCAGCATTGCTTCGGAACGCAGGAAGCCCGGCGTGACAGTGAGCGCGGTGATCCGGTGCGCGTGGAGGTCCCGCGACATCGCATACCCCAAACGAATCGTGGCGTTTTTCGCGAGGTCGTAGAACAGGTTCCCCCGATAGCCCATCGTGTCGCCGTCCGTAACTTCCACGATCAGCCCGGAGTTCTGCTCGATCATCATGGGCACGCCGAGCCGGCTGGTGATGATATGGCTGTGGACCGCCCCTTCGAGCATTTTCAAACCTTTTGCCGAATCGAGTTCCCAGAACGGCGAACCCCATTCGATCATTTCATCGCCGCCCCAGATGTCGTTGACGAGGATATCGAGCCGGTTCTGTTCGCTCCGGACACGGTCGAAGAGGCGTCCCACTTCGGCTTCGACGGTGTGGTCCGTCCTCACCGCGATGCCCATGCCGCCTTCGGCCGCGACCATTTCGGCGGTCTCCTCGATGGTCTCGGGCCGGCCCGTTGTTGCGGGTCGTCCTTTCACGCTTCGTCCGGTGCAGTAGACCGTAGCGCCCGCCGCGCCGAGCATTCGGGCGATCCCGCGGCCGGTGCCGCGCGTGGCTCCCGTTACGACGGCCACGCGATCTTCCAGTGTTTTCGTTGTCATTTGTTACCTCTGCCGGTGGATCGGAGTCGTACCGGTGCGTGGTCTTGAAGAAGGCTAATTGAAGAAGACAAAAAGTACGACGCGCGGAGTCGCATGTCAAAGTGATAGAGCGTACCGTCAGGATTACAGTTGTATTGCCGTCGAGGTCTCATTATGGTAAGAGTTGTGGAATAACGTAATGTTCACAGAGGCTTGCTATGGCCATCATTCCGGTTGATTACACGAATCCCCGCTACGACGCGAGCGCCCTTCGTCGGTTTACGTCTGAGGCGTTGCGAAAGTGCGGCCTGCCGGAAGCCCACGCGAAGGAAATGGCCGGGTACCTGGTCGCGACGGACCTGCGCGGCGTCCTCAGCCACGGAACGCGACAGCTTACGGGCTACGTGCGGACGTTCCAGTCCGGCCGGTACAATGCCAGGCCGAACATCCGGATCCACCGTGAAGCCGGAGCGGTGGTGCAGTGGAACGGAGACGGCGGCATAGGACATCTTGTATCCGCCCGCGCCGTCCGCTCGGCGGTTTCGCGGGCAAGATCGACCGGGATCTCCCTGGTCACGGCGACGCACTGCGGCCACACAGGTTCCGTCGGCAACTGGACGCGCATCGCGACCGGATCGGGCATGATCTGCCTGTACTACAGCACGCCCATGAGTCCCCTTCCCTTCGACCCGCCCCAGCCCGTCATTGTAGCGTTGAACAACCCTCCAGTCAGCTTCGGATTTCCCGCGGCGGCGGGCGAACCGCCCGTGTTGATCGACATGGGGACGCACCTTGAGCTGCCCGAAGTTCAGGAGAAAATCGCGGACATCAGCGTGCTGCCGCTGATCAAGGGGCTCGCCTACCAGGTCACCTCCGTCATGCTGACCTGGCCGGTGGACGCGCAGTCTCCCATAGAACGGCGTTTTCCAGGCGCCACCAGCAGCCTTACCGCTTTCGTGCTGGACCCCGCCTTCCTCGGAGACGCGGCCGACTACACCCGGACGGTCTCGGAACTGCGTCGGAAAATACATGCCATGCAACCGCTGCCGGGGCTGGATCGACCGTTGCTGCCCGGTGAAATCGAAGCCGAGCGGGAGGCCGATTTCAGCCGGAACGGGATCCCCCTGGACGACACCCACACCATGGCGTTGCGGGAACTGGCCGGCGAACTCGATTTACCGTGCTACTGGGACTCCGGCGGATGAGGCCTTTCGGCATTGAAGAAGCAGGGCGGCCGCACCGGGACGAACTCCTGAATGCGCTGGATCACTATCTGGCGCGTTATCCGGAAGAAGGGCGCACCGTAGCGCGGATTCGGGCGCTGGTCGAGACGCGCCCCGATTGCTTCGAAAGAACGTGCATGCCGGGCCACATTACCGGCTCGGCCTGGATCCTCTCTCCCGATCGTTCGAAGTACCTGATGACCCGGCACCGGATCTTCGACCGCTGGCTACAACTGGGCGGCCATTCCGATGGTTGTTCCCAACCTCACCTCGTCGCCCTGCGGGAAGCCTGGGAAGAGTCCGGGCTGGAGGGATTCGGACTGTTCCGGGAACCTTGCGGGTATGTTCCGCTGGACGTGGATATCCATGCCATCGCGGCCAGGTCCGGCGTACCCGCGCATGATCATTACGATCTCCGTTATCTGCTGATCGCCCCCGCCGAACAACCCCTGAAGATCAGCGATGAATCTCATGATCTAAGGTGGTTTGACCGGCATGCGCTCACGGAAATGATCCACGAAGAAAGCGTGCTTCGCATGCAGCGCAAAGGGGATGCCGTCCTGTGGCGAGGCGATGGGGATTTCGTTTACGGATTATGATGACGATTCGCTTGCACGACGCAGTCTGCAACCGTATATTTTCACCGCGCTTTCAAACGACATTCCTCCGACTTACCACTATGTTCGAACAGCCCAGGGTGGCTGCCGAAACCGAAAGAGGTCCCGTACCATGCCCCCGCCCGTAGCCTTGCAATTGTATACTCTCAGAGAATTGGCCAACCAGAACTTCGAACGCGTGGTGAACCTGACCGCCGAGATCGGTTACGCAGGGGTCGAACCAGCCGGTTTTCCCGGTACCACGCCGGAAGCGGCCGGCAAGCTGTTCGAAGCGCTGAATCTCGAAGTGCCGAGCGCGCACCTGCCCCTGCCCGTCGGCGACAACAAGTCCTATGTCGTGGAAACGGCCGGTGCGATCGGTACGAAACGCGTGGTCGCGGGGCTGGGCCAGGACGATCACAGCACGGTGGACGGCATCCGGTGGTCGGCGGACCGGTTCAACGAGGCCGCGGAGGCCGTTGCGCCCCACGGCATGACCTTCGGGATTCACAATCACTGGTGGGAATACCTCGAAGTGGAGGGAAGGATCGCGACGGATATCCTCCTCGAGCATCTTGCGCCGGAGGTGTTCTTCCAGGTGGACGTATACTGGGTCCAGGTCGGCGGTCCCGATCCGGCCGGGGTGCTCGAACGTCTCGGCGCCCGCGCGCCGCTGCTTCACCTCAAGGACGGCCCCTGCCGGCGGAATACGGACATGACCGCCCTGGGCGAAGGGAAGGTGGATCTCCCCGGTGTGATCGCGGCCGGTGGCGACCACACCGAATGGCACATCGTCGAACTGGACAGCTGCGCGACGGACATGGTCGAAGCGGTCAGGAAGAGCTACGACTACCTCGTGGACAACGGCCTGTCCAGGGGAAACCGATAACACGAAAGAGCATGGAATCCGGGATATGACCAGGGAGCAGGGCGCAGAAAAACGCGAACAACTGATCCGTGACGGATATTGCCACGTCGAGGGTGTACTCGCCGGCGATTTCCTGGACGTCCTGCGCGCGGAATCCGACCATCTGCTCGATTCCGTGGAACACCCGCCCGAGTGGCGCTACCAGGGTTCCGACCTCCACGTGAACAGTGGTGAAAACACCGTGATGAACGATCTGCTCGAATGGCCGGCGACCTGGCAGATCATGGACGCCATGGGCCTGACCGACTTCACGCCTTCCGGCATCGTCATCATCCTGAGCAAGCCGGCCGGCGGCCCGCCCCTCTACTGGCACCAGGACTGGATGGCCTGGAACGACCCCATCAGCCTCTCGCCCTGGCCGCAGACGATATTCTTTTCCTACTATCTCGTGGACACCGACTTCGAAAACGGTTGCTTCCGCGTCATCCCCGGCACACATAGAAAACGTATCCCCCTCCACCAACAGGTCGAGGTAGCCCACCAGAAGACGGCTTATTTCGCCGACGTGAACGACCCGGTCATGTTCGGAGACCATCCGGACGCCGTCGACCTGCCGGTACGGGCCGGCGACCTCGTGATCGGTGACGCCAGGGTGCTCCATACCGCGCGCGGCAACAACAGCGACACACGGCGGACCCTGCTCCTGGGCTGGCACAACCGGCCGCTCACCGTGCCGGACTACTGGGCGGACGAGGTCCCTCCCGCGATCCTCTCGCGACCCGCAGACGCAAAATACGAAACATCGAGGATACCGGGCGAATACCTGGAGTAACCTGAAGCCGGGGCCGCGGAGGCGCAGTACGACGACGCACGCGGACCCGGTGATTACCTGGAGTAGAAAATGACCGAACTGGAAAATGCCTTATACGAACTGGATCTTTATGGATTCACCGTCGTTGAGAGCGTCCTGACTTCCGACCAGATCGCGTCCATGCGCGAGGTGCTGATCCGGCTCAACGACGAAGTGGGAGAAGAACGCTCCGGGGAGGGATCCTGCAGCCACGTGAGCAACCTCCCGACCCTGGACCCCATCTTCTTTCCGATCATCGACCATCCGCGTATTCTGCCCATACTGGAACACTACCTTGAGCCGACCCTGATCCTGGGCAGCCTGAACAGCCGCATCGTGCGTCCGGGGGATGGAGACCAGGGTTTCCACAGCGACATACCGGCCGAAATGCTCAACATGGCGTCGCCGGTCATGATGAACACCGTATGGATGCTGGATGATTTCTCACCGGAAAACGGTGGCACGCGGGTGGTGCCAGGCACCCACAGGAGCGGCCTTCCCCGGCCCGCGAGCAATGTCGATGTGAAGTATTACGTGCAGCCTTCCGCCCCAGCGGGCAGCGTGCTGGTCTTCAACGGCCAGTGCTGGCACGCGGGCGGAGCCAACCACGGCAGCGCGAACCGGCACGCCCTCTTCGCCCATTACCGGAAACGCATGCTCATGTTCCAGTACGATCCCCACGAACGGTTTCCCGTCGAATGGTACGACCTGCTCACGGACCGCCAGAAGGAGATCATGCGCATGAAGCACGGCGTGGACGCGCCCCGGGCGGCCGACGTGCAGGTATTCAGGTAGCCTGCGCGTAGGACGGCGAGGACCTGCCTCTGCCTCTGCCTTCTGCTTACACGGACAGGACTTCCGGATTGACGATGTAGTCCGGACGCTGGCCGTTCCACACCTGCAAGGCCATGGCCAGCGCCATCCGCCACATTCGTTCCCTGCTTTCGACCGTAACGCCCGCGATGTGAGGCGTGGCTACCACGTCTTCGCGTCGAAGCAGCGGGTTGTCACGGGACGGAGGTTCGGGGTCGAACACGTCCAGGGCCGCTCCGGCCAGATGCCCGCGATCGAGGGCGTCACATAGGGCCCGTTCATCCACCAGGCCGCCCCTGGACACGTTGACGAAGAACGCGCCCGGTTTCATTTGCGCGAAGCGATCGCCGTTCATCAGGTGGCGGGTCTCTTCCGTAAGCGGCGCGTGAACCGAGACGACATCCGACCTGGCAAGCACGGCCTCGATCCGGTCTTCCCGTTCGATGCCCATTTCCGCCGTACGCTCGTCCCCGATGTAAGGATCGTAGGCGACCACCCGCATACCGAGCGCGACGGACACCTGTGCCACCCTTCCTCCGATTCTGCCCAGACCGATGAGACCCAGCGTCCGTCCGTACAGCTCCACACCCTGGTAGCCGGACAGGTAGTCCTGGCCGGGATGTTCCGCGAATTCCCGGGAAACCCGCTTGATATGCTTTGCCGCGGCGAGGATCAGGGCGATCGCCGTTTCGGCCGTGGACAGGGTCGGGCCTTCCGGCGTGTTGCAGACCGCGACGCCCCGAGCCGTGGCATCGGGTACGACGATGTTGTCGACGCCTATACCCGTCCGGCAGATGACCTTCACTTCCGGAAACCTGTCCATGAGTTTCCCGTCATATATTCTCCGCGCGCCCGCTACGATCGCATAGGCGCCTGGCAGGTCACGCAGCGGATCGTCGAAGGACTCCTCCGCCGAGCCATGCACGAGTATGCGTCCATCGAAATCCGATTGAACAACCGAAGGCATGGTTCGATCCGACCAGAGGCGCAACATGGGATCCTCCTGTTCACAACCGGCCGTCCAATCCGGCCGCCCGGACAAATAAGTTGCCCGAATGTGGATATAACCTTAGATTACATCAAGATCACAACGCGACCGCAAGTATCCAGCGGAGAAACATAGATTGGTTCTTCGTCTCCGCGCGTCAATCGATATCGCAGACCGATACGTAAAGTTGACCGTTACGTAACGCAGACCGGTTCGTAACGCGAGACCTGCACATAACGCAGACCGGTTCGTAACGCGAGACCGCCACGTAACGCGGTTGCCGTCTCACCGCGCTATCCAGTAACTGGTATATAATCAAACCTGGAGATTCCCGAAGTGTTTAGAAAATACAGCCTTCTCCTGTGCCTTGTCTGCCTGCTCGGCGCCTGGTCCGCCACGGCGCAGGACCAGGAAACCGATGCGAAAGATGTGGAACCCGCCGCAACGGAAGCGGATTCCGCCAATGCCGTCGGCGACCCCTTCCTGTTGCCGGCGAACAGTACCGGCGATATTGATTTTGCCGTCGACGTGAGTGGATTCAAAGGTCCGGAAGGACAGACCTACCTGGAGTTCTATTTCCTTTGCCGTCCCAGCGAGTTCACGCTCGAAGAGCGAGACGACAGGATGTACGTCGCCACATTCGAAATCGATCTGACCATCGTCGACGAGCAGGACAACGTCGTTTTTCAGTCGGTTCAGAAAAGGGAATACCAGACGGACCGGCCAGTCGTCGTCACACGCAGAGGCGAAGAAAGGGTAGTCCTTGAACAGATCGTCGCCGGCGTCGAAGCCGGTTCGTACCGTGCTAAGGTCCTCCTGAGCGACCTGAATTCCACTCGCAATGGCGAAGCCGTCAAACCCTTTGTCGCACGGTCGTTTACGGAACCTGTACTCGCAGTGAGCGATCTGCAGTTCTCGATGCTCGTCCAGCGGACCGAAGAGAACAACCGTTTCACGAAAAACGGCTTGCTGGTATTGCCCAGTCCGCTTCGGATTTTCGAGAAGTGGGCCGAAATGCCCGAAGATGGCAGTTACAAGCCGCGCAACATGTTCCTGTATTTCGAGATATACAACCTGGCACCGGATTCGACCGGAAACGAGGCGGTCTACGACATTTTCCCCTCGGTAACCAGTCATGACAACGGAATGACTTTCCCCCTCCCGCCCAAGAAAAACCGGCGTGTTTCGGGTTCCGACGGACTGGACGTGATGGCGCTGGACTTCATGACCTTCCCGGATGGAGTCTATACACACGAGGTGAAGGTCATAGACTTGCATTCCGGGGAGGAAGCATCCAGTTCGGGCATTTTCGAAATTATCCAGCCTCCGCCCCCTACGCCGCCCGCCACGGTATTGTCCGAGGAACAGGCGAAGAGAGGGCGAAGGCAGTTGGCAATACTGGCGTCCAAGCAGGAGCGCGATCTCTATGACAATCTCGACCTCGAAGGCAAGACCGAATTCCTGATCGCCTTCTGGCGCATGCGCGATCCTACGCCCGATACACCTGAAAACGAATCCATGATGGTGTTCAACGAACGGTTTTCCTATGCCGATTTTCAACTGGGTGGTGCGGAAAGCGACCGTGGTACGGTTTTCATCCGGTACGGCCAGCCGGAAGAAATCGTGCGGTACGACAGCGACAATATCACGAAAGCCCACCAGGTCTGGTACTACACGGAGGGCGTTTCGGGCGACCCATCACGCACTTCTGAAGGCGGCCGGCATTTCTTCGTTTTCGGCGATCGGAGAGGCATAGGCCGGTATGAACTGCTTCACTCTTCTGCACGGGGAGAAATCTACAATCCACAATGGCTGCAGGAGCTGCAGCCTATGGACAGGAGCTTCATAGAGGAGCGTGGAATAGGATCTTATACCCAGACTACGCCCGTACCCGGCAGCGCGCCCGAGACCGATCCCACCAAACCCTAGCTCCGAACGCCGATATCGCGGCGCGGGTCAGTCCACCTGCCCGCACACGAAAGCGTCCAGCGTCTTGCCAAGGCGGCCGGCAACCGACGGCATCATACGGACCGTAAGGCGAACGCCCTCCGATTCGTCTTCCCGGCTCAGCACTTCCCCCGATTCATACGCGACGGATACCGCATGTCCGTTTTCATAGGGGATCAGCAATTCCAATTCCACGCGATGAAGATCGACCCTTCCTGAAATCGTCTGTCGCAAACGGTCTATATCACTCGGATCCAGGGCGGATACGGTGATGGCGTCGGGATAGGAAAGCGACAGAAGATCCAGTGCCTCCGGACTCTCCAGGAGGTCCGCCTTGTTGAAAACCACCAGCAAGGGAAGGTCGGATGCTCCCAACTCCGCCAGCACCTGGTTCACCGTCGCGATGTGTTCCGCGTGATTGGGATGACTGCCGTCTACGACATGTATCAGCAGGTCCGCGTCGTAGACCTCGGTAAGCGTGCTTTTGAAAGATGCAATGAGGTGATGGGGCAGCTTCCGGATAAAGCCCACGGTATCCGACAACAGAACGGGTTGGCCGGGGGTAACGTTTATGGCGCGCGTCGTCGCGTCGAGGGTGGCGAAGAGCCTGTCCTCGATGAGCGTGTCGGCCTGGGTGAAAGCATTGAATATCGTGGACTTTCCGGCATTGGTATAACCGATCAGGGCAATACAGAACATGGCGCTTCTGCGTCGGCGCTGTCGATGGTAGGAAGCGGCCACCTGCTCGAGATTCCTGCGCAGGTGGGTAACGCGTCCACGGATCAGCCGGCGGTCGATCTCCAGTTGAGTCTCGCCGGGTCCTCGCACGCCGATGGCGCCGCCCGATCCCGCCGCCACGCCGCCTTCCTGCCGGGACAAATGGTCCCACTGCCTGGTCAGCCGCGGCATCATGTACTGCAACTGGGCTAGCTCGACCTGCAACTTGGCCTGCCTCGACTTCGCCCGCGAGGCGAATATATCGAGTATCAGGCCGCTGCGATCCAGAATGCGCCGTTCGATGACACGATCCAGGTTCCTGACCTGCGCGGGAGTGAGATCATCATCGAAAATCACCAGGTCGATCTCTTCGGCCTCGCACAACTCGGCGATCGACTTGGCCTTTCCGGTCCCGATATAGTACGCCGGATGCATGGCGCCGCGAACCTGGATGATCCGATCGACGATCTTCGCGCCGGCCGTATCCGCCAGCAGGGCGAGTTCATCGAGCGACTCCTCCATTTCGGAGACCCGCTCGTTCGAAGGCACCATGCCGACCAGCAGAGCGCGTTCACGGATGTTCCTAGGTATTTCGTGCATTTCTCGCATAGTGGGTGTTACGCTCTCCTGTTTGCGCGTCAGTTCGGGTTGTGCGTCAGTCCTGTTTGCGCGTCAGTTAGAGTTACGCTCTCCTGTTTGCGCGTCAGTTCGGGTTGCGCGTCAGTTAGAGTTACGCTCTCCTGTTTGCGCGTCAGTTCGGGTTGTGCGTCAGTTCGGGTTGCGCGTCAGTCCTGTCGCGGCGAGAAACCGTTCCAGGAGGTGCCGGATCCGACCGGCCAATCCGTTTCCCTGGAGCGCCGTGCCTTCGTGACCGGACGGAGCGACGTCATCTCCGGTCCTCCGTTTCACGTTTCCC
>CAZZNP010000053.1:24207-25575 GCA_964655785.1 uncultured Gemmatimonadota bacterium
GCCTTCGTGACCGGACGGAGCGACGTCATCTCCGGTCCTCCGTTTCACGTTTCCCCCGGTTCGCGAACCCGAAAGCCAGTATTCCGCCATCATGATCGCCATGATCAGGACGATCAGCGATCGCCATATTTCGTACCTGCCCCCGGCGCTTAAAAGCCCACCACGTGTGACGCCCTCGGCGCCTCCCGAGGCATCGTCCTGTTCCACCAGAACGACATGGGCGCCGTTTCCTAAAAACCCGGCCGCTTCTGCCGGAGTGTATCGAGCCAGGTCCGATTCCTGCGTATCCGGGTTTACCGCGAACGCCTGCACGACGGCGTCATCGTTCCGCAGTGTATATACGCCGGGTTGTCTGGTATCAGGTACCTCCACCGTTATCCCGTTGCGGCCGATTCGCGAATTGACCGTCTCCGTTCGACCCGACGGGTAATCCAGGTAAAGTTCTGTATTTGCCGGAAATCGGATCAGCGGCTGCGCGATCGGACTTCCCGCGAGATAACCGCCTTCGGCAACCATAACGGATGGATGAAGATACCGGACGCCGCGATGCATGAAGGGCACGAACGCGCTTCTCAGCGCCAGGTCGCTCCATCCGGTGTTGATGTCGGACGCGATAAGCAGCGCCCGGCCGCTGCCGGATCGACCTTCGAGGATCGCCGGCGTACCGTCCATGAACCGCGCGATCACCCTCCCGTCGATGCCCGCATTCACGGCATAGGACGCGTAGAAACGGACCGCGCCGGTCGACAGCGTTTCGGAGGAGCGGCCGTCGAAACGGAAGACAGGGTGCTCGAA
Source organism: uncultured Gemmatimonadota bacterium (assembly GCA_964655785.1). Classification (GTDB taxonomy): domain Bacteria; phylum JAAXHH01; class JAAXHH01; order JAAXHH01; family JAAXHH01; genus JAAXHH01. The sequence goes on from CAZZNP010000053.1 coordinate 25,003, forward strand.
GTCGACCTGGTCCAGCCGGTGAAAAGACGTCTTTCGCCCCGGCAACCCCCTTCTGTCCGTGATCGTACAGCCGAAGACGTCGGTGAAAAACCCGTGCCCGTATCCGGCCGGGTCCAGCCCTTCTCCGAGAAACAACAGAACCCCGCCACCGGAGGAAACATACCGCTCAAGGCTCGAAAGACGCGCCGGCGTCAGTTCCACGCCGCCATCCACGATCAGCACGCCCGTTTCGTACAGATCGCTGTTCAACACGTCGGCGGATGCAGTCTGCAGGTCCACGGGCGTGACCAGTCCACCCGTCGGCTTCAGCACCTGCTCGATGAAGTACCTGGACTCGGTCTGTCCAACGGCCGTGACACCGAACGCTTCAGGGACGTGGAGGGTGAAATACCGCCGATTGTCGGCTGCGACGTCATCCTCGTCCAGTTCAACGTATCCGGAGTATCGGCCGGGTGTATCGATTACGACATTGAACTGTACAGAGCCCGTCCCGCCGTCTTCGATGATCACCTGGCGGCTGTCCCGGGTCTCGCCGTTTATGACGAGGCGGACGTCCCTGGTCCGGCTGGTCCG
>CAZZNP010000054.1:0-902 GCA_964655785.1 uncultured Gemmatimonadota bacterium
GGCCTGTATTTCCTGGGAGAATGGGATCCCCGCTACACGCCGCTCATGGCCTCGCAGGATCCGGGAGAGCCGCCCAGGGCCGGCGGACTCGTCGAAGCCCGTTACGGCAAGGGGCGCTACATCTACACGGGCTACGCCTGGTTCCGACAACTGCCCGCGGGCGTGCCCGGTGCCGTGCGGCTTTTCGCCAACCTCATCAGCCTGGCGAAGCCGGCCGCCGAAAACCGATAACCCTAAGCTACATATGCTACAGGGGTTACAGGGGTACCTCGGTGCGCCATTCGGGAAAACGTTCGTCGATGCCCCGGATAAGACCGTTGTAGGCCTCGCGGAACCGTTGGGTATCCGGACCGATCGATCCACCGCCGATGTCGTAGTTGTCAATCGAAGTGACCGGCGTCACCTCCGCGCCGGTACCGCACAGGAAAACCTCGTCGGCCGTATACAGCTCCGTGCGGTCCACCTCCCTTTCCACGACCGGCATCTCCAGGATGTCCCGCCCGATCTTCAATATGGTATCCCGGGTGACGCTCACCAGGATATCGGCCGTGACAGGCGGTGTGATCAGGACGCCGTCCTGGATCATCATCAGGCAGGCGCCGGGTGCTTCGCAGACCTTTCCGCGGTTGTTCAGCATGATCGTTTCGTCGAAACCTTTGAGCGTGGCGTCCGTCCACGCGATGGCGCTGTTCCGGTAGTTGGCCCAGCACTTGATGCGGGCCGGGAGCGTATTATCCGAAATCCGCGTCCACGAACTGACTGAACACCGGGCGCCGTCTTTTCTGCGCAGGTTGGAACCGTAGGGAAAGGTGTGGACGTAAACGTGGGCCGGTCCCGCCATTTTGTTGAGATATACATTCGGCGAGAAATAGACGGTCGGGAAAACGTAGACGTCCTCCCGG
>CAZZNP010000054.1:912-3135 GCA_964655785.1 uncultured Gemmatimonadota bacterium
CAGCTCGAGTGAGCCGTTCCAAACGTCCTCCAGCGTGTAGGGCGTTTCCATCCGCATCAGCTTTATCGACCGGTACAGGCGTTTCAAGTGATCTTCGAACCGGAAGACGAAGAGTTTCTCCTTATCGTCGTTCCAGTAGGCCCGGATCCCTTCGAAAATGGCGTGGGCGAATATATGACCCTGCGTGACGTGCACCGTACCCTGGTCCCACGGGACCTGCTCCCCGTCCAGCCAGATATAATCGGAATGATCCTCGCCCCACATCTTTGTCTTCTTGCCCATGCCCGTACTCCTTCGATGGGTTGAATCGTGATCCAGAATACTTGTGCTTACCAGCCCGCCGGACCCGCCTACGCCAGGTCCGGTTCCCGCCAGTCCAGGTGGTCCGGGCGGTCCGGGCGGTCCGGGCGGTCCAGGTGGTCCGCGTGGTCCAGGCGGTCCGGGCGGTCCTATCATCGTCTAGTACGCGGCCAAACCCGCCTACGCCAGGTCCGGTTCCGCGCGGTCCAGGCGGTCCGGGTGGTCCGGGCGGTCCGGGCGGTCCGGGACATCATCGGTCCGCAGCTCCTCCGGGCGGTCCAGGCGGTCCGGGACATCATCGGTCCGCATCTCCTCCAGGCGTGCGCGCCAGTCGTATTCTTCCTGCCTCAGGACGTCCACCTGCCGGCACGACATGCACCACTGGAGGATCAACGGTTCGTTATCGCGCGAAACCGTGCGAATCGTTACCCAGAATTCCACGCCGTGGGGACAGTCCGACCGGGTCCGCTGGAACTCGGGGAGGATGTGATGGACCTTGTCGTCTGACGGTGTCAGGTCGACGATGGTATCTTCATAGGGCCGGATTGGCATACGTTGAGGTCCAGGCGAGACGCGTACGAGCGACATGGAAGCCAGTGTATTTTATAGACCGGTCCCTCCTTCGTGTCAAGGTATATCACGCAGAGGACCCGTGGTTCCGGTGCATGGGCGAACCGTGTGCTTTTATGGTCGCGGGAAACCGCGGAACGACTCCGGCGAGCGGCGCTTCCCCCGGCGCCGGGAACACCGGATTCACCTTGACCGTCCGTACCGTACCGGGTTATTCTAACCGGCGTAAACCGGGCCATTTTCCGTGCTGATCCCTATCAAAGATTCAGGAGCGATCATGATCCACCATTACGAACCCACCCGGTATTATACCAACATGGGTACCCACGAACCCGCCCTGCGCGTGCAGGACGGGGACACTGTCGTCACGTCGACGGTCGACGCGCGGGGGAAGGACCGCACCGACACGCCCGTGACGCCCCCGGGCAACCCGCAGACGGGTCCCTTTCACGTCGAAGGCGCCGAACCCGGGGACACGCTGGCCGTGCACCTGGACCGGCTGACGCCCAACCGTCCGTTCGGCTGGACCCGGCCCTCCGTAGCGCCCAACGTGCTCGATCCCGATTACGTGCGGCAAACCGCGGGGGAAATCACGAGCCGGGACGACCTGTGCCGCTGGGAGGTGGACCCGGACCGCCGGACGGTCACGCTGGTCGAACCGGACGACACCCGGCTCGGGCGGATGTCCCTGCCCATGGCGCCCATGACGGGATGCTTCGGCGTGGCGCCGGACAAGGGCCAGGCGATATCGACGGCCACATCCGCCAGCCACGGCGGGAACATGGACTACCGCGGATTCGTGGAAGGCGTTACTGCGTACTTCCCCGTGTTCGCGCCCGGCGCGCTGTTCCACATCGGCGACGGCCACGCTGTACAGGGCGACGGAGAGATCGTCGGCACCGGTGTCGAGATTTCCTTCGACGTACGGTTCACCTTTCGGCTGCTCAAGGGGAAGCGGAGCAACTGGCCCCGCGGCGAAAACGCGGAATACCTCTTCACGGCGGGCAATGCCCGGCCCCTCGACCAGTGCGTCCAACACGCGACCACCGAGATGCTGCGGTGGCTGCAATCCGACTACGGCCTCGATCCGCGGGCTGCCCACACGTTGCTAGGCCAGTGCGTCGAGTACGACATGGGCAACGTCTTCGACCCCGCGTACACCATGGTGTGCAAGATCAGGAAAGACCTGCTCGACGGCCTGGGTATCGACACCCGGTCCGTGCACGACGAACTGGCGGCAACCTGACCGCGGGTACCGACCAGGACCCAATTCCGCAAGGACGACGCCAGGCCGGCCTGGAAAGCGGGCTGCAACGACACAAGGACAACACCAGGCCAGCCTGGAAAGCGGGC
>CAZZNP010000054.1:3235-23676 GCA_964655785.1 uncultured Gemmatimonadota bacterium
GAACACCCTGTTTACGATTGACATCCACCCTCCATTGGCGTAATTTCGAAGGGGCGCCGAACCGGCCGGACATGAAGCGGCACACGGGGCCGAATCTGCGCCCGGACATGAAGCCGCACACGGGCCCGAATCTGCGCCCGGACATGAAGCCGCACAGGGGCCCGAATCTGCGCCCGGTCATGAAGCCGCACAGGGGCCCGAATCTGCGCCCGGTCATGAAGCCGCACAGGGGCCCGAATCTGCGCCCGGTCATGAAGCCGCGTCTACCATTCCCTTGCCCTTCCGAATCTAATACCATGAACGGTCCGTCAGAATCCGTCATCCTGCTGGTCGAAGGATCCTCCCGGGACCGGGACGCGAAACACCACGGTCTGACCCGGCGTGGATACCGCGTGATCGCCGTAGAAAACAGCGACCAGGCCCTCAACGTCCTGGCCGCGGAGCCCACGAGCGTCATCATCTCGGACCTGAGCGCGCCGGGGATAGACGGACTGCGGCTGATGGCCGTGGCGCTCGGCAGGAATCCGGAAATCGGCGTCATCCTGATGACGGAACCCGGTTCCATGGGCCTGGCCGTCGCCGCCATGAAGGAGGGGGCGTACGACGTACTGGAAAAACCCGTCTACGAGGAGAAGCTCGCGGCGGAGATCGAGAAGATCCAGGACCGGCAGCGCATCGTGGAGGAAAACCAGAAGCTGCTGCACCAGCTGGACAACCGCTATGGATTCGAGAACATCGTGGGACGATCCGCGTCCATGCAGCGCATCCGGGAGCAGATCCTTCAGATCGCCGACACCCAGTCGACCGTGCTGATCTTCGGCGAGAGCGGCACGGGCAAGGAACTGGTAGCCCACGCCCTTCACCAGAATAGTTCCCGCCGGGACAAGTCCTTTGTGCCGGTCTTCTGCAACGCCCTCTCTGAAGGGGTGATCGAAAGCGAGCTGTTCGGCCACGAAAGAGGCGCCTTCACAAATGCGGTCAAGACCTACAAGGGCCGCTTCGAGCTGGCCGACGGAGGCACGCTTTTCCTCGACGAGGTGGGCGAACTGGCTCCGTCCACGCAGGTTAAACTGTTGCGGGTCCTCCAGGAGCGCAAGTTCCAGCGGGTGGGCAGCGGGAGCTGGCTTCAGACGGACACCCGGGTCATCGCGGCGACGAATCGCGACCTGGAGGCCGAGATCGAGAATGGACGCTTCCGGGAAGACCTCTATTACCGGCTGCGCGTGGTGACCCTTTCCCTCCCGCCCCTGCGTGAACGGAAGGAAGATCTTCCCTTGCTGATCGACCACTGCATTCGCCGGTTCAGCGAACGGGAGAATAAGTCGATCGAGCGCATCGACCCCCGGGCCCTGGAATTGCTCTCGACCTACCACTGGCCCGGGAATGTCCGCCAGCTGGAGAACTGCATCGAGGGCATGATCGTCATGGGAGCAGGGGAAGCGTTGACCGTGACGGACGTCCCGGAGTTCATACGGCACACTCAGCCGGAATCCGCGGCGATCCCGCTGAACGACAGCCCGGAGCGACAGGAAGACTTTTCGCCGGACTTCATCCGCTACCTCGCCTTGAAGATCGCCGAACAACGCAACGTGCCCGTGCGGAGTATCACCGACGGAGCCCTGGCTTTGCTGGCTTCTGTCGACTGGTCCGAAGATGGCGGGTCGCTGCGCCGCTGCCTTGAAACCATGGTGTTGCTCGCCGATGGTTCCGCCCTGGACGTGGAGGACATTCCGGCGGAGTTTCTGCCGGTCCGCATCGTCGGGTCCGGCCGATCCGCGGCGGACGGAGGGGAAGAAGACGGAGTGGACATCCGGGTGGGCATGTCGATGAAGGAAAGCGAGCGACGGCTGATCGCCGCGACCCTGGCCGCGTGCGGGCGGAACAAGGCGCGGACCGCCCGCGTTTTGCAGATCGGCCAGCGCACCCTCTTCCGTAAGTTAAAGACCTATCACCTGGAGTAGCGTTTGCCAAGGAGTCCCGGAGTGGAAGGTCGGACGATTCTGGTCGTCGACGGCGAAACGGACAGCCGGCGCCACGCCGCGCGCATCCTGCGGGATGGGGGGTATGACGTGCGGGAAACCAGCGCCGCGGCCGAAGCGCTGAGCGCGATGAGGAAGGAACCGCCGGATGCAGTCCTTGTAGATCTCGGCCTGAGCGACACCGATCCGGAGCGGCTGATCCGCACGATTTCGGGGAAACACCCCGATACCGATATCATTCTGACCACGCGGCAGCGCCAGGCGCCCGGCCAGTACCGCCGGCTTGACGTCAGCGACTATATCGAGAAACCGGTCGATGCCGGGGAGCTGTTGACGAAGATGCGCGTGCTGGACCTGCGCAGCGAATTTCAGCGGCGTTTTCGGCTCGTGGGCCGGAACGAGCGCTTCATCGCGGCCATGGAATCGGTGCTCCAGGTAGCGCCGACGGAGATACAGGTCCTGCTCACCGGCGAGAGCGGTACCGGCAAGGAAGGTTTCGCCCGGGCGATACACCATTTCAGCGGCCGGCGGGACGGTCCCTTCATCCCGATCAACTGCGGCGCCATCGCCGAAGGCGTGTTGGAAAGCGAGTTGTTCGGCCACGAAAAAGGCGCCTTCACGGATGCCAAGGGCCAGCGGAAGGGTTACTTCGAACAGGCCGACGGCGGCACCCTGCTACTCGACGAAGTCGGCGAGATGCCTCGTTCCACGCAGGTGAAACTGTTGCGTGTCCTGGAGCAGCAGGAATTCACCCGGGTCGGCGGCTCGACGCCGGTGAAGACCGACGTCCGGCTGATCGCCTCGACCAACCGCGATCTCGCCGGGGACCTTCAGGACGGGGCGTTCCGCCAGGATCTGTACTACCGGCTCAACGCGGTGAACATCCATTTGCCCGCGCTGCGCGAACGCCGGGAGGACATTCCCAGACTGATAAACCACTTCATTCACGAGGCGCGAGAGCGGCACGGCATATCTCCTCCTGTCTTCACGGAGGAGGCCCTGGCGACCCTCACGGACTACGAATGGCCGGGCAACATCCGTGAACTGCGGCACCTCGTCGAATCCCTGGTGGTCACCTCAGGCAAATCCAGGATCGAGGCGGAGGACCTGCCCGTTGCGATCTACACGCCGCCCATGGCGAACCGCGCCCTGCCGGTTCCGCAGAACCGCAACCCGGAGGACATGGACCGCGAGATGTTCTACAAGATCCTCTGGCAGATACTGACCGCCATCCACGAACTCCCGGCCAAAATCTCCGCGGCCCTGGGCAGCCGGGATTCCGAACAGCTTCCGGAACGCTTTCACCTTCCGCCCCCGGTAGAAACGGAGCCGGAACTCGATCCGCCTCCAGATGTAACGGAGCCGGTACTCGATCCAGCCCAGGAAGAAGCAGAACAGGAACTCGATCCGCTCTCCGGAGACTCGAACCAGGGCCCCGAAAGGCCGGCCATAGTGGTGCCGGGCGATGACGGACTGGACCGGTTGCGCTCAATGGAAGACTGGGAGCGGGAAGCCATACGGCGGGCCCTGGAGCGTAATGGAGGACACAGGGGGCGTGCCGCGCGGGAGCTCGGCATCAGCGAGCGGTCCATCTACCGCAAGATCAGTGACTACGGCCTTGACGAATACGCCTGATCCATAACGCCGTCGCTCCCGGCGAAAAACCTTGACAAATCACCCTCAAAATACTGTATTTGGCTGGAAACGAATTTAACTCATCACCGTGAAAGGAGCGGCGAAAGTGGGACAACCAACAGCGATCACGGACGAACAATTCGAGTCGGAAGTAATTGAAAGCAGCACGCCCGTGCTGGTCGATTTCTGGGCGGAATGGTGCGGGCCCTGCAAGGCCGTCGCCCCCACTTTGGTGGAACTCGCGGGTGATTACGACGGACGCCTGAAAGTCGTCAAGGTCGACGTAGACGAGAACCGCGAAGCAGCCACCCGTTTCGGAATCCGGAGCATCCCGAGCCTGTTGATATTCAAGGACGGCGCCGAGGTGGACCGGATCATCGGCGCGCTCCCCAAGCAGCAGCTCGCCGAGAAGATCGACGGCCATCTGTAGGCGGACAGGTCCGAAAGACGTGAAACGGAGCACATAACGACAGCCGGGAAGGCCGAGCACCGCTCTCCCGGCTTTTTTATATGATGCGGCTTTAAGGAACGAACAGCACGCGGAGGCCACGGATATGCAGGGCGTCGTACGCAGACTGAAAGACGGATTGGCCAGAACGCGGGACGGACTGGTGCGAAGGATAGACCAGGCCTTGGGACGTTACGACCGTATCGACGAAGACCTGCTCGAGGAAATCGAGTCCATTCTGCTACAGACCGACGTGGGCATGGAAACGACCATCCGGATCATCGACGGTCTGCGTGAACGCGCGGTCGACCAGCGGACACGGAATCCCGAAGAGCTCATGGCGCTGCTCCGAGAGGAGATGGCGGGGATCCTGGGCGATACGCCGCCTCCTGAATCGGACAACCGGCCCCACGTCGTCATGGTCGTGGGTGTCAACGGGACGGGCAAGACGACGACCGCCGGCAAGATGGCGGCGCGGTACGCTCGGGAAGGAAAGAAAGTCATTCTGGCCGCGGCGGATACCTTTCGGGCGGCGGCCATCGAGCAGCTGGAAATCTGGGCCAGCCGCGCGGATGCGGAAATCATCCGGCACCAGCACGGTTCCGATCCGTCTGCCGTAGCCTTCGACGCCATGCAGGCCGCCATCGCCAGGAACGCGGACGTCGTCATTATCGACACGGCCGGCCGGTTGCACACCAAGGACAACCTGATGGAGGAACTGAAGAAGATCAAGCGCACCCTGGGCAGGCAACTGGATGGCGCCCCCCACGAGGTGCTACTCGTCCTCGACGGTACGACGGGCCAGAACGCGCTGTCCCAGGCCCGAGTCTTCAGCGAAGCTCTGGGCGGTCTGACGGGTATCGCGCTGACGAAACTGGACGGCACCGCCCGGGGCGGCATCGTGTTCGCCATCGGCGAACAGTTGGCCGTCCCCGTCAAGCTCATCGGCGTGGGCGAAGGCATCGAGGACCTGCAGGATTTCGACGCGCCCGCCTTCGTGGAAGCCCTTTTCGACTGAAAATCAGGAGTATCCCATGCCCCGGTTGGCCATAAACGGCGCGACGCCGGTTCGGACGGAACCCTTTCCCGCCTGGCCCATGAATCTGGACGAAAGCGCCCGGTCCGCGGCCGAAACCGTGCGCTCCGGCCGTTGGGGAAGTATTCAGGGCGAGCAAGTGCGCGCCTTCGAGCAGCGCTTCGCCACCTTTCAGCATGCCGCCCACGGCATCGCCGTCAGCAACGGCACCACGGCGCTTTGCCTCGCGCTGCAGGCGATCGGCATCGAACCCGGCGACGAAGTCATCGTTCCGGCCTATACCTTCATCGCATCGGCCAGTTCGATCGTGATGTCGAACGCCGTGCCCGTGTTCGTCGACATCGATCCCCTTACATACAACCTGGATCCCGATCTGGTTGAAAAGGCCGTCACGCCTCGGACCCGGGCCATAGTGGCGGTGCACTTCGCGGGTCTGCCCGCGGACATGGATCGACTGGGGGAGATCGCCGGACGCCACGGCCTGGCGGTGATCGAGGACGCGGCACAGGCCCACGGCGCACGTTGGGGTGGACGGGGCGTTGGCGCGATCGGCGCGATCGGCGCCTTCAGTTTCCAGTCATCCAAGAACCTCAACGCCGGTGAGGGGGGCATCATGCTCACCGACGACGACGGCCTGGCGGCGGCAGCCGGATCCCTCGCCGACTGCGGGCACGTCGCGCCGGGCCCCCGGTACAACCACTACCGCATTGCAGGAAACAATCGGATGACCGAGGTTCAGGGCGCCCTGCTCCTGGCCCAGATGAAGCACCTGGAGGACCAGGCCGACCGGCGTCACGCGAACGGCGAGTACCTGACCGAACGCCTCGGTGCGATCCACGGTGTCGTCCCGGTGGCCCGGCCCGCGAAGTGCGACCGGCACGCGCGTCACTTGTACATGTTCAGGTACAACGAGGACGCCTTCGGCGGGATTCCGAAAACACGGTTCATCGAGGCTCTGCGCGCCGAGGGGATCCCCACCAGTCCGGGTTATTCCATGCCATTGTACAAACAGCCGGTTTTCAGGGACCGGAACTACGGCATCTACCAGAGTCCGGCGCTTTCGTCCGTCGACTATGATGGGTTGAATCTTCCGGTAACGGAAAGGGCGTGCGGCTCGGAAGCGGTCTGGTTCTCGCAGAATGTGCTGCTGGGCAGCCGGGACGACATGGAGGACATCGTCCGGGCGGTCGCGAAGATAGGTGAAAACCGCGACGAACTAGGGGAGGCCGGTTAGCCTGCAGACACGGGCACAACGGTTAGCGCAGGCCGCCCGTTCCCGCCGATTCCTCCACCGAGGAAAGCAGGTGGGCCGGCTTTCCGCCGGACCGCCGGAACTCGATCAACTCGGCCATGATACTCACCGCGATCTCTTCGGGCGTATCGGCGCCGATTTCCACGCCGATCGGCGCGTGCACCTGGTCCAGCAGATGACGGGGCACGCCTTTCTTTTCCAGGTTCTTCCACATGAGGGCGATCTTGCGCCGGCTGCCGATCATGCCGATGTACGCGGCGCCGGTCCGGACCGCCTGCTCGATGACGGGCTGATCCCACTGGTGTCCCCGGGTCACGGCGACCAGGTAGGATGAGCCGTCTATGGGCAGTTTGTCCACGACCTCGTCAAAGGCGTCCACGACCACCTCGTCGGCCTCGGGAAACCGTTCACGGTTCGCGAAGGCCGGCCGGTCGTCCACGACGATGATGCGGAATCCCACGGTATCGGCGATCCGCGCGATGGCCCGGGCGACGTGGCCTCCGCCGAAGAGGAACAGTTGCGGCGCCGGCCAGATGGACTCCATGAATACCCGAGTCTCGACGCCTTCATGCTCCAGCGTAACCACCTGTAACAGGTTCTCGGTGATTTCCGATGCCGCATCCAGACGGATCCGGTCGTCCAGGGCGGGGTCTCCGAGCGTCCCGACGGTCTCGCCGGAATCGGTGACCAGCAGCTTGCCGCCTTCCGTTCCAGGCCGGCCGGACACCAGCGTGGCCAGGAGTCCGATGCCCCGCGCGTTGTGGAGACCGCGAATCGCCTCGAAGACTTCCCGCATGGGTCCCGCACCGATAGGTTCCGTGAAGATCTCAACGTTTCCGCCGCAGTTCAGCCCCTCGTCGCCGGCGTGCTTCTCGGTCAGAATGAACCGCTGAAGCCGGGGGGAGGACCGGTCCATCACTTCGCGGGCTTCGGCCCAGACATCGGCTTCAAGACAGCCGCCGCCCACCGTTCCGGTGAACGTGCCGTCCCGCTTGACGAGCATTTTCGCCTTCTTGCTCATCGGCAGCGAACCCTTGCTCGATACGATGGTGGAAAGTGCCGCCTCTTCATCCCGCGACAGGACTTCCACGACCTCGTCGAATACTTCTTTCATAGGACTATCCCCACTTGGGCATCAGGCCCGTTCCACGGGCGACTCTTCGAAACCGGCATCATCGTCCATCCACCGGAACATCCTGATTTCGCTTACGGCGTCTCGCGTGACGGCAAGGACCAGGTAGCCGGGTTCCGGGTCCATCCATCCGGTCAAGGCTTCCATCCGGTCTTTCTCCGAGAAATACGCCGGCGCGTCCGGGTGGGAATGGTAGAAACCCAGTACCCGCGCGCCCGGCGGGTCGAACTTACCGAAGAACAGCCGCTCCATGTCCTCCCGGCTGAACGCATAGGCGGTCCGGGCGTCCCGGGGATGCTCCGCCGGATCTTTCTCGTGCAGTTCGTTCTGAATGTTCGTGCACCGGTGCACCCGCCAGGTATCCGGATCGTCGGTCCCGGTCAGAAAACCGCAGCATTCCCGGGGGTATTCCGCCACGGCATGGGCGGCCATATCGTCGTAGATGGTCCGGGGAAGCCGCAACATCAGGAACTTACCGGACCGGGCGCGGGCTCCGGCAGGCGCTCGATCTCGGCCTCCACGGACGCCCGGATACCTTCGAAGGCCGCCTTCTCCACGGTAACCGCCGGGTCGAGGAAGACCGGCTCGCCCGCGTCTCCAGCCGCGCAGACCGCCGGCGACAGGGGGATCTCTCCAAGAAAGGGCAGGCCCAGTTCTTCGCTCAGCGCCTTGCCGCCGCCCCGGCCGAATACGTAGGTCCGTTCGCCCGTCCCGGGACTGGCATAATAACTCATGTTTTCAACGATGCCCAGCACGGGGACCCGCAGGCGCTCGAACATCGTGATCGATTTTCGCACGTCCGACAGGGCGACCTGCTGAGGTGTCGTGACGATGACGGCCCCGGTCAGTTCCGTCGACTGGGCGAGGGTGAGGGACGCGTCGCCGGTGCCAGGGGGCAGATCGACAATCAGATCGTCCAGTTCCCCCCAGGCCACGTTGCCCAGGAAACTCTTCACCATCTTTCCGACAAGGGGGCCCCGGTAGATCACGGCGTCCGACGGCCCCGCGACGAATCCGATGGAGACCACCCTGACACCATGCTTCACTATGGGTTGGATTTTTCCTGAAGGATCTTTCTCGAGGGACCCGGAGACGCCCATCATCTGGGGGACGTTCGGACCGTACACGTCCGCGTCGAGCAACCCGACGGACTGGCCTGCCTCGGCGAGGGCGAGGGCCAGGTTGACGCTGACCGTCGACTTGCCCACGCCGCCCTTACCGCTGGCCACGGCGATGACGTGGCGGATACCGGTCAGGGACGCACGGGGGTTTTCGGGTTCCGCAGCCAAAGTTTCCGATCCGTGTTTACGGACAGCCTGGGATGCCTGGTTCCGATCACGCGCCTTGCCGGCCTATACGTAAAAGGACTCGCCGCAACCGCAGGAACCCTTGGCATTCGGATTGTTAACCTTGAACCCGGCGCCCATCAGGCCTTCCACGTAATCCAGTTCCGCACCCATCAGGTAGATGGCGCTCTTGCTGTCGACGAAGACCTTGATGCCGTTCTGCTCAATGATCTGGTCGTTCTCGGTCGACTGCTTGTCGAAGGCGAGACGGTACTGAAAACCGGAACAGCCTCCTCCGGCGATCATTACGCGAAGCCCGAGGTCCGGACTGTCCTGCTCCTCGATCATGGTTTTAATCTTGTCGGCGGCAATGTCCGTCACGGTGACCATGGTGTCTAACTCCCTTGCACAGACCGTAGAATGTGCGATTAGCCGTAACCTGCGTCAATCATGATCAATCAGAATTCCACGCTGTATGCTCCCTGATAAATAACCACGCCGTCGCCGCGATGTCAACCTCTTTATCGCACGGTCAGGGAGCCCGACGGCGAGTGCGCGCTCGGCCAGGATACGCGCGGCCGGGATACGCGCGGCCAGGGGGCCGACGGCGAGTGCGCGCGCGGCCGGGGGGCCGACGGCGAGTGCGCGCGCGGCCAGGATACGCGCGGCCAGGATACGCGATACGCGCGGCCGGGGGCCTGCTTAACGCAGCAGCAGCATCTTGCCGCCCTCTTCAATCGTGCCTGCGGTCATGCGGTAGAAGTACACGCCACTGGGGACGTTGCGGCCGTCATCGTCTCTGCCGTTCCAGTTCCGGGCATGCCGGCCCGGTCCGTACATCCGGTCCGTTAGGACCCGCACCCGTCTTCCGAGCAGATCGTATATCGTCAGGGTGATGTGGGCCGACCGGGTGAGTTCGAAGTGGATATCCGTGGTGCCGGCGAAGGGATTCGGCGCGTTCGGATAGAGGATCGCCGCCGGGCCGCCCGTCGGGCCGGAAATGTGATCTACGCGCACCGTCACGGGTTCGGCCGTCAGCATGCTTCCCGGGCGTCCCACGGGCTGCAGCAGATATTCGTAGGCATTGCCCGGCTGCACGTCCGTATCGGCGTAGGAATAGGCATTCGAGGCGGAAAGATCGTCCCCGGACCGATTCACCGGAACGGTAGCCAGTGATTCATACGATCCGTCGGGATAGTCCCTTCGCTCGATCCGGTAGGAAAGCAGGTTGATTTCCAGCCCCGCGATCCAGGACAGGAACACGCCGCTCGGTCCACTCTCGGCGGTGAATGACCGCACGGTTCCCCGCGACTCGGTCATCAGGGCGTCGGCCGCCCGTACGATCCCATATCCGTTCAGGGTGTCCGGCGTGGCGGCCCGGCCCCCGGTCTGGCGAAGCACGCTCTGCACCTGCCCCGGCGTCCAGTGGGGATAGGCTTCCAGCAGCAACGCGGCGACCCCGGCCACCAGGGGCGTGGAAAAGGAAGTGCCGTCGCTTCGGGTATAGGCTGTTCCGGACGACGGTTCCACCGTGTATACGCCTTCGCCCATGGCCATCACGTCCGGTTTGGTGCGACCGTCGAAGGTGGGGCCGACCGACGAAAACTCCGTCCGGTTTCCGGAGGCGTCGACGGCACCGACGGAGATCACCTTCTCCGCGTCGGCCGGAGCGCTCATCTTCTCATACAGCTCTCCGCCCTGATTGCCCATGGCGTTCACGACCACGATGCCCCGGTCCGCCGCCATGGATGCCGCCCGGGAGATCATGGCGGTCTCACCGTCCATGTCTTCGTAGGAATACCAGTCGATATATCCGAGGGAACTGCTCACCACGTCCACGCCGAGGCTGTCGGCCCATTCCAGGGCGGCGACCCACCAGTCCTCCTCGATCTCGTGCTCGAAGGTGACCGCTTCGGTACTCGCGAGGAGATAGCGGGCGCCGAACGCCGGTCCGACAAGATGGCCGGGGGCAAATCCTCCGATCGTCGAGAGCACCTGCGTGCCATGCCCTTCGAAGGGGAAACCGGGCATGCCCATGTGGTCCTCCACGAAATCGCGGTGCGCTTCCACCCGGGTTCTCAGGCTGTCGAACGCCACGTGGTCCAGGCGAAATCCCGTATCGAACAATGCCACCAACACGCCCCGGCCCGACAGGCCGAGTTCGTGCAGCACAGGCACCTGCAACTGGTTCAGCTGGGCGAAAGACGGTCCATAGTCGAACCGGCCGGCCTGGGTCCGTCGATGGCTCGCCGTCGTTTCCGTAGGCCCGGGTTGCCTCGGCTGAACCGGCCGCGGGCGGCTCAGGCGGCCGACCGCTTCCAATTTGTGGACGAAGGGCAGTTCTGCGAGGCTACGGATCGCTTCCGGGTCGCCGGATGCGCTCACCGCGTTGTTCCATCGTGACACATGATGAACCTGTACGCCCGACTCCGCGATCCGGTCGATATAGGGAACATGGACCGGGATGTCCTCCCATCCCGCCGTAACGCTCCTTCTCATCTCAAGCCTTCGGCGCGCCCGGGCCGTCAGGCGGTCTTGCGCCGCGTCCAGGGCCGCGTTGTACCCGTTGCGGACGGCCTCCCCTTTGTCCGCGAGGGATATCCAGACCTTCAGCCGCTCACCGGGCAGTTGCGATGCGAGCGTTTCCTGGAGCCGGCTGGACATTTTCGTCGCTTCGGGACCGGTCGCGGATTCGAATATCCGCTGGTCGAACGGGCCCGCCGCGATCGCCAGGGATGCGGCGAGGACGAGCAATAGCGTCAAGCATCGTTTCATTGGCGGCTCTCCGGGGCGGCACGTACAGGGCCGCAGACCGGCCGCGACGGGATCGGGGCGGCACGTACAGGGCCGCGGACCGACCGCGACGGGCGCGGGGCGGCACGTACAGGGCCGCGGACCGGCCGCGACGGGCGCGGGGCGGCACGTACAGGGCCGTGGACCGACCGCGCAGGATTCATGGTCCAGGCGCTTCCGGACGGCCAGTCCGGATCCTGGTGATCCGCCTCATCATGACGGCCAGGACGGCAAGAAAGACAACGCAACCCAGCGCCAGCGAAAGGTTCACACCCAGGACGGCGGCCATCTGTCCGCCCAGGAAGTAGCCCAGCACGCCACCGATCCTGAAGCGGAATGACTCGGAGAATATCGGGATCAGACTTGCCGTCGCGATTCCAATCGTCATGAGAACGAGGAGCCATCCGGACTGCTCGAGCAGGATCCCGATACGGCGTACCCGGATCCGGTTCCATGCGATCAGGCCGATGAGCACAGGCAGTACATAGCCCCCGTAACCGAGGACGAGCGTCGCGCCGTAGGATATCAGAGCACCGGGGCGTCCGCCCAGGTTGGTCACGTCTCCCGGCCCCCGGCTCGAATTGGGATAGTCGGTTTCAGCGTAGGTCGCGAGGCTGAGCAGGACGAAGAGCGCGATGGGAACCAGGAGGATCCCGATCAGGTACATGCGTCGTTCGATGGCTCGGTTGAACGGAGGGAAGCTCAATTCGCGCGCTCCCTTCGGTATCTACCGGGTCCCACGGGCATAGTTCACGGCGTTCCGGAAGACATGTAGCCCGTCGGGCTCTTTGCAGCCCTCCCGGGTCCACCTCGGATGATGAGTCGGATGGGTGTAACGCTCCGGATGAGGCATGAGGCCGAATATCCGTCCGGTGGCGTCGCAGATCCCGGCGATGGCGTCGACCGAACCGTTTGGACTCCAGGGATACGCGGGCTCGCCGTCACCTTCCCAGGGCGGATTGACGTAGCGCAGCGCGATGTGCCCGCCCGGTCCCAGCCGTTCGCGCACGTCCTCCGACGCCAGCACGACCTTGCCCTCCCCGTTCGCGACCGGGATGTAGATGGTCTCCGGCATATCACGGGTGAAGATGCAGGGGCTGTCGGGATTCCTGCGCAGATGGACCCAGCGGCATTCGAACTTCCCGGAGTCGTTGTAAAACACGGTCGCTTCCTGCCGTCTCCCACCCGGTTTCGTCTGGGGCAGCAGCCCCATTTTCACCAGGACCTGGAACCCGTTACAGATGCCGAGAATCAGTTTTTCTTCTTCGATGAACGATTCCACGTCGTCCATCAACTTGCACTGCATCTCGTTGGCGAGCACCTTGCCGCCCGAGAGATCGTCACCATAGGAAAAGCCGCCGGACAGGACCAGCACGTCGTACTCGGACAGGCTGCGGCGTCCGTGGATGAATGCGTTGATGTGGACGGAATCCACCCGCGCGGCGCCCGCGAGACGGAAGGCGTGTGCCGTTTCCTCGTCGCAGTTTATCCCCGCGGCGCGAAGAATCAAGACCGAGGCGGTAGACATGAATGCTCCCGGGTTCGGAAGAGAGGGCGCAGCGAGCCGCAGCCAGGCAAGCCGTGACAATGCGCACCGTGGCAAAGCGGGCCATCCCAGGACTCGTCGCAGCCAGGCAAGCCAAAGCAAAGCCGGTCGCAGCCAGGCAAGCCGTGGCACGGCATCACCAGCGCAGGGGTCGTTGCCATGCTTCCTTCAAGGTGGAAAGGTCCGTAGATACGATTTCATTCCCCCGCAGCCCGCGCACGAGGAAGCACTCCTCCCCGTCGACAGTTCCCACGCGGCCAAAAGGGCTTCCTTCCATCTGCGCTTCGAATTCGGTCTCCCGGCCCCGGAGCACCTCCACCACGAATCGGCTGTTTGATTCGGAGAACAGCACGGTGTCGTCGCGGTCCGCGTCCGGGTCCCGGGGAACGGCGCTCAGATCCAGCGTCATGCCGAATCCACCTGCGAAGGCCATTTCCGCCGCGGCCACGGCCAGACCGCCCTCGGAGCAGTCGTGGCAGGCGGCCACGAGTCCCTTCGACATGGCCCCGTGCAACCGGTTCATGTTCCCGCTCCCGGCGGCCGTGTCCACGGTCGGCACGTTCCGGCCGATGAACCCGAGCGTGCTATAGTACCGCGAACCGCCCAGTTCGTCGCGCGTCTGCCCGACGACGTAGACACTGTTCCCCGGCGTCTTGACATCCATGCTCACCGCCCGGCGCACGTCGTCCATCACGCAAATGGCCGATATGAGCAACGTGGGTGGAATGGCGATGGTCCGTTCGCCGTCGGAGAATTCGTTGTAGAAACTGTCCTTCCCCGAGATGAAAGGCGTGCCGTAGGCCACCGCGACGTCGTAACAGGCCTTGGCCGCGCGGACCAGCGCGGCGAGCCGGTCCGGCTTGTCCGGATTGCCCCAGCAGAAGTTGTCCAGCAGCGCGGTTTGTTCGATACTGCCCCCGACGCTGGTGATCTGCCGCAGGGCTTCGTCGATGGCGGAAGCCGCCATCCAGTAGGGATCGATGTCGGCATAGGAGGGGTTGATGCCGTTGGCCACGGCGACGCCCCGCTCCGACGTCAGCACGGGACGGACGATCGCGGCGTCCCCCGGGCCGTCGTTCCGCGCGCCCTGCAGGGGCTTGAGCACGCTGCCGCCCTGTACCTCGTGGTCGTATTGCCTTACGACCCATTCCTTGCTCGCCACGTTCCACGAGGACAGCAGTCTCGTCAGGCTGGCCGCGGGATCGGGACGGTCCGCTTCGGGAGGTTCGGGATGGTCCGGCGGCTCCCACACGGCCGGACGGACGATGCGCGGCACCCCCCCGTGCAGGAAGGCCATGTCCAGGTCAGCGACGGTTGTCCGTTCTTCTTCCGGACCACGCTTGTGCGTGACCCTCAGCCGCCGGTCGCCGGTGAATTTGCCGATCTCGGTGACCTCGACGTCCTCTTCGGCGCAGAGCGCCCGCAGGGCATCCATGTGCTCGGGCGGGACGGCCAGGATCATGCGCTCCTGGGACTCCGATAAAAAGATCTCCCACGGCTTCAAACCGCCGTATTTCAGGGGCGCCTTTTCCAGGTGCACTTCCGCGCCCGTTTCCTGTCCCATTTCGCCGATGGCCGATGAGAACCCGCCGGCGCCGCAGTCGGTGATGTTCCGGTAGAGCTTGCGGTCCCGCGCCTGCATCAGGACGTCGAGGATCTTCTTTTCCTCGATGGGGTTTCCGATCTGGACAGCCTGCGTAGAGGTGGATTCCGAAGTCTCGGTCAGCTCGATGGACGAAAAGGTGGCCCCGTGGATCCCGTCCCGGCCGGTCTTCCCGCCGATGGTGACGATGAAGTCCCCCGGTTCGGCGGATTTTTCGCAGCGGTCGACCGGAATGATGGCCGCCGTGCCGCAGTACACCAGCGGGTTGCCCAGGTACCGCTTGTCGAACAGGATGGCCCCGTTGACGGTCGGTATGCCCATGCGGTTGCCGTAGTCCCGTACGCCGGCCACGACGCCCTTGAATACGCGTTTCGGATGCAGTACGCCTTCCGGCAGCCCTTCGTAGGGGAAGTCGGGCGGCGCGAAGCAGAAGACGTCCGTATTGAAAATGGGCTTGCCGCCCAGGCCGGTGCCGAGCGGATCGCGGATGACTCCGCCGATCCCCGTGTTGGCGCCGCCGTAGGGATCCAGCGCGGAAGGATGGTTATGCGTCTCCACCTTGAAGACGAGATGATATTCGTCGTCGAACTCGATGATCCCGGCGTTGTCGACGAAAACGGATACGCACCGGTCGCGCGCCCCCTTGCCGCGGCGGATATCCTCGGTCGCCTTACGGATGGAACGGGCGAAGAGATTGTCGATCCGCTCGGTCTTTCCGCCCGAAACGTAATCGATGACCCCGTTGAAGACCTTGTGCTTGCAGTGCTCGGACCAGGTCTGGGCCAGCGTCTCCATCTCGACGTCCGTCGGGTCGCGGCCGATCGCGTTGAAATGGCGCCGGATCGACCGCATTTCCTCCAGGTTGAGAGCCAGCATCCCGTCCCGGCTCAACCGCGTCATTTCATCGTCGGTCGCCTCAAGCAGGGGAAGGGTCTCTACCGTGTCGTCGGCCTCGAAGGTCATTTGCTCCCTTCGTAGCATGTGTATCTTTCGATCACGTCGTTGGCCAGCAAACGCCGGCATATGGTTTCGATCTGCGCCCGTTCGAGCGCGCCCGCGAGGATGTATCCCCGCCCGGACTCCACCGATTCGATCCCGATGACGCCCAGGTCGCGGCTGCCCTTGAGGGCCGTTTCGCCCACGGCGTCGGTCACCCCCTGCCGGAACCATACCTCCACGCCCCATTCTCCAGGAGCGACGGGCAGTCCCGCGGCGGCGATTTCCATATGATCCTGGGTGACCGGATCGGCAAGCAGTCCCGTGGCTATCCGGTTCAGCTCGTCAGCGGACAGCGCGCCCCGCAGCGCGTAGAGGCGGACGTGCCCGACGCGCTCTATACCGTTGATGCCCAGGTCGAGGATGTCGCCCCGGAGACCTTCGCCCACGGCGTCTACCACGTCTGACTTATTCACGACGGCAATGCGCCATGTCTTCGATACCGCCGCCATCCATCATTCCTTCGCGGGAAGAATCTCCGGTCAAGAGGGTCCGTGTCCGGTTTCAAGAGTGCCAATGTATCCACGGGCCCTTCCGCTGTCAATCCTAAAGGGAAAACACTTGACTTTACGGCCCTTTCGGTTATTTTAGTTACACTGGGAACAGTAACCAGGGCCGAGCCTGACCACCCGCGCATGTCAGTTGGATACCTGCCTGGGATACCCGCCTGGATTTGATGGCGACTCCGCCCGGTCACCCGCTGTCCCTGTGACGACGCAATTCCAATACTTGAACGCGGATCGTTTTTTGAACGCACACCGGTATGTCCTTTCCAACAGTCCGACGATGGTGTCTTTACCGCTGGCACATACTAGACCAGGATCCTATATGGCACACATCGTCAGACCCACCGTTCACACGACAATGGATCGAAATGTAACGGGGACCGGGCCCGCATAGGCCGGAGCGGACGGGATACGCCGCGCAGTGCGCATGGCGCGGAGGGGAGGTGTAGCAAGATCGGCACATCATACCAAGAATCCTATGGCAACGGGGCAAGGTACGAACAGGCGCTCTATCGCTACCTGGCCGAGATGTCCAAGTATCCCCTGATTACGGCTGAGGAGGAAGTGCGGCTTGCCCGCCTGATCAAGCAGGGGGACCAGAACGCCCTGGACCAGCTGGTGAAGGCCAATCTTCGGTTCGTCGTCAGCGTAGCCCGTCAGTACCAGAACTACGGACTGCCCCTGCTGGACATGATCAATGAAGGCAACATGGGCCTGATGCGGGCTGCCAAGAAGTTCGACGAAACCAGGGGTTACAAGTTTATCTCCTATGCCGTCTGGTGGATACGCCAGGCCATCATTCAGTCCATTGCCAACCAGTCGAGGACCGTACGCGTCCCCGTCAACCGCTCCGAAGAACTTCGACGCATTAAACAGACATCCAAGCATTTGCAGCACGAACTCGGCCGCAAGCCCGAAGTCGATGAAATCGCCGAGGAAATGGATATATCGGTCGAAGAAATCAACGAAGCGCTCAGTTCATTCAGCCACTGCATTTCCCTCGACGTACCCTTCAATCACGACGACGACCGCAGCCTTCTCGACCTCCTGCCTGATGAAATGCAGACGGCGCCGGACGAGAGCACCATGCTGCAGTTCCTGAAATCGGACGTCGGCAAGGTGCTGGACACCCTTCCGGACCGCGAGGCGGAAGTGATCCGCCTGTACTTCGGCGTAGGATCTGAAAGGGCGCACACGCTGGAGGAGATCGGCATTCGTTTCGGCCTGACGCGGGAACGGATACGCCAGATCAAGGAACGTGCGCTGCAGCGTTTGCGGCACGCGACCCGCAGCGGCAAACTCAGCCCCTACCTCCGGGACGACGACTGAGGGCGCATGACGCTTCGCATACCGCAACCCCGGCGCGCCCACGCACGCCGGGGTTTTTTCTTGAGCCGAGGAATCCGATGACGGCCACGCCGGTGATGAGAAAAGAGTTGTTCCAGGCCGAATTCGTCCTTAAGTTTTATCGGTTGGAACACTCGCTGAAACACGTTTTGGAATACCCGCGGAAACACGTTTTGGAATACTCGCGGAAGCACGTCAGGAATACTCTCGGAAGCACGTTCGCCTTCGCGGCGCCGAACGAAAGACTGAAGACGAAGGACAGGAAACCATGATCACCCGATTAAAAAACCTGATCACCGGTGCTTTCGGGACCAAGCACGACAGGGACGTCAAGCGGTTGGGACCGATCGTCGAGGCCGTCAACGAATGGGCTGACGAATACCAGTCGCTCGATGAAGAACAGTTCCCCGAGAAGACGCGGGAGTTCAGGTCCAGGTGGGAGGACGGCGAATCGCTGGACGAACTCCTGCCCGAAGCTTTTGGCCTGGTCAAAGAAGCCTGCCGGCGCATGATCGGCAAGTCGTGGGTCGTCCCCGGCCAGGGCGAGATTGCGTGGGACATGACGCCTTACGACGTGCAGATAATCGGCGGGGTCGTGCTCCACGAAGGCAAGATCGCCGAAATGGCGACGGGAGAAGGCAAGACGCTCGTGGCGCTCTTCCCCATGTATCTCAATGGACTGACCGGACGCGGCGCCCATCTGGTGACGCACAATGAGTTCCTTGCCAAGCGCGACCGCGCCTGGATGGGACCGGTCTTCGAGTTTATGGGGCTCACGGTCGAATGCCTCGAGAACAACGAACCCGATGTCGAACGCAAGAAAGCCGGCTACCAGGCGGACGTCACCTACGGCACCACCAACGAATTCGGTTTCGACTACCTCCGGGACAACATGAAGTGGCGCCTGGAGGACCGTGTGCAACGGGGACACCCGTACGCGATCGTGGACGAGGTGGACTCCATCCTGATCGACGAAGCGCGCACACCCCTGATCATCGCGGGCCAGGTGAGCGAATCGAACAGCGGCAAGTACGCCGAATCGCTGCCGGACGTGCAGAAGCTCGTACGGGCCCAGACCCGTTTCGCGGCGAAGATCATCTCTGAGGCGGAAGCGACGCTGGACGCCGAAGAGGACGACTACGACGCCGGCATCAAGCTGCTGCAGGCACAGCGGGGCATGCCGAAGAACAAGAAACTCCTGAAGCTCCAGCAGGAACCCGGCATCAAGAAGCTCATCCAGCAGGTGGAGGGCGACTTCATCCGGGAAAAGAAGATGCCCGTTCTGGACGACGAGCTCTTTTTCACGGTCGACGAGAAGACCCGCCGCACCGAGATCAACGAGAAGGGGCGGGAACTCCTGTCCCCGGGCGAGCAGGAGCTTTTCATTATCCCCGATCTCAGCGAGGGCATCGTGGAAATCGATTCGGACGCGAGCCTGACCGAAGAGGGGAAGAACGAGAAGAAGGCCGCGCTGGAGAAACTCTACGCCGAACGCAGCGAGCGCATCCACAACATGCACCAGTTGCTCCAGGCCTACGCGATCTATGAAAAGGACATCGATTACGTCATCGAAAACGGCAAGGTCGTCCTGGTGGACACCTTCACGGGCCGTTTGATGTACGGCCGGAGACTGGCCGAGGGACTCCACCAGGCTATCGAGGCCAAGGAAGGCGTGAAGATCGAGCAGGAGACCCGTACCGTCGCCTCCATTACGATCCAGAACTACTTTCGGATGTACGACAAGCTTGCGGGCATGACCGGTACGGCCGTGACGGAAGCGAGCGAGTTCTTCGCGATCTACAAGATGGACGTGGTGGAAATCCCCACCAACAAACCGGTGCAGCGCGCGGACTACGACGACGTGGTCTTCCGCACCCGCCGGGAGAAGTACAACTCGGTCCTGGACGAAATCGAAGAACTGAACGCGCAGCGCCGGCCCATCCTGATCGGGACCACCTCGGTCGACGCGTCGGAAACGCTGAGCCGCATGCTGAAACGGCGGGGGATCAAGCACAGCGTACTGAACGCCAAGTTCCACCAGCAGGAGGCCGAGATCATCGCGAAGGCCGGACAGCCCGGTTCGGTGACCATCGCCACGAACATGGCGGGCCGGGGTACCGACATCAAGCTTGGCGCGGGCGTGGTGGAAGTCGGCGGACTGCACATCATCGGGACCGAACGCCACGAAGCCCGGCGCATCGACCGCCAGCTCCGCGGCCGCGCCGGTCGCCAGGGGGACCCGGGTTCCTCGCGTTTCTACCTATCGCTCGAGGACGACCTGATGCGGCTCTTCGGCTCCGAGCGCATCGCCTCCGTCATGGACCGCCTGAAGATACCGGAAGGGGAAGTGATCGAGCACTCCATGGTGACCCGGTCCATCGAAAGGGCCCAGAAACGGGTGGAAGCCCAGCACTTCGACATGCGGAAGCATGTGCTCGAGTACGACAACGTCATGAACCAGCAGCGCGAGGCCGTGTACGACCGCCGGCTGCACGCCCTGGAACGGAAGGACCTGCGGAATGACGCCATCGAGATGATCCGCAGCGTGGCAGAACGCAAGGTGGCGGAATACACCGATCCCAAGACCTATCCCGAGGACTGGGATCTGGACGGGTTGAGCGGCGACCTGGCCCGGAACTTCCACGTAGCCGTGGCCGTGGCCGAGGAGGAGATGGCCGATCTGAACGTGGAATCGCTGGTGGAACTCGTCAACGAGAAGATGCTCGAATCCTACGAGCGGAAAGAAGCGAACCTGGCGCCGTCGCCGGAACTGATGCGCGACCTGGAGCGTTTCGCCACATTGCACGTCATCGACAACGCATGGCAGGAGCACCTGTACGAAATCGACCGGATGCGGGAGGGCATCGGCCTGCGCGCGTACG
>CAZZNP010000054.1:23686-25347 GCA_964655785.1 uncultured Gemmatimonadota bacterium
CAGCTCCTCGAACATGGAGTAAGCTTCCTTCTTGTACGGCCAGCTCGATCCCCTGATCCAGTACAAGAAGGAAGCTTACTCCATGTTCGAGGAGCTGTGGGACCGGCTGGACGAGGAGATCGTCAAGACCGTTTTCAACGCCGAACTGGCCGAATCACGCCTGCCGCGCCAGGAGACTCCGACCAACATGCGGGCGATTCACCAGGAAGCCCCGGCCATGGCGGGCATGTCCGCGGAAGAACCGGAAGCGGACACTGCCGTCCGGCGGGGCGGAAGACGCGGCGGGGGTTCCGACGGCAGCTCGGCCCGGCCGCGGCCCATCAAGGTCGAGCAGAAAGTCGGCCGGAACGCGCCCTGTCCCTGCGGGAGCGGCAAGAAGTTCAAGAAGTGCTGTGGAGCGGGCGTCGCCTGAGCCTGCCTGTCATCCGGCTCCGGCATCCGTAGCCCTGAGGGTCCGTACACGGAGTGCGGGCGTCGCCTGAGCATCCCCGTCCGCTTCGAGAAATACCTGCCTATTCTTCCTCGGCGCCGATCTGGCCCAGGTCCAGGTCCAGTTCGTCGCGACGCTGGTTCTTGGTGATCCTTCCGTCCTGTACCCACAGGATGCGGTCTGAAACGTCCAGCATCTTCAGGTCATGTGTCGCGGAAATAATCGTCACCTGTTTTTCCTGGTTCAATTCCCGCAACAGTTCGATGATTTCCCGACCGGTTTTCCGGTCCAGGTTACCCGTGGGCTCGTCCGCCAGGACGATGGCCGGATCGTTGGCCAGCGCGCGGGCCACGGCGACGCGCTGCTGTTGCCCGCCCGACAGTTCCAGTGGCTTGTGCTGGACCCGTTCCCCGAGGCCCACAAGCGTCAGCAGGGAGACGCCCTTGTCGATGGCTTCGTCCGTCGCCAGGCCGGCGAAAATCATGGGCAGGGTCACGTTTTCGAGGGCGGTCATGACCGGGATCAGGTTGAAGGTCTGAAAGATGTAACCGATCTTGCGGCACCGCAGCCAGGCCAGTTCATAGGCATCGAGCTGGGCGACGTCGACCTCGTCGATGTAGACCTTGCCCTCCGTGGGCTTGTCCAGCGCGCCGATCATGTTGAACAGGGTGGACTTGCCCGATCCCGACGGGCCCATGATGGAGATGTACTCGCCGCGCTGCACCTCCATGTCGATGCCCTTGAGCGCTTCCAGCGTGAGCTTGCCCATCTGGTACACCCGTTTTACCCCGCGCGTACGCACGATGTTCTGCGTTTCGGTATCCGGCGCATCCATTACCGCGGTCTGTTCTTCTGTCATTTCCCGCCCCTTTCAGGTTGCTTTCAGATTCCTTGAGATCCGTCAAGTATCCCGGTCAAGTGTCCCGGTCAAGTGTCCCAGTCAAGTATCCTGTTCAAGTATCGTGGTCAAGTGTCCCGGTCAAGAGTTCCCGTCAAGTGACCCCGTCAAGTTTCCCGGTCAAGTGTCCCAGTGGTTTTCCGATGTCAGACTTCCGTGCGCATGGCGTCGGCCGGAGGCATCTTGGATGCCCGGTACGCGGGATAAAGCGCGCCGATGATGGCCAGACCCAGTCCGGCTCCGAGCGAATACGCACCGCTCCGCGCCACGTCCAGCACGGGAAAGAGCACCAGGGGGTCCCATCCGTAAGAGGTCATCATTGAAACCAGCATG
>CAZZNP010000055.1:0-24052 GCA_964655785.1 uncultured Gemmatimonadota bacterium
GCCGAGAGCCGAGAGCCGAGAGCCGAGAGCCGAGAGCCCAGAGCCCAGAGCCCAGGCAGAGCTGCGCCCGCTCGAGGCGCGCCGCCTAGAAAGTCCTCGCCCGCATCGGGCGACCCTTCACGACCGAACCGACTTCCTGCCGGCGCCGGGTGTCCGGCGGCGTTGGCGTTCCGACGTCCGGGTTTCTGTGCCCGCGCCGGCGGGAACCGGCCGTGCCGGAGCGCTTGAGGTGGTTTCCTGGATGAAGGCCAGGCGGCCCGCCGGGGGCCGCTTTCGCCACCTCGTGCTGGCGGCCGGATTGTTCGCCCTGGCTACATCGACATTTCCAATGTCCGCCCAGGGGGGCCAGGGTGACGTACAGGGCGAGGTGGTTTTACTCGGTTCACCGGAAGTGGGTGGTCAGGTTTTAGCCTATGTGGCGGGTACTACTGATCCGATCGACGATCCCGACGGGATAAATACTGCCACGTTCACGTACCAGTGGATCGTCGAGGATGCGGGGGGGACCCAGACGGATATCAGTGGAGCCACCGACAGCTCATATACCCTGACGGCCAACGAAGCGGGCAAGTTTGTCAGGGTCAGGGTCAGTTTCATGGACGACAACGGCAACAACGAGGCGGTGGTCAGCCCCAGGTTTCCATCATTGGTGCCCATTCGCGCGAATCCGCTCCCCGACACTACCTGTAACGTGCCAGATTTCACCGGGCGAACCGAGGTCTTGTCGGGAGAACTGACGGTTGGACTGTTGGCGTCGTCAATCGAAGATACTATATTTTATGGATGGTCATCTCGCACCCTGCCTGGAGGGGGGAGTCTCAGGGTGGGAAATTTTGGTTCCAGGGATACGAGGAAATTCAGTATCGGGGAAACGAACTATTCAGTCGTACGTAGTATCAGCCAGTATTCCATTGGGAGTGGGGGTGGTGAGAGATTCAATATCTCGATTAGACCGCAGCTTGGCGCTGCCCACCACGCGGAATTAAGGGTACACGTCTGCGACGAGTCATTCGACGTTGGCGACTTCACCTTCGAAGCGATTATTTCAGGACTACCTTACACCCCGTACACTTGGCACCACACGGGTCTCGACTGGCAGAACCATGGCAAGCGCACGCTGTATCTGAGCGTCGATTCGCCGGTTTTCGAGTTGGCTTCGGTGAACGGCGCCACGCTCAAACTGGTGTACAGCGAGGCCCTGGACACGACGGCCCCGGCGGCCGGCGCCTACAGCGTCAAGGTGGACGGCGGAACGGCGGTCAGTCCGTCGAGCGTGTCGATCGACGGCAGGACCGTGACGCTGACGCTCGCAACGGCGGTGACCGGATCGCAGACGGTCACGCTGACCTATGTGCAGCCGGATGCGAACCCCGTCCAGGATGCCGGCGGGGCCATGGTCTACAGTTTCACGGACAGGAGCGTCGTCAACAATACCGGTAACAGCGCCCCGACGCTGGACAATGCGATTCCGGACCAGACCGCGGCGGTGGGCGAGGCGTTCAGCTACCGGATTCCGGCGAGCACCTTCAGCGACGCCGACAACGACACGCTGAACTACAGGGCGGCGAGGAGCGACGGCGCGTCTCTTCCGTCATGGCTCGCCTTCGACCCTTCCACCCGGACCTTCTCGGGCACGCCCGCGGCCGCAGACTTCGGGACGACGGTAACGGTGAAGGTAACGGCCGATGACGGCAAGGCCGAGTTTGTTAGTGACGAGTTCGACATCGGCGTGAGATCGGGGGACTTCGAGTCGGCTTCGAACGATGCGACGCTGGGCGCCCTGGCGCTGGAGGACGGAGTGGGAGCCGCGGTGCCGCTCGCCCCGGCGTTCGCCGCCGACGAGGTGCGTTACTGGGCCTCCGTCGGTTACTCCGTGTCGCAAGTGACGGTGACGGCGACCCCGGGTGACGCGGGCGCCACCGTCGAGTGGTTCGATGCGGACAACCGGACGCTCGACGACGCGGACGGGGACGAGGACGGGTTCCAGGTCGACCTCGGGGTGGGCTTCACGGCGTTCACGGTGCAGGTGACGGCGGCGGACAGCATGACCGTCCGGCGCTATGCTGTGACCGTGATGCGCGCGCCGGCGCCAATGGGCAGCTTAGTCAGCAACTTAAACCAACCCAATTATCCCAATGATTATGAAATCCCTCTTGCCGAAGATGCTGATGGCCCCGGCGATAATATAAACATTTTGGTAGGAAAGGCCGGAGATGGCTCATTACATAACCCGTCCCGTAATCGGGTTCCAGCAATAGGGTTCGATACGGGAGACAGCACAGACGGCTATACGCTGTCATCGGTGGTAATTCCGTTTGGAAATTCTGACTCACTCGTCAACGATGTTCGGGTCAGCATCTACACGGCGACATCAGACGAATCGCCGGTGCCGGACAGCAGCCTGTTTGTCTTCTCCAACCCGTCGTCGATCAACAGCGAAAACCTCATCACATTCACCGCGCCGGCGAATGCGATTCTCGAACCGGAAAAGAGATACTTCGTTGTCGTGGAGGCCCTGAACGAGAATGCATTTCACATTCGGGGAACATTTTCCACCCACGAGGACCCAGGCGGTGTCAGCGGGTGGTCGATCAACAACAGATCCTACCACCAAGGAGAACGCGATTCCGATACCATGGACATAGATTGGGGGAATTTGCGTACAACCCTGCTCAAATTCGCCATCAACGGCAGATCTATAGTGCGTGTGCGAGATGCCACAGGCGCGCCGTCGATTTCGGGGTTGCCGCAGGTTGGCGTTCAGCTGGTGGCGGGCATCGGCACGATGGCGGATCTGGACGGCCTGCCCGCCTTCCCCTCGTCGTTCGACTTCCAGTGGGTGCGGGTGAGCGGCGGGACGGAGAGCGACATCGTTGGCGCGACGTCGCAGACCTACACGCCGGTGGCGGCGGATGCGGGCAGCATGCTCAAGGTGAAGGCGAGCTTCTCCGACGGCGAAAATGGCTCCGAGATGCTGACGAGCGCGGCGACTGAGGCGGTGCTCGCCGCGCCGGAGGATTGCGCCGCCGACCGGCTCAACAACGACTGGTGCACCACCATGACGGTGGGGAAGGGCCCGTCGGGCGATCCCGCGCAGGAGTACGGGTACCACTTGGGCAGGGGGTTCGGTTCGCTCGACGCCGCCACGTTCGACTATGGCGGCAGGACATGGACGGTGAGCGTACTGAATCAAAGTGACTTCAATTACGCCGGTCAACTCCAACTTGACGTCATTCTCAACGCCCACGCTCCGCTCGGTTCGGTTTTCGACGTTGGAGGCACGGAGTTCACCGTCGCCGACGGCAACGTCAGTGGTCTCGTCGATGGGAAACACTTCTGGGACACAAGCCTCCTTTCCTGGCTCAAGGGCCAGAAGGTGACGGTGAGCGCGAACCTGGCGCCGGACCTGGTGGGCGCCAGGGTGAACGGCGCTACGATGGTGCTGATCTTTGCGGAGGATCTCGACGCGGGCTCTGTCCCGGCGGCGGGCGCCTTCACGGTGAAAAGGACTCTGTCGGGCGGCGGCGAGACGACGGTGGAGGTTCGCGGAACTCCGTCGATCAGCGGCAGGACGGTGACGCTGACGCTGGGGTCTGCGGTGGTGTTCGACGACGAGGACGTGAGGGTGAGCTACACGCAACCGTCCTCTAACCCGTTGCAGGACGAATCGGGACTCGATGCGCCCGAATTCACCGACGAGGAGGTGACCAACAACTCGAGCGCTACCAACACCCCGGCGACGGGCGCACCTTCGATCGACGGCACACCGCAGGTGGGCCAGACGCTGACGGCGCAGCAGGGCGACATGGATGACGACAACCTCCTGCCTGTGACGGACTTCCCGGCGGGCTACACATTCCAGTGGGTGCGGGTGAGCGGTGGGTTGGAGACCGACATCTCCGGCGAGATCTCGCGGACCTACACGCCGGTGGCGGCGGACGCTGGTTCCACAATCAAGGTGAAGGTGAGCTTCACCGATGGTGCCGGCTACGCGGAGGAACTGACGAGCGCCGCGACGGCGGCGGTGCTCGCCGCGCCGGAGGACTGCGCCGACCGGACCGGCGCCGACTGGTGCGCCACCATGACGGTGGGGGTAAATTTGCATCCTGCATTTACATGGACAGGATTCGCCGGAGGAGAAAATGTCGGAACGCTCGACGACACGACGATCGAATACGGAGCGTCGCGGACATATACCGTCGAGTTCATTTGGCTCCACGAGGCAATTGAGAGCTTCCCGTCGGACAATGACGGAGTGTATCTGGAGGTGGACGCATTCGTGGGGCGCGGCGGGGTATTCGACCTGGGCGGCACGGATTTCACCGCCAGTGAAAGCAGCGAGACCACGGTAGCAGGGCGATATTCCTGGAGCATCCCTTCCGGCTTCTCCTGGCTCGACGGCCAGAAGGTGACGGTAAGCGCGAACCTTGCGCCGGATCCGGTGAGCGCGACGGTGGACGGGACCTCGCTGGTGCTGACCTTCGTGGAGGACCTGGACGCGAACTCGATCCCGGCGGCGGGCGCCTTCACGGTTGAGAAGACCCCGTCCGGCGGCACGGAGACGACGGTGACGGTGAGCGGGACCCCGGCGTTCTCCGGCAAGACGGTGACGCTGACGCTAGCCGCCGCGGTGGTGTCCACCGACACGGTGACGGTGAGCTACGCGAACCCGAACACGAACCCGCTGCGGGACGCGTCGGGGATCGAAGCGCCCGGCTTCGCCGATTACGAGGTGATCAACAACACCGGCGTGGTCAACACTCCCGCCGGAGGCATGCCGGCGATCGACGGTACGCCGCAGGTGGGCCAGACGCTGACGGCGCAGGGGGGCGGCATTTACGACGCGGACGGCCTGCCCGACACCTTCCCCGTCGGCTACGGGTTCCAGTGGCTGCGGGTGAACGGTGCGACCGAGACCGCCATCGCCGGGGCGACGTCGCATACCTACGGGCCGGAAGACGCGGATGTCGGCGCCGTGCTCAAGGTGAAGATGAGCTTCATCGACGACAGGGGCTACGCGGAGGAACTGACGAGCGCGGCGACGGCGGCGGTGCGGGCCGCGCCGCAGGCCTGCTCCGCCCGGGCCGGCGCC
Source organism: uncultured Gemmatimonadota bacterium (assembly GCA_964655785.1). Taxonomy (GTDB): domain Bacteria; phylum JAAXHH01; class JAAXHH01; order JAAXHH01; family JAAXHH01; genus JAAXHH01. The sequence goes on from CAZZNP010000055.1 coordinate 5,093, forward strand.
GACTGGTGCACGACCATGACGGTCGGGGAGGACGTCGGCTTGTACGTTTCGGACTACGGGTACGTCGCCGACCAGGGCCTCGGCGCCCAGGGCGCGCTGGACGACGACGGCATCGAATACGGCGGCGAGACGTACCGGGTGGGATCGATCCGTTTCGTGACCGTCACCGGGGGCACGGATTACGTGGGCGTGTCGTTCGACGCCGGCGTGCCGGGCGGTTCGGTGTTCAATCTGGGCGGGACGGAGTTCGCGGCGCCGGTTTCCGGTGGCAAGGATTCGAAGGAGGGCGAGTACCAGTGGGATTATGCCGCGGGCTTCGACTGGCTCGACGGCCAGAAGGTGACGGTAAGCGTCAACATCCCGCCGGCGCTGTCCCGCGCCGTTGTGGATGTGACCACGCTGATGCTGACCTTCGCGGAGGACCTGGACACGGACTCGGTTCCGGCGGCGGACGCCTTCACGGTAAAGTGGACCCCGTCCGGCGACAGCGAGGAGACGGTAGCGGTGAGCGGGTCCCCAAAGGTCTCTGGCAGAACGCTGACGCTGACGCTGGCGGCCGCGGTGGCGCCCAAGGACCTGGTGACGGTGTCCTACGCGCAGCCTTCCGTGGACCCTCTGCGGGACCTGTCGGGCCTCGAGGCGACCTCCTTCGCCGACGTGAAGGTGACCAACACGACCACGCGGAACAAGCCGCCGGATTTCGGGTACGGCCGCAAGGAGATCGTGATGGCGTCGCGGTCGATGCCCGCGGGGACGGCGATCGGCGAGCCGCTGACGGCCACTGATCCCAACGGCGACACGCTGACCTACAGTCTGGAGCCCGGGGGATATTACGCCGAGCGTAACGTGCAGCTGTTCACGATCGACGAAGGGACCGGGCAGCTCCGGGCGGGCGCGTTGATGGACACCATGATGAGCTGGGCCGGGTATCCCAGGGCGGAGGCCGGGGAGAAGGAGACGTACGTGGCCGGTCTGGGTGTATATGTGAGGGCCGACGACGGGCGCGGGGGCACGGACCGGGTGTACGTGGAAGCCATCCGTCCCAAGCTGCCCGCTGACGCGCCGGACAACGTCTCCTGCACGTCGGCGCCCGTGCAGGGGGACGGCACGAAGCTCGCGGCGACGTGCCGGATGCGCCAGCCGCAGAGCGGCAACAAGCCGGTGACGCATGTCGAGCTGCGCTACACGGAAACGGCGGCGGGCGCGTGGGCGATCTCGAAGCCGGTCCCGCTGATGGAGCCGGACCCCGTGGACATCGGCCCGGCGGGGTCGGGACACATCCTGCACGAGTTCGAGGTCGAGGTGGGCGGTCTTGAGCCGGGCACGGAATACGTGATCGGCGGCCGGGCGTTCAACGCCGACGGTCCGGGGGAATGGGGCTCGGGCAGCTTGGCCACCACGTCGGGGGTTGCGCTGGCCACGGCGTCGCAGGTCCAGGCGCTGACCGGCAGCTTCGAGGACGCGCCGGCGAGCCATGACGGGCAGACGGCGTTCACCCTGCGGCTGAGCCTGAGCGCGCCGGTGGAGAACACGGCCGCCGACCTGCGGGACCACGCGGTGCAGGTGACCGGCGGGTCGGTCGAATCGGTCGGGAAGGTGGACGGTCGGGCGGACCTTTGGGCCGTCACGGTTACGCCGGACGGGACGGGGGCGGTGACGGTGAGCGTGGCGGCGGCGGGGAGCTGCGGGGATGCGGGCACGCTGTGCACGGCGGAGGGCGAGGCGCTCTCGGCGACGGCGACGGCGACGGTCGCGGGACCGGGAGGCACGGCCACGCCGCGAGGCACGGCCACGCCGCTCAGGGCATCGTTCGCGAACCTGCCGAACGAGCATGACGGCTCGACGCAGTTCAGTGTCGGGATCGAGTTCAGCGAGGCCCCGGCCGGGATGAAGAACGGGGACATCCTCAGGGTGGTGCAGGTCACCGGCGGCACGAAGCGCGGCATGCGCAGGGTGAACGAGAGCCTCACGCATCGCACGCTGGCCATCGACCCGGACGGGTACGGGCCGGTGACGGTGACGCTGCCGGCGACGGCGGACTGCCAGGATGCGGACGCGCTGTGCACGGCGTCGGGCGGGCGGCTGGAGGTCGGCATCGCGATGAAGATTCAGGGTCCGGTGGCGATCTCCGTCGCCGACGCCCGGGTCGACGAGGGCCCGGACGCCGAACTCGAGTTCGCCGTGACCCTGGACCGGGCGCGGGACGACACGGTGCGCGTGGACTACGCGACCGAGGACCGCAACGCCACTGCGGGGGCCGACTACACAGCGGTGTCGGGCACATTGACCTTCGCCGCCGGCGAGACGTCGAAGAAGGTCGCCGTGCCGGTGCTGAACGACGCCCTTGACGACGGCGGCGAGACGATGGTGCTCCGGCTGTCGAACCCGGTGGGCGCGTGGATCGAGGACGGGGAGGCCATCGGCACGATCGAGAACGACGACGCGATGCCGCAGGCGTGGCTGGCGCGGTTCGGACGCACGGTGGCGGACCAGGTTCTGGAGGCGGTTGCGTCTCGGGCCGCCAAGCCGCGTGGACCCGGAACGGAGATCTCGCTTGCGGGCCAGCGGCTCGGGAACCTGTCGGCGGAGGAGCGCCGGAGGTTGGAGTCGCGCCTTTCGGGGCCGGAGGGTTCCGGGAACCGGTTCGGAGGGGAGCGCGGCCTGACGCTGCGCGAGCTTCTGGCGGGGTCCTCGTTCTCCCTGACCGGGGGTACGGCGGATACGGGATTCGGCGCGGTGTGGGGCCGGGGGGCCTCGTCGGGCTTCAGCGGCCGCGGCGGGGACGGCCTGACGCTTGACGGGGACGTGGAGAGCCTGCTTCTCGGGGCGGACTACCGGCACGGGGGCACGGCCTACGGCCTGCTGCTGTCGCACAGCCTTGGGGAGGGGAAGTATCGGACGACGATGGCCGGCGGGGCGATGGAGTCGGTCCTGACGGGCCTGTATCCCTGGGTCCGGTATTCGGTGTCCGAGCGGCTGTCGGTGTGGGGTGCGGGCGGCTACGGTTCGGGCACGCTGACGCTGACGCCGGAAGGTCATGGGGCGATCGGGACGGACCTGGAGCTGGCCATGCTGGCCGGGGGACTTCGGGGGGAACTGCTGGGGCCCGGCCATGGGGGCCGATCCCTTGCGGCGAAGGCGGACTGGCTTGGGGTACGGACCACCTCGGCGGGGGCCCGAACGCCGGAAGGGGGCCTCCTCAACGGGGCGGATGCCACCGTGACCCGTGTCCGTGTGGGTCTGGAGGGTTCCATGGCGCTTCGGCTGGATGGATCGGGCGGGGTGCTGAGGCCGATGCTGGAACTGGGACTGCGTCACGACGCCGGGGACGCGGAGAGTGGATTCGGGGTGGATGTGGGCCTGGGGTTGTTGTGGGCGGTGCCGGACATGGGTCTTGCGGTGGAACTCCGTGGGCGGGGGCTTGCGACCCACGAGTCGGAGGGCTTCGAGGAGGAGGGTTATTGGGGTTTCCTTGCCTGGGACCCGTCCCCGGGCACGGATCGGGGATTCTCGCTGGAGGTTTCCCGGAGTGTGGGAGCGCAGGCCACGGGCGGGGTGGAGGAACTGTTCGGCCGGGATTCCCTGGGCGGGTTCCGGTCCTTGGGGGATGCCGGGGATGACGGGAATGCACGTCTGGAGACGAAGGTGGGGTACGGATTCCCCGCATTCGGGGGGCGGTACACGGCGACGCCGTCGCTGGGCTACGGGCAGTGGGACTCGGGCCGCGACCTGCTCCTGGGCGTGCGCCTCGCGCGGACACTGTCAACGGGCATCAGGTTCGGGATGGACGTGGAGGGCCAGCGCAGCGAGGGTGGGTCCGACGGGACCGGCCACGGGCTGGGTGTGGGCTTCGAGTGGCGGCGGGAGTCCGCCGTTCTGTCGGGCGTTTCCTTCGGATTCCGGGTGGAGGGCTCGCGGAGGGATGAGGGTGGCGAAGAGCCCGAGCATGTCCTCGGCGTCAGTCTGGAGGCCGCGTGGTGACCGTTGCCGGGGATCGCGATTGGATCCATTCGTGGCAGCCGTTGTGCGTTAGGGTATGCGGGGTAGGCGATTGTTCGGCGACGTACTTCCGTCCGTAGTCAGACATGGTGTAAATGGCCGGTCGTTTTTCCGCCGTTGAGTCTCATCCACGATGCTGCATCCAGGGGTGGAGCCGTGCAGTTGATCCCGGGACTTCGCCCGTGCCAGTCGGGCGTACTGTTACGACGTCCGGAGACAGTGCGGATGGGGAGGTGTTGTTGGAGGTCTGGAACCGCGATGGCGTCAGGGGCCGATGCGGGCGATCAGTTCAGGTGTAGACGTTCTGGGTGTCCCTGACCCTGCCAGGGTCGCTCTTCATCGGATCGGCGCCTAACTTTTCTTTCCAGAGCCGCGGGGTCGGTTCAATCATGTCCTTCCCTGGATCCTGACCGACCCGCTGCAACACATCCACGAGGTACGTGTAGGGGTCGATGCCCTGCAGCCTGCAGGTCACCAGATTGCCCTGGATTACCGCCACGCGCTCTGCCCCGCTTCCGCCGAGCAAAACACCCAGCTCTTCCGGTCCATGGCGACCGGCCTGGCCGCCTCCCGCTCGAGATGGTCGGTATCGATCAGGCGTGTCGCAACTGTCCATCGTCCCTGACTCTTCCAGATCCGGTCTGTAGCAGGGTAACTGGCGAACAATCCGGTGAGTACCCCGAATCTCCGATCTCCGGCTTGTTCGGAGCCCACGGGCAACGACTCCGGTACCACACGGGAAATTGTCAGAGCGATTCAGAAAATGGGTACATGGAAATATCACAGAATACATAAAACATTCCACACAACGTTCACAAGCTTTTTGCAATCATCCCTTCCCGCTGTGGAATGAACCACAGGGCACGGAAGCATCAGAGGGCATCGCTGGGTACGGGTGTCGTTAGCGTTGCATTTCAAAGAGGTTGTTGTACCTGACGATGTCGATGTCGAGAGTTGCCAGTTCAAAGAGCCGAGCCGTGTCCGCCATCTGTCCGGCACTTCACGGTTTGCACAGGGCGCAGGGAAATGCACGTTCGCCGAGCCGGGGAACTCGACGATTGATGCATCGACCTCCTGCCGCGTGGTTTCGGAGACGGCGCGTATCGGTATCGGTACGAAGCGAACAGGAATCAATGCCGAAGCCTGGTGTGGCGGCAAAGTTTGTACTCTGGTCGATCGATAAACAGGACACAAGGAAGAAGTAAACGCCGTATCCATCACTCCAGGGCAGTCGGGCCGGAAAAACGGTGTCCGCTTGCCCGTTCATGTTCTTTCGTTCTTTTCCAAATTCCATATGTACACTTGTGCCAATAATTCAAATAAAACCATTGAGTTCAACCGGGGCAGCAGGCCTTTTTCCGGGAGGTTGCCTGCAAATCGTCCACGGCCTCGACAGGAGCCGGATGATGTCATGACCAGGTTGGATGAATCGGGGCACGAAGGATCGCGCACACTTCCCTCCACGATCACGCAATGGTCTGCACTGGCTCATCTCCTTGTCGCCTCGCTGGCAGGTTTTGTGTTCGCCGTCCCGGCACACGCAGAAATGCAGACCACCTACATCAGCAACTTCGGGCGGGAACGTCCCTATGAAATATCAGGGCCTCTCACTCCTGCAGCACAGGAATTTACCGCCGGCAGTTCCCAGGAGATCGGGGAAATCGTGGTCAATATTCAGGTGGTTTCCGGTAGTCCGGCGCCGAATCTCGCAATCTGCAACTCGGTAACCAATACTGATACAAACAACCACAACAAGCCCTCCAGGGTTCCGGGAAATGCATGTACCAGCCTGACGCTGAGCGGGACCTTCGGTCTGGGCGAGATGACTTTCAGGGCTTCCACTCCCTATCAGGTTGCGGCGGACACCTCCTACTACGTCAAGTTTACAGCTCAATCCGGATCTTCCTACAGACTGAAAAGCACGGATTCTAACCGGGAAGATTCCGGTGGCTTGACAGGATGGTCGATAGGTGACGAATTCATCTATTACGATAATAACAATAATCGCTGGACCAAAGACACGAGCCGAACTGTACTGATCGCTATCAGGAGTGCAGGCGAAGCCACCACACCCAACTCTCCCGCCGCCGGAGCCCCGACGATTTCGGGCACGGCGCAGGTGAACCAGACGCTGAGCGCGGAGACCAGCGGAATCACGGACAGTAACGGGTTGGCCAATGTCAGCTACAGCTACCAGTGGATCCGCGTGGATGCCGACGGAACGTCGAACCCGGCCGATATTCCCGGGGCTACCTCAGCCACCTATACACTGGTTGCTGCAGATGAAGGCAAGAGGGTCAAGGTGAAGGTCACATTCGATGATGACGCGGATAACAGCGAGGAATTGACCAGTACCGCATATCCTTCGAACGGGACGATTCTTGGTGCCAATACCAATACTAATACCAATACCAATACCCTGCCGGTGGCATCGGACAACACGGTAACGACGAACATGGATACGTCCTATACGTTCGATGCGGGGGACTTCAATTTCACTGATACGGATGCGGGGGATGCGCTTGTCAGCGTGAAGGTGACGGAACTGGAGAGCGCGGGTGCCCTGGCACTTGATGGTACGGATGTGACACTGGACCAGGTGATCACGAAGGCGGACATTGATGCGGGCAAACTGACGTTCACCCCGGCCGCTAACGCAAGCGGGGACCCCTATGCGAGTTTCAAGTTCAAGGTGAACGACGGCAAGGGCGAGAGCGCGTCAGCCTACATCATGACCATCGACGTGTTGAGCGGAGATCCTCCGGGACCGCCCACAGGTCTCAGTGCGACTCTGACGGGCACAAGAGTCGATCTTTCCTGGGCGGAACCGGCGAACAGTGATCCGGCGATCACGGGGTATCGGATCGAGCACTCCGCCTGGTATGACAGAGATCAGTTGTGGGGAAACTGGACGGAATTGGTTGCAGATACGGGCTCGGCATCAACTGTCTATGGCCATACACACCATGACCATGGATCAAACGAGAATTATACGCTGGCCCCAGGGGTCAAGCTGCGGTATCGCGTCTCCGCGATCAACGCGGTCGGGACGGGCGGCCCTTCCAATGTATCCGAATCCACCGTGCCGCCAGCTCCGGACACGGCTGGCAATGGTGCTCCGAACCACACGGCGGTAACCATAAACGGCGATCGGATCGTAGTCACGTTCGACGAGGCCCTGGTTGAATCCGAGGTGCCGATAGGGTCGGTATTCGAAGTGCTTATCAACCAGTCCTCTCCCAGGGTGGAAAAAGTGGAAGTGATTGGGAGCACGGCGGTAGTTACGTTGTCTGATGCTGATGCAGTAGATTCGAACGATCGTGTTTACATCGGATACAGGCCCGCAAAGATCTTTATCGGGGATACGCCTGTCGTAATCGCCGAAAATTCCTTGCAGGACAGTGAAGGGAACCTGGTTCTGGGGTGGCGTGCTTCCCAGGGACAGGCAACCAACGAGACACTGCCTTCGGCTTCTCACGGAACAGTAAGGACTGGCCCGGGCATGGAATACACTTTCACCGCGGACGACTTCAATGCCTATGGCGATTCGCTGGCCGCGGTGATCATAAGCAGCTTGCCCGCAACGGACAAGGGAACCCTGACCCTGAACGGCTCGAATGTGACTCTGGATCAGTCGGTGACGAAGGAAGACATCGACGCCGGGAAGCTCAAGTACACACCGCCGGAGGGCGCCAGCGGCGTACCCTACACGTCGTTCCAGTTCAAGGTGGGCGACGGGACGAAGGTAAGCGTATCCTCCTATACCATGACCGTCGAAGTCAGCGCGAACGAACTCCCGACAGCCACGGATACCATGGTCCGGACATTTCCGGATACGGAATTTTCTTTCTCCGCTTCGGATTTCAACTTCACCGATGGAAACAGTGAAGACACTTTGTCGAGTGTAAGAATCGTCACTCTGCCGGGAAAGGGTTCCCTGACACTTGACGGTGTCGACGTGGCAGTGAATCAGGTCGTCCTCAGGACCGATATCGACAATGGCGGCCTCGTCTATGCGCCTGTTTCAGGCGAAGAGGGCGAGCCCTATGCATCGTTCACGTTCAGGGTAAACGATGGCACCGAGGAGAGCCGTTTGGATTACACCATGACCGTCAATGTATCTCTTGCGCCCCCTCGGAATAACCCCTCGTCCCGGAAGACACCGACCCCATCCCCTCAGGTGTCCGATGCACCGTTGGTCGCCCTGGCCGGAACAGATACAGTGGGCGCCAAAAGCACGGCAGACCGCGGGACCAGGCGCCATCCCGTAACCGTATCAACCACCTCGAGCCTGGTCGTCACCTGGACGGAACCCGACAACTCCCACTGCCCCGGCACCTGCCCCGCAATCACCCATTACGAACTGCAGTACCGGCAGGGCACGGACGGCCCCTGGACCGACTGGCCATGGACCGTCGAGGAAACCGAAACGACCATAGATGTGCCCGACCTTGCGGGCGCCTACGAGGTGCGCCTGAGAGCGGTGAACGCGGCAGGCAGGCAGGGCGAATGGTCGGCCCCGGGTTTCTGGTCCCCGGCCCTGGACGCTCCGGTGGTGACCCGGTCCGAAGGCGCCGCGGCGGGCCTGGATGTCCGCTGGACGGAACCGGACGGCGCGAGTTGCCGGGGCTGCCCGGCGGTCACCCACTACGACCTGCAGACCCGTCGATATGCGAACGGGAGCTGGGAGGCCTGGGTGGACGGCCCCCTGGGGGTGACGGGCACAATCGCGACCGTATCCGTGCCCGACCTTGCGGGCGCCTACGAAGTGCGCCTCAGGGCGGTGCAAGGGGACGGCCGGGAAGGCCCGTGGTCGGCCCCGGGTTTCTGGTCCCCGGCCCTGGACGCTCCGGTGGTGACCCGGTCCGAAGATGCTGCGGCGGGCCTGGATGTCCGCTGGACGGAACCGGACGGCGCGAGTTGCCGGGACTGCCCGGCGGTCACCCACTACGACCTGCAGTCCCGGCGGCAAACAGACGGAACCTGGGAGGCCTGGACGGATGGTCTCCGGGGGGTGACGGAAACCACCGCGACGTTGACCGTGCCCGACCTGATGGGTAGCTATCAGGTGCGCGTGCGTGCGGTGCATGGGGACGGGCGGGAAGGCGAGTGGTCGGCCCCGGGGCAGTGGTCGCCGCCGCCGGAGCTGGCGAGCGGCCGTCTGATGAAGGCCTGGCTGTCGCGTTTCGGCCGCACGGTGGCCGACCAGGTGATCGACGCCATGGCCGGCCGGCTGGAGGAACCGGCGGATCGGGCGGGGCTTGCGGCGCGCATTGCCGGGCAAGGCATTGGCATATCGGATGCCCAGTTCCATGGCCAATATGATCGGTATGGTCAACATGATGCGATACGGGGCAGCGGAAGAGAACCCGCGGTCGTCACCCGGGGACTCGACGGACAGGAGGTCCTGCAGGGTACTTCCTTCAGCTACGCCGGTGGGAGCACTGGTTCCGGGATGGCGTCGGTCTGGGGCCGCGGGGCGGTGGCCGGCTTCGAGGGCCGCGACGGGGACGTGGACGTGGACGGCACGGTCCGGAGTCTGATGCTGGGGACGGATTTCCGCCAGTCGAACGACGTGTTCGGGATCATGCTGGCGCATTCCTCCGGTAAGGGGGACTACCGCGAGGGGGCGGAGGAGGAGGGAAGGATCCGTTCGATGCTGACGGGCATGTACCCGTACGCGGGCCGCGAGACGGGCCGCCTGTCCCTGTGGGGAATTGCGGGATTCGGCAAGGGGGAGGTGACGGTGTACCAGGATGTGTCGCCGTACCGTACCGGTGCTTCGGCGACGGCGGACATGGACCTCGCGATGGCGGCGGGGGGCGTTCGCGGCGAACTGCTGGCATCCGGTTCGGAGGGTTCCATGATTCCCGCTGTGGACGCGGTGGCCGATGTGATGGCGGTCCGGGTGGGTTCGGACGCTGCCGGGGAACATCTGGCGGCGGCGGATGCGGACGTGTCCCGTTTGCGTATGGGGCTGGAGGGCGCCTGGGAGACGGTGGATATGGGCGGCGGGCGGCTGACGCCTACGATGCGCATCGGCCTCAGGGGGGACGGCGGGGACGCGGACCGGGGATTCGGCGCGGACTACGAAGGCCGCCTTTCCTGGTCCAGCCTGTCGAACGGAATCCGGATGCGGCTGCGGGTCCACAGCTTGCTGACGCACGAGGCGGAAGGATTCCGGGAGCGGGGGGCATCGGGGTCCGTCTCCTGGGACCCCGCGCCGGGCTCGAACCGGGGGGCGGCGTTCTCGCTGACGCACAGCGTCGTCGATACGGCCTCCTGGGACCTGGATTCGCTGCTGCCGGGCCCGGGTGATCACGGCGCGGTTGCCCGGCTGGCCGGGGCCGACGATGCGCGGCGGGACAGCCGCGAGCGTATCGGGGCCAGGGTCGGGTATGGATTCGGGGTGTTCGGCGGCCGGTTCACGGGGATGCCGGAACTCGGGATGGGCTGGACGGACGGAGGCCGGGACTACAGCGTGGGCTGGCGGCTGCTGAGGGAGGGGTCGGAGGCGGGCGCCTTCGAGATGCTACTGGAGGCGACCCGCCGGGAAGACGGGGACGGCGGATCCCGGGACGGCATCGGGCTCCGGCTCAGGTCGTACTGGTAGGGGGCGTCCGTGGCGTTCCTGAGCACCCCGGGAAATGGTCGGTGGCGGAACCGGACTCGCCCGGGGGCCGTCCGGGAACCTGGGCGTGTACCACGCCAGGTCCGAAGCGGTATTCGGCGGGACACGGTTCATGGATACCCGACAGACAAGGACCGCCCTGTCGATACGCTACGGCTTCCGGGATGATCGGAAACCGCCGCATCCCGGGTCCTGCTAGGGAGAACGGGAACCGGAACCGCATCACCTGCGCCTGTTCCGCCGGCGGGATTGACCCACGGCCCATGCCCCGGCGATGAAGCCCTGGCCGGCCCAGCCCTGGATCATGCCGGACGGCTCCCGCAGGGAAGTCTGTGCAGGCATCAAAAGCATGGCCTCGGACCTGGGTATCTGCCATGTTGCCTATCTCATGCTCGATCCGGCGAGCGGATTCTCCAGCCTGTCCAATTATCCCCGGGAATGGATACGGCGGTACGGGGAGTGGGGCTACCATCGGATCGACCCGGTGATCCAGGTGGCGAGGCGGTCCGTCCGTCCCTTCCGCTGGGGACCGGGACAATTCCCGCATACCCTGCAGAACCGGCAGCGGGTGTTTCTCGGACAGGCCGAAAGACACGGACTCCGGCACGGCCTGGCGATTCCGATGCATGGGCCGTTCGGGTCTTTCGGTCCTATCGGTTCTTTCGGGGTGCTCAATCTCGTCGACGCCGACGCCGGACGACTCTGGCAGGCGACGCGGAAGGGGAACGCACGGCTGTTCGCCGCCGCCTACGACCTGCATGTATTCCTGCTGCGGGACGGGAAGGCCGACTCGGGACGGATGGCGTCCGGAGAAGAGGAAATCAGACTGACGGAGCGTGAGCGGGAATGCCTGTGGGCTGCCCTGGAAGGTCATGCGGCGGATCAGGCCGCCGTCCTGCTTGGCCTGTCCGTGTCCTCGATACACCGGTACTCGTCCAACGCACAGCGCAAGCTGAATTGCGGGAACAAGTACCAGGCCGCGGTCCGGGCGATGCGCCTCGGCCTGCTCTGAGGCCGGGAACCCGCCATGCGCCAGGGCCATTTCGCTGATCGGCCGGTTCCGGTGAAGGCGCATGACCGCATGAAAGGAACCGCCCGGGGCGTACCATGAAGGCGCACTGCCCCGGGAGGGCAAGGAGACGCGTGGCCATGAAGCGGAGGCTTGTCCTTTGCGGGATGGCTGCGGCCCTTGCTGCTCTGGCCGGGCTCATCTGGCGGGTCGCCGTACCCTGGGTGGGGGAGGTCTTCATCGACGGGAAACTGAACCGGGCCAAATCCGAAATCCACGGCGTCATCGTCGCCGTCGCCGGGATCTACCATCTGACCGAGGGGGACTACGGGGGAATCTCCATCTGGAAGCTGGCCGAAAGGGGAGACATTCCCCTGGGTTTCATCGATGGCGCGGGCGAGAACGCCTATGGCGGGGACATCGGGATCGCAATGGTGGATGGCGGCGGGGCGGAGATTATCAACGTCTTCAGGGACGATTCCCGGGGCGCGGCGGACTGCGCGCGTGCCGCGTTGCGGTTCTCCGGCTACGGCAGGGTCGCGGACGCGGCTTGCGGCGGGGAGGTTCTGGAAATTGTCCTTGAGTGATTCGTCCCCCCGCGAACGCCGGGCCGGCTTGGCGGCGGGATTCCCGGATGCCATGGCCCTTTCCCGACGGGGGCGGGACGGCGCACACGCGCCTGGGCAACAGGCGTCCCGGGATGCTCCCCTGAAAACATGATGAACGCCGACAATACCGGCAGCGACGGCGGCGATCGGGACAACGTGCACGACCTCGGGCCGCGGCGTGCGGTTCGCCGCCGCCGGGAGGCCATGGACCGCAGGCGAACGGAATACCGCGCCCAGGCCCGCGGCCAGGTCCGGGAGATCGGCACGGAGTGGCTGGAGATCCTGGCCGGGGAGATCCAGGCCGAGCTTTGGCGCCGGGGCGCGGCGCCGCCCGGCGGGGCCGGCAGGGGGCGGGGAACCGGACGCGGCGGGAGTTCCCGCAGGAAGTCCGCGAGGGAAGTCGACCAGGGCCTTGCGGGGCTGTTCCGGGAGAAGGTCCTGTCCTTCCCCGGCCGTTCGGGGATGTCGGCCTCCCGGTTCGGGAGGGAGGCGACGGGAGACCCGTCGCTGGTCCGGCGCCTGCGCCAGGGCCAGGTTCCCCGGGTGGACACGGCGGACCGGGTGCTGGCCTTCATGGGGGAGGCCCCGTGGGCTCCGGTCTTCGTGCTGGAGGTGGAGGCGTTCGTGAAGACGACCCGGATCAAGGAATACGTGTTCTCCCGGGAGGCGTCGGGGAACCGGAGCTTCCTGAGCTACCTCCGTCGGGGATACATGCCCCGGCTGGACACGGTGGACCGGGTCCGGTCGTGGATGCAGGCCCACTGTACGGCGGAGGAATGGGAACGGATCACCGCAATGGCGCGGGAGAAGGCGCCGGACCCCCCGCCCGGGGAGGCGCCGTGGATGGCGGTGATGGCGGAGCGGGAGGAGAGGTTCTGCGACGGTGTGACGCGCCTGGACACGAAGGCCGCGGCGGCGCTGGCGGGTCTTTCTCCGGGCACTCTGTCGGACTACCGGGGGGCCGGCCGGGGCCCGGCGTTCCACCGCATCGGCCGCCGGGTCTGCTACCTGCGGGAGGATGTGGAGGGGTGGATGAGGCGGCGGGAGCGCGAGGGCGGAAGGGGCGGAAGGAAAGGGGCCGGAAAGGACGCCCCATGAACGGCTTCCATGATCAAGTCAAATGAAATTCCACGAAGAGGCGACTGCACGTGATTGAAGAATGCCACCACAGACTCATCCGGCCCGCAGAACCGGGCGGCAATGTCGGGGAGGCCGGCCATGTATAGCATGTGCAGCAGGATCCCGATCTGCCTGTTGGCCGGGGTTGCCGGCCTTTGGTTCGGCAGTTCCATTGTCGGGGGGGTCATGGAAGTCCTGGATGCCAGGCAACGGGACTACGCCTATGCGGATATCCGCAATCTCACCACGGTGGCCCAGAACTACCGCCAGTTCACGGCCAGCTACGAGGGTGTCTCGGTCAAGGTGATGAGCGACGGAGGATTCGGCCTGACGAGTTTCACGGACGGGCTGGACGAGAACGTATACGGCGAGGACATCTCCATCCGGAGCGCCGGGGCGGATCACGGCAGGGCCCTGGCGGCCTACGAGTTCGACGAGGAGGAGGACTGCAAGCTGTTCCTGGTGTTCGCCGGCGACTTCGACGAGCACAGGGAGCGGGCCTGCGACGGGGAGACGCTCCGGTTCGCGCTCGAGTGAGCAATACATAATACGGCCTGTTCCGTGACTATGGAGTACCCGGACAGGGGACGAAGAAATTCCCGGCTGCGTCGGCATCCGGGAATCCGTTTTCTTTTCTTTCCGGTCAGGACAGGGGTAACAGATTGCCAAGTGCGCGCACCCTTGCCGGATGTGTGGAATTCAGCTGAATGCGATTTGGAGTTGCGATTCGGTAAGATGCCGCCCATTCCACGCTGAAAATTGGCATGATCCCTTAGTGCGCCATGAACGCACCAGCCATTTCGCCGCAAGGGTTGCTCGCCCCGATTCTGATGAGTTCGAGTTGTTTCCTTCGACCTGGCAGGTGTGCAAGGGACTTCGGATCCCCAACCCCGGAAGTCATTCTCGTAATCGCAAGCTGATCCGCCAGTATGGCCAAGCCGAGTACATGGGCTTTCGTTTTCTCAAAACGTGAGGGCAGTGACATGAAAAAGTTGCAAATTATATTCTTGATTCCGTGACTGCGAGCCAGGCCCCGATTCCTCCCTGGATACCGGCCGATCCGACGTAGAGCATGGTCGAGGAAAGGTACTGTTACGCCTTGCCTGCGGACATGCCCGGACAGGTCGATTCTGCGCAGGCACTCGTAACCCCGGGCGTTGGCCACCGGGGTGCTACGCGGCTGCGCCGCCGGGGTATATCCACCTTACTCAACTCGCTCTGATCTGACTATGATGCGGATAGATTCTCTAGGATTCCTGTATTGCGCTGGATGGTGCCAGTGGTTGGTTCTGGTTGTCTGGTTGCATTTATCTGCATTCAGCATGGATAGATAGATCCCCGTATTATTTCCAGTTTAACCGTCATTCTTTCAGGTTCAGAAACAAACGCTTTGGACAAGCGACTGCCAGTAATCGACCTGCTCGTTCAGTTTTTCCTGGTGTTCGGCCGGGCAGCTGTTGGCAGCCAGGTTGTCGAGAACCCGGCTGGATATCCGTACCATGCTGTTCGCCATGCTGCAGGCATCGTCTACGCTGACTGCCTGCATGCTGACGCTCCATTCTTCGATTATCCGCAAACAGACAGCCTGACTGTCGTTGGCCCTGGTGTCCGCTGCGGCTGATTCATTTCGGCTTTGTGCGGCCTTTCGTTTC
Organism: uncultured Gemmatimonadota bacterium; assembly: GCA_964655785.1. Taxonomy (GTDB): domain Bacteria; phylum JAAXHH01; class JAAXHH01; order JAAXHH01; family JAAXHH01; genus JAAXHH01. The sequence continues at coordinate 20,111 of CAZZNP010000055.1, forward strand.
TGCTCCGCTTCCTGTCTTTGAAGCCTCTCTGCCGCTTTTCTTTCCGCCTCCTCCAGGGCAGTCCGGTAATCGTTTCCTTCCAGCACGTTCTCCAGTGCCGCGGCATACCCGTTTTCGTGAGGGCTTTCGCCGGCGTGACCGGCATCGTCGCCGTCAGCCGAACACCTGGGCCGCTGGCGCTCGTAGTGCGCCACGCACTCCCCGACCATCGATTCGAACATCGCATCGCAGGCGTCCAGCGCCTCTCCGCCGATGCCCCAGACAGGCCTGTTGACCGAGGCCGCCTCCCCGCAGGCCTGCACCCCCGCGTTCAGCCTCGTGTTGCAGCTCCAGTACCCGTCCCCGGACAGGGAAACGCGGGTCTCTCCACCCTGCTGTGCAAACCGCGGATAGACGAGTTGCCTGTAGCCCGCCTCGTCCACCACTTCGCAGGGATCATGGGCATAGGTTGAAATCGTCACGGTCCGGTCATCCTGGGCCGGGACGGCAACCGGCGCAAGAAGCATTGCGATGACCGTGCAATGGCGTAATCGGGCACTCATGCACATGGGATCCCCCGGTATGTGGACCCTGTTCGTTGCGGAAGAATATAATTTATGGTCGCAGGCTTGTCCAACGCTACGGCTGCGGGGTCCGGAAAAGAACCAACCGGGGCATCCATCATGAAATCGGAAGCTGGATTCATCAATCGGAACCGGGAGGCGGCATCTGTCCGCCGAAAGCGAAGAATTCCTGCCCTGGTCATGTTTCTTGCCGCATCGGTCGTGGCGGTTTGTCCTGTTCATGCCGATTATGACAAGGGGGTACAGGCCTGGGAGTCGGGACAGTACCGGGAGGCGATATCCGAATGGATGTCATCGGCCGATGCCGACGACGGCCGCGCCATGCTGGAGATCGGCCGGGCCCATCTGCAGGGCCTGGGGGTGCTGCAGGATTTCGTCGAGGCGCACAAGTGGTTCAACCTTGCGGCGAGCCGCGGGGTGGAGGGGGCGCTGGAGGAACGGGACGCCCTGGGCGAACGGATGACTGCGGAGGATCTGGCGAAGGCGCAGGATCTTGCCCGGCAATGGCGTCCGGACGGCGGTGCGGCGGAATCTGCTACCGCCAGCATGAAAACACCGTCAGCGGCACCGAAGCCGCCGCCGGAGGCGATACGGGAGGCGCAGGCCCTGCTGAAGGGGCTGGGCTACCGTCCCGGTCCGGCGGACGGGGTATGGGGGCCGAGAACGGGGGAGGCATACCGGGCCTTCCTGCGGGATATTGGGATGCCGCCCGGCGAGATGCTTGGTCTGGACGCGTTGCTGACCATGCGGAAGATCGCCGGGGAGAAGGGTGTCGAGGTGCGGATCGACGCGTCGGCTGTCAGTACCCGGACATCCCGGACTGCACAGCCCCCGGACGCTCTTCACCGTGCTGCTAGGGCTGGGGACATTGCCGGCCTCAAGGCCGCGCTGGATGCCGGGTCGGATGTGGACCGGCTGGACGGTCAGGGCTGGACGGCGCTGATGCATGCGGTCAACAAGGACCATGCACTGGTTGCTGAATCCCTGATCGCGGGTGGCGCAGATGTGGACATACAGGCACCGGATGGTGCGACGGCCCTGTTCATGGCGGCGGTGCTGGGTCAGCCGGAAATTGTCGGGTTGCTGATGAATGCGGGAGCGGACATTTCGATCCAGGGGCCGAAGGGCAGGACGGCAGTGGATGTGGCACGGCTGACTTTCGGGGAGCCGGATGTCGTCGAGGAATCGGGGGTAGCTATGGAAGTGGTCAGGTTGGTGCATGGAGTTACCATGGAAAAGCCCTTGTATGCAGTGGGCACGTCATTCAGGGATTGCGATTCCTGTCCGGAGATGGTGGTGGTTCCGGAGGGGACTTTCTTGATGGGCAGTGACGAGGGGGATTCTGATGAACGGCCGGTATATGCAGTCACGATTCCGTACCGGTTCGCGGTTGGCAAGTACGAGGTGACGTTCCGGGAGTGGGATGCGTGCGTGTCGGATGGCGGGTGCAGTCATCGCCGGGACGATAAGGGATGGGGGCGCGGGGGCAGGCCGGTAATCCTCGTCAGTTGGCACGACGCCAGGGAATACGTCGACTGGCTGAGCCGCAGGACGGGAGAGGAATACCGTCTGTTATCGGAATCCGAGTGGGAGTATGTTGCCCGTGCCGGTACGACCACGGCCTATCACTTCGGTCAGGAGATTTCTCCGAACCAGGCGAATTTTGGTGGTAGCGGAAATGGCCGTACGGTCCCGGTTGGCAGCTATCCTGCGAACGATTTCGGGCTTCATGATGTGCATGGGAATGTGTGGGAGTGGACGGAGGACTGTTGGCATGATGATCACCGCGGGGCGCCTTTGGACGGGAGTGCATGGACCGCTGGTGATTGTGATTACCGCGTGTTGCGCGGCGGTTCCTGGGACAGCAGATCGAGGTTACTTCGCTCCGCGTACCGCGGCCGGAGCGGTAGCCGGAGCGACGGCTACGGGTTTCGTGTGGCCCGGACGCTCGCCCCATGAATCATCACCTCCTTACCTCCGGGGGGGTGAGCCCCCTGGCCGTTCGGTATGGCGGAAAGTATGGGACATCCCGTTGGGAGCCTTGTCTGATGTTAAACGTGATAGGTCTTGGGAAAGACGGTTATTCAGATCCTCTGTACGGGTGTGGAATATGAATTCAGTGATCTTTCCCCTTCACTGGGTATTTCCATCCCGGCTGCATACCGTGCGCTTCGATATCCAGTATGTGGATGCCATTCGATTGCAGCGTGATTACATCCCCGGTGTGGTGAATTGTCGGAGTGTTGCCCATACTTCCATCAAAGCCGTAGCATGTGTGTTGGCGTAGAATATTCCCGTCCCTGGTTCCTTGATCATCTATCCGATTCCGCGAGCAACAGCGGTTTGGAGATCCTTGATCATTGGAAACCATGTGAGCCAAGGCTCGTTCTGTAGCTCATCCGCATCGAAGTATCCCGCCTCAAGATAGAGCCGATGCCGTGGCTTGACCGAAGACTGATCAATATTTCTCCGTCAGCAACTGCCCCTGTATTGTTTCAGGTCGGTTCCGATTACTTGCTTTTCGGGACTACGAAGAGAGGCTCGGCAAGGATGCGAATGCCTGCTCATGGCGCTCAGGACTATGTGTTGCGTAAAAAATGATGCCGACAAAATATGGTGGGGAGATATTGGAGCCGACAATGCTGTCCACAGGCATGGCGTGTGTTCACTCAGGATAGAGGCCAGGGAAGCGATGATTTCCCACAGGCTGGTTCCCACGGAAACCACGGTCATCCCGGTCAAGGCCTCGGAGACGCCGAATCCGGCGGCACCGTGTACCGCACGTGGCCATTTTTCACAGACACATACAGAGCCATCGATATTCTTCCCGCCGCTGTCCCATGAGATTTTTCGGGGAACGTGGAAACCAGCACCGACTCCTGCGGGATACGATGACATGACATACTCCAATTTCCATGACGGTTGGATTAGACTTGGCCTGACAACGTTCCGCGCCGACAGTCGACGGACACGGAGGACAATCCGGGAAACCGCCACCGAAGAAGGAAGAAGATAACAATGGGGGCATCCACAATGAGAAAAGTCCGCGCGGCGCTCGCCGCAACCGCCATGCTCACGTTGGCCCAGGTCCATGGCGGCCCGCTGGCGCCGGCCCCGCAGATCATCGCCGAGTACGACCGCAGCTTCATCGAGCGGTCCGGCGCCCAGACATTCGGCGAGATGCTCGACACGGGGATCATCCGCTACTTCTTCACCGGCGGGCGCAACCTGCTCGTTCTGGTGAACGGACGGCCCTACGCGACGACCGGGGGCAACCTGGACACCCTTCCGCTGTCGGTGGTGGAGCGCATCGAGGTGTACAGGGCCGAGAGCCTGGAGACGCTCGGCGGCCGCGCCGCGGTGCGCGGCGCATTCAACC
>CAZZNP010000056.1:0-5399 GCA_964655785.1 uncultured Gemmatimonadota bacterium
GAATACCGTGGTGACCATGAAGAAGATGAGCAGGAGGAATGCGATGTCCACCATTGGCGTCATATCGATGAAAATCTGGTCACGCGCCTTTTTCTTTTTAGCGCCTTCCTTTTTTCTGTCACTGGCTTTCTGAGTGCCCTGGACAGCTGCCATGTGTCATCACCTCCTTACCAGGTCGTGGTTGACCGGCCTCAGACTGGTCGGGCCGTCGTCCGAAGACTTGGTATCGTCCTCGAAGTTCGTAACCAGGTTGAACCGGGTGTTGTTCGTTTTCTGAAGGATCTCCATCATGTCGCTGATCACGCCGAACTCGGCGTCCTTATGCGCCTTGATGGCGATACGCAGACGGGGGTTCCTGATTCGCGCCTCCACCAGTGCGTTCTCCATCTCCTCCAACTCGATCCCCACTTCGGGCTGTGGTTCCAGCCGCCAGAACAACTCGTTTTCCGGTTTCGGTCCGACGGTCAGGATCACAACGTCCGATTCGGGCAGCTTGATGGCCGAATGGGACTCCGGAAGCAGGATTGGGATCGACTCCGGGGCCTTGAACTGCGTCGTGGCCATGAAGAAGATGAGCAGCAGGAAGGCGATGTCCACCATCGGCGTCATGTCGATCATCACCGGCTTGTGTTTTCCGTGCGCCATATCAATGACTCCTTAACGCCGCTCGATTAGGCCCGGCCGGTAAGAATGGCCAGGACTTCCTGTGCCACTTCGTCAACAGCGTAGGTGAACATGTCTACCTTGTTGACAAAGTAGTTGTACGCTACGATACCCATGATGGCCGCGGCCAGACCGCCGGCCGTGTTGATCAGCGCTTCCGAGATGCCCAGCGCGAGCTGAATGGCGTCCGGCGCGCCTTCGTTGGCCATGGCGGCAAATGCGCGGATCATACCGATCGTCGTACCGAGCAGCCCCACCAGGGTGGCGATGGTCGCGATGGTCTGCAGCGCGATCAGGTTGCGTTCGAGCAACGGCGTCTCGAGGGCGTTGGCTTCCTCGAAGGCCCGCTTGATCTCCTGTACCTGCCGGTCGCTCGTCAGGTTCTCGTCTGCGATGGTATCAAAACGCTCGAGACCGGCGCGCAGCACGTTCGCCATGGTGCCCTGCTGCGAGTTGCACAGGTTGATGGCGCGGGAAATATCGCTGTTGCGGATTGCGCCCATGGCGTCCTTGAGAAAAGCCACCTGCGACCGCTTGCCGCGGGCTTTCTTCAGTGTCAGCGAACGCTCTATGATGAAGGTGATGTCCAGCATGGTGAGCACCATGAGGCCGATGACCACGGGTCCGCCGTCCTTAACGAACTGTGGCAGGAAGTACTCGAATATGATCCAAGAAACAATAAAGCAAAGGACGATGATGATCATGATAAAGGCGCCTGGCCGCATATCAATTCTCCTTAAACTTTGTTCTGTTGCGAAAGTGAACGAAAAACCAAGACAAACATCTCACAGTGATATAATCCCTGCCAGATAAACCCGGTACTGCACATACTGAACGTGTCCTGTAAAAGTCGGCGGGACAAACGCCTACCTTCACCACCACCTTTCCTTCCGCGTCCTGTGTGTCGCCTGTAATCAGGCTCGGATTATGGTACCCGTATTCTGTCGGCTTCCTGGCCGTTCGTGCGCGGCGGATCTGCCCGCGGACGAACAGACATTCCTTATAGACTACCTGCCGTATAATCTACCTGACGTTCCTCAATCTCCCTGCAGTTGCTGGTAGATCTCCCGCACTGTGTTCAACTGTTCCTGCGCGTTGCTGTTGCTCGGATCCAATTTCAAGCTCTCCCTGTAATGGCGGATCGCAGGCGCGAGCTGCTGCGCATTCGTATAGGCCTGGGCGAGCAGGAGATGATAGGAGGCATTGTCCGGCTTCAACTCAACGGCTTTTCTTAATGGAGCGACTGCACCGTTCCAGTCTTTATTCTGTGCACGATCTACACCGAGTCGATAATATGCTACGTGGTCTGTGGGATCGAGTTCCAAAACTCGACGCAACGTCTCACGGGCATTTGGGCCGTCCTTAAGAATCAAGTAAGCGGTTCCGAGATGTTTCAACGGCTGAAGGACGGCCTTGGGATCCGTCTCTGCTTCCTCGGAACGTAAATCTATCGCTTTAAGCAACGCATCTCGAGCTACGTTTCCATTGCCCGATGCCAGACCTGCGATGCCCATGTTAAGATAGGCAGAATAGTTCGTGCTGTCGTGGGCTACCTTGGCCTGGTAAAAGTCCAGCGAAGCGGCGTAAATCGCCGGCCGCTGGTCCGCCTCGGCCTCTCGAGCCTCACCGTATATCTCCCTGCCGAGGTTGTAGTAAACGTTGCTGAGCGTATTAACGGCTCGTTCATCTTTCTGTTTAACTATCGCCGGTTCCAATTCCTCTTTCACGGCCACGACAGCTTGCCCGTACTGACCTTGTTTAATGAATGCACGGCCATAGAAAGCGTAAGGATTCTGATCGCCTGGATTCAATCTGATCGCGTCTTTAAGAAGGGGTATGGCCTCCTCATACCGTTCCTGGTCGAAGAAGACCAGCGCCAGTTGTATATATGGTTCTACACTCGATCTATCCAGTTCGATGGACCGCTTCAGATTGAGGATGCCGTCGTCGTACTGGCCCACCTCCGGCTGCGTCTGGACCCAGCCCAGGCTGAAATGCAACTCCGCGTTGTCCGCGTTCTGCATCAGGGCTTCCTTGTAGGCGTTGACCGCCTCCATGAATCGGCCTTCAGCGACCAGTCCGTCGCCCATCGGCAGATAAGCCTCGATCTTGCCCGGCTCCAGCTCGACCGTCTTCATGTAGTGGGGCACGGCCATCTTGATCCGCCCCGTCTTATTCAAAGACTCGGCCAGCATGAAATAGGCTTCGGCGTTGGTCTGGTCCAGCGCCACGTATTTCTCGAGCGGCTCGACGACGAGCGGATAACGTTTGGCGACGAACTGGATGAACCCCTGCTGGTACCAGGCGTCCGTCAGGGAGGGATCGAGCCCGGTCGCTCTCTGGAACGCGGCGAAGGACTCGTTCCACTGCCGCGCCTTGAAATGCAGTTGGCCGATCCGGTAATGGACCATGGCGGCATCCGGTGAATCGGGCTCCATGGCGAGGGCCTGCCGATAGTTGGTGATCGCCAGCCCCCAGACGTTCTGGGCCTCGTAGACGTCGCCCAGGCCGCGCACGTACAGCGGGTTCTGAGGATCAATGCTCTGCGCCCTGGTGAAGAGCACCATGGCGTCCTGCAGATCTTCCATGGCGATAGCGAGCTGGCCCTGGGCATAGAAGAACCTCGCGTCCTTCTCCTTGGTGCGCTTGAGGCCTTCCCGGATCGACTTCTCCGCGTCCTCGAAAAGACCCTTCCGGATCTCCTGCAGGCTCAGCTCGAATCGGGCGTCGTGGTTCTTCTTCTGCTGGTCGACGGCGATCAGGAATTCGGAGTAGGCCTCGTCGAGGTGGCCCTGCCGTTTCAGCGCCATGCCGAGCAGGTAATGGGCATCCGTATTTTTCTTCCCGTTGCTGAGCACGTCCCGGAGTATGGAAACGGCGTCGTCGTAATTCCCGCCGTCATAGGCCTGCCGGGCGGCGTCCACGCTCTGCGCCTCCACCGAGGCCGGCGCGCCGGCCAGACCGGCAAGCAGCAGCACGCCAAAGACGAGCAAGGCGCCTGTGCCTTTCCTGCGGTACTCACTTGCGATCCACATGTTGGATTCCTCCCGATGCACTGAGCGCTACGTTGCCAGTGCCTCATAATCCGTTCATTATTGCAGTTTGACCGTCCTGACCGGCATGGTCGCCGGCACGATGCCTTCGTCTATGGCGATCTGCTGTCCCTTGACCGCCGTGAGAAAGGTCACGAATCCTGATACCAGATTGACTTCCAGCGACGATCGCTTGAAGTAGCACAACACCAGGGGCCGCCGGAGCGGGTACAGCTTCTTGCGTTCGTTGTCCGGTTCATGAAGCAGCTTGTGCTGCGTGGGCAGCAAATAGGGTCCTTCTTCCTCATCGGCGATCCGGATCGTCTTGTAGTAGGCCATCGTCGTGCTGGAACGGGACGAGTTCGTGATCAGGAGCCCGGTGACACCGATGGCGGACGGATAGGCGCCCGCGATGCCCGCCAGGGCGGCCATCGTACTGCAGGGATACACGCTCTCGCCGTACTCCGCGCCGTCGAGCACCATGTCCTGGAAGACCTCGTAGGTGCCTGAATTCCGGTCGCGGACCAGGGGGCGTATCGCCCGGTCTTCGCCGCCCACTTCCCGCCAGTTCGTGATCTTCCCCGTGAAGATGTCTTTCAGCTGCGCCACCGTCAGGTCTTCGACGGGATTGTCGCCATGGACGATAACCGCAAGGGCGTCGTGGGCGACTGTGCGGGTGATGAAGTCCGGTTCCCCGGCCGAAAGCGCTTCGACTTCGGACTCATTGGGCTCGCGGGACATCACCGCCAGGCGGCTTCGTCCCTCGGCGAGGTCGACCAGCGCTTCCCGGGAGGTCGTCCTGCCCACGTCGATAAAGGCTTCGTTGTAGACCTGCTCGTATTTGATCGCCGAACTCTCTATGTACGGAAACGCCACCTCCGCGCTGGACACCTTGAGGTAACCCCTGGTGGCCGTCTCGTCGGGCTGGCCGCAGCCCGTCGTGAAGAGCAGCAGGACCGCGCCCATGCACGCTAATCGGATTTGGTCCCCGTACCTCGCCATGAATCATCCTCAAGTATGGAGCGGGTCTCCTCGGCTCTCTTATCCGCGAAGTAGGCGGACACGAACCGGAAGATTCCGTAAAGAATGAGTACGCTGCCGAAAACCAGTCTCAGCTGTTCCGTCTGAATGAACACCCGCAGGAGATTGCCGGTCAGCACCAGCACCCCGGACACGCACATGGCCAGTGCGACCAGGTAGCCGAGTAACTGCCGAAATGACGTTATACGGATCATACGCGGGGGAAACGGAATACACCTTGCGGGCGCTAACGGACATTGTTGTTCTAAGCTTCACCGGATGGTTCGATCGTCGAATGCCGCCTTGCCCGGACTTCTGGGGCATCGACTTCTATCCGTCGCGTCCAAGCCGGAGAATGCTGGTATCCAAGGGCCATAGTCTGCTGAAGTTTCGATTCTATCTAAATAAGAACGGCAAAGCTCGTTGTCAAGGAAAAGTTACGGCCTGTGCGTGATGAACAGATGGCTGTCAAATGACGATATCGTGAAGATTCACAAGCCTACGGCAATTGCTGGTGAAGACGGGCGCGGATGGCGATGAATGCGCGCGGTGCGATTGGCGCAGGAAGCCTCTGGCATTGGCAGGTGAAGTACACGCACTGCACGTCCGTATAATGCCGGTTACGACCGGATAATGCCCGGTTACGACCGGATAATGCCCGGTTACGACCGGATAATGCCCGGT
>CAZZNP010000056.1:5499-7837 GCA_964655785.1 uncultured Gemmatimonadota bacterium
GTCTTCGCCCTTTTCGCACAGTTCGATCAGCACGCCGCCCGTACTCCGGGGGTGGACGAAGGCGACCCGGGCGCCGCCCGCCCCGATACGCGCTTCTTCATCGATCAACCGGTATCCGCGGTCTCGCAGGACTTTCAGCGATTCTTCCACGTCGTCGACCTCAAGGGCGATATGGTGGATGCCCTCCCCGCGCTTCTCGATGAATCGGGCTACCGGACTCTCCGGGTCCGTCGCCTGAAGGAGCTCCACCTCGGTGTCGCCCGCGGGCAGGAAGGCCACGGCCACGCGGTCGCTTTCCACCGTCTCCCTGCCTTGCAGCGGCAACCCGAGAACCTCGTTGTAGAGACGGAGCGCCTCATCCAGATCGCGCACGGCGATCCCGATGTGCGCGATGCGGGCTGACCGGGGAGACCAGGCGGCCTCATCCGACTCGTCCGGCTCCGCAGGTTTTCGCTGAAGTTCGCTTGACATGTTTCTAACAATCTCCTCAGTTCGGCCGGCGGCGGGCTGTATGCTCGGGCGACCTCAGTTCGGCCGGCGGTGGGCTGTATGCTCGGGCAACCTCATCACGGCCGGCGGCGGGCCGCATGCTCGCGCCGTCTCAGAAACGCTCGGGTCTCCGGTATTCTCCGAAGACGCCGCGGAGCGTGTCGCAGATCTCGCCCAGGGTCGCCCGCCCGCGCACGGCGTCGATGATGAGCGGCATCAGGTTTTCCTTCGTACGGGCCGCCGATTCCAGCGCTTCGAGCGCCCGCGCCGCGGCCTGCCCGTCCCGAGCCTGTTTGAACGCGCGGACTCTTTCGACCTGGCGGGCCTCGATCGCGGGATCGATGGGAAAAGGCGCCGGACCCTCCTCCTCGGCGCCGGTGAAGCGGTTCACCCCGACGATGACCTGGTCCTCCCCTTCGACGGCCATCTGGTACGCATAGGCGCTGCGGCTGATCTCCTCCTGGGGATAACCCGCCTCGATGGCACCCAGGGCGCCGCCCAGTTCGTCTATGCGCGCCAGGTACTCCGCCGCCGCCTTTTCAATCTCGTTGGTCAGCGCTTCCACGAAATAGGACCCGGCAAAGGGATCCACCGTGTCGGCCGCCCCGGTCTCGTGCGCGATGACCTGCTGGGTCCTCAGGGCCAGCGTCGCGGCCGATTCGGACGGCAGGGCGAGCGCTTCGTCGAGGCTGTTGGTATGGAGGGACTGCGTGCCTCCGCACACGGCCGCAAGGGCCTGCAGCGCCACCCGCACGACGTTGTTCTCCGGTTGCTGGGCAGTCAGCGTCGATCCGCCGGTCTGGGTATGGAACCTGAGCTGCCAGGAGCGGGGGTTCTTCGCCCCCACCCGTTCCCGCATGAGCCGGGCCCAGAGCCGCCGGGCCGCGCGGAACTTGGCCACCTCTTCGAAGAACTGATTGTGGGCGTTGAAGAAGAAAGAAAGCTGCGGGGCGAAGGCGTCGACATCGACCCCGGAGTCCATCACAGCCTTCACGTACCCCAGCCCGTTGGCGAGGGTGAAGGCGACCTCCTGCACGGCGGTGGCGCCCGCTTCGCGGATGTGGTACCCGCTGATGCTGATGGGGTTCCACTTCGGCATGCTGCCGGCGCAGAAACGAATCAGGTCGGTGGCCAGCCGCATGGAGGGTTCCGGCGGGTAAATGAAGGTGCCCCGGGCTATGTACTCCTTCAGTATGTCGTTCTGAACCGTACCCGAGAGACGCTCGAACGGAACGCCGCGCTCCTCGGCCACAGCCGCATAAAGCGCCACGAGCACGGTGGCCGTGGCGTTTATTGTGAGCGAAGTGCTGACGGACTCCTGCGGGATCTCTTCGAAGAGGGTCCGCATATCGTCGATGGTGGAGATCGCCACGCCCGTGCGGCCCACCTCGCCGGCCACCATGGGATGATCGGAATCGTAACCGATCTGTGTGGGCAGGTCAAAGGCCACCGACAGCCCGGTCTGTCCCTGGGAAAGCAGGTACCGGTAGCGGGCGTTGGTCTCTTCAGCCGAGCCAAAACCCGCGTACTGCCGCATCGTCCAGAGCCGGCCGCGGTACATGGTCGGGCGGATGCCCCGCGTAAACGGGTACTGCCCGGGCATTCCGATATCGGAATCGGGATCGATGTCCGCTGTGTCTTCGGGCGTATACAGCCTCTTCACGGGAATGCCTGAGCCGGTCTCGAACCGTTCGCGCCGTTCGGGCAGCCGTTCCAGCGCCGGTTTGAGCTTCTTTTCTTCCCATTCTTTCCGGGCCGTTTCGAGGGCTTTCTTGCCAGCATCCATGACCGGAGAATCCGCGTTGCATGTGAGTGGACGGTTAAATGTCCGGGAAAACGACCGGGTAAA
>CAZZNP010000056.1:7937-9723 GCA_964655785.1 uncultured Gemmatimonadota bacterium
ACCGGGTAAATAACCGGGCCATGAAATCTACATCGGATTCGCCCGGAAGTCAACGGGCCAGGACGTTCAACCACCACGTTCGTGATGGAGGAGGCTGGTTGTTTTTGAGCACGGTTTATGTTTTTAGTCATTAAAATTACATTGTCAATATTGATTGAAATAACAGTCAACATAAAATTTCTACAGATGCAACCTCCTACAGATGCAACCTCCGACAGATGCAACCTCCTTCACAGTCAAACAAGAAACGCCTCGGCAATCTACCGGGGCGTTTTTTTAAATGTTGAGTTGATTTCGCTGCAAGTTACAGGAGTGGCTCGTGGCGGAAAGCTGCGTCACCTACGACCCGGCGAGGCCCAGCGCGCCGGCCTCGCCCTGCATGGCCTCGATGACGTTGGCGATGTGATCGGCCAGATCGAGTCCAAGGCTTTCGGCCCCTTCGACGATGTCCTCGCGGGAGACGGCGCGGGCGAAGGCGACCGCCTTCAGCTTCTTTCGGACGGATTTCACCTTCACCTCGTGCACGCTGGCGGAGGGCCGCACGAGCGCTACGGCGGTGATGAAGCCCACGAGTTCGTCCACGGCGAAGAGCGTCTTGTCCATCATGCTGCGCCGTTCGAGTCCGAGGTAGGTGGCGTGGGACTTGATGGCGTAGATTACGTCATCGGGATACCCCGCTTCCTCCAGGATCTTCGCCCCGCGCATGGGATGGTCCTTCGGATCGGGCGTGGCTTCGTAGTCGAAATCGTGCAGCAGGCCCACGATGCCCCACTTCTCCTCGTCTTCCCCGTATTTCCTCGCGTAGTACCGCATGGCGGCCTCCACGCCGAGGGCGTGTTTCCGCAGGCTGTCCGTCTTCGTGTGCTCGTGGAGCAACGTCAGCGCGTCGTCGCGGTTCAAATCGTCGCGGTTCAAATCGTCGCGGTTCAAATCGTCGCGGTTCAAATCGTCGCGTTCCGAATCGTCGCGGTTCAAATCGTCGCGGTTCAATGCGTTTCCCTTCGCTGTGGGGGGCTGTTCGCCCGGCATTTGGCTGCGGTTGTCTGTTGATTGGAATGGCGGCCGGTCGGCGGCCTGACGTCCGGTACTACCGGATGACGACCCGGCCGTAATAGTAGGGCAGGGCCTGGGCGGAAGGTCGGTAGGACCAGGCCAGACGGGCCTTGCCGATGTTGGCCCCGGGACCGGCATCGGTCTCGTCGCCGTCGTAGATCACCAGGTTGAAGCCGATGGTCTCTCCTGCCGGTGGCGCCTCGCCGCCGGGCATGTCGGACCAGGGGATGGCCGTCTCGATCACGTAGCCGTGGCCGGTGAACCTGGACGCCACCCGCATGCCCGGGGCCGTCTTTTCGATCACGCCCTGCCGGGCGTCGGCGTCCCGGGCCGCCCGGGGTTCCGGTCCCGCCGTCGTGCCGGGAAAGATACCCGCCTTGAAGACTGTCAGCGTGTTGTCGCTCTGCCCGGACGGGTCGACGCAGATCTCCACGGCATCCGACCGCCAGTGGCCCTTTACGTCGTCCGGGGCGATGTTGCAGACCACCGCGTCGTCTCGCACGTCCACGGCGACGTACAGGTTCGTCTGGTCGTATGCTACCTGGAACGCCGCGCTGCAGTCGTCATCGCCACCGGGCACGGAACCCGACCAGATGTGGGCCGAAGTAATGGCGTGGGTTTCGATCCCCTCCCAGTCGGAGAGGTCGCCGTCAATCCGCATGGGTTCCGCGGCCGCCGCCAGATCCATGACCGGCAACACGTCGATCATGCCGCCCTCTTCCAAAATCCGGTC
>CAZZNP010000056.1:9823-12657 GCA_964655785.1 uncultured Gemmatimonadota bacterium
GCCGGGGCCGTTCGGTCTGCTGGCTCGGCTGTCAGCCGCACCCGGTAGCTGCCCTGGGTCACGTGTTCCGGCACGCGGAACGTGAAGGGTACAGTGACAGTCGCCGCGCCGTCGCTCGTCGTCCCGCCGCGGCCGGCAATCTCGAATTCCGCCTCCAGGGGGCCATCCGTCCATCCGTCGGGCAGGTGAAGCCAGATCCGGCCCGACGCGCCTTCAGGGCTCCGACTGGACACCTCCGCCTCAAGGGTACCCGTCATGCCCGATCCGATGGACAGCGCGGCCGGCAAGAGGCCCGCTACCCACGAAACCTGGTGTTCGTCGGCCCAGCGCCGGTACCGGACGATGTCGGAACGGGGCTTCATAAAGATGGTCAGGGGCTCGTCCGAAGGCGGCGGACCCAGTACGATGCTGGGGTCCCGCGTTTCTTCCAGGCCGCCGAGGAGGGTCTTCACGCCCTCCGGCGAAGGCGGCACGAGGGTCTTCACCAGGAGAAAGGACTCCGCCCGGGCGCCGCGCGGCGGAACCGTGGCCCTCCGGTCGAAGCCCTGGGACCGGAAGTTGCGCAGGGCCAGGGACTTGATCTCCGCGTAGCTCATGAACCGGCTGGGCGAAATGTCGCCCGTCGGTATGGAGAACGAACCCACCCGCCCGGTGTTGTAGTAGAGCTTGACCGGCTGCCAGGTCCGCAGGTACTCGTCGTCCAGCTGCTCCGGAAACTGCGCTGGATCGGCCGCCGCGGTGAAGGCCTCCGTCGCGAGCCGGGCCGCGGCCTGATGATGGCCGTGGGTGCCCGGACCGGGCCACATGGTCACGATGACGTCCGGCCGTAGCAGGCGGACCAGCCGGACTATCTTGCCCAGCGTGTCCTCGTGGCCCCATACGTCGTAGGTGGCCTTGTCGCTCAGCGTGTAGAAGAAATCGGTCTTGTCCAGGAAGTAGACCAGGTCCACCCCGAACTCGGCGGCGGACCGTCGGATCTCGGCCTCGCGGAGAATACCCAGCGAGGGGCCGAGTTCCGGGCCGATGGCGTTGCCGCCGCCCTCGCCCCGCGTGATGAGCACGATGCCCGCCTTTGCGCCCCCGTCGAGGACCTCGCGGGCGAAGGTGGCCGTGACCCCGCTCTCATCATCGGGATGGGCGCCCACGTAGAGCAGGTCTACTTTGAGCAAGTGGTCGGATCGCATCTGGTCTATGGACTGTGCGGAGACAGATCCGGACAAGAGCAAGGGAAGGAGGACCAGCCCGAACCATCTTCCCGCGGGAAAACTAATGCCACGCATCATTTGCCACGCAACTTTTCAAGTCGCATCAAAGATAAGGGGCGGGAGCGGAGATGAAGCCGAACCGCTTCAAACCATGGTTGGACACGCCCTGGTTGAACCGGGATCTCAATGGGATCTAGATACGTCCCGCTTCTTGCCTCTGTCAAGGGTTTTGGCGGAAAGCCCGCGTATGGGTTGATATCCAGTCCGCTCGAGTACATTATCAATATTATACATTCATACACCACATGCCAGACCTGTACAACGACATGCCAAACCTTTCAACCGGAGGCTACGCAACATGGGCGAACTGATCGCCGTTCATCCCGACTTCGACGGAGTCTGGCCCTTTGCCGCGGACCACTTCCACGCCCTTTGGCCCGAAGCGCATTTCATTCGCCTGGCGCATGGCGACGACCGCACCCTGGGCGACGCCGCAGCGGACGCGTGCAACACGGACCGCGTGACACGGCTGGCCACCCTCGGCATGCCGGTGACCGTCCCGTGCCTGAAACGATTCGGCGCGCTACGGGAAGCGACCTTTCAAAAGGCCAATGGCCGGGGGCTGGACGAGGATTGCGGCGCGTACCTGACCGGGGCCGGCGTCTCCGTGTACGACCACCCCAGCGAAGGATTCTGGTCGCAGTCCGTGGCGGAGTTCGGGCTGGCGCTGACGCTGTGCGGACTGCGGCGGATACCCCAGTTGCACCGTGCGATCATCCACGACCAGACGCCCTGGGACTACGAGCCCCCCGGCGGCCGCGGAAGTCCAGGGGCCAGGGGCCAGCAGTTTGGCGACGACCCCGGTTTCGCCAACGGCACGCTGGCCGGCAAGCGGGTGCGGATCGTTGGGGCCGGCAACATTGCGAGCAAGTATGCGAGTTTCGCGGCGATGCTGGGCAGCGACGTGGCGGCCTGGGACCCGTACGCCACGGAACCGGCCTTTCACCGCGCCGGTGCGCGCCGGGTCTATCATTTGGATCAGCTGGTCACGGACGCGGAGGTATTCGCGCCCATGGTGCCGCTCACCGAATCGACGTACGGTCTGATCGAGGCCGGGCACATAGACATGCTGCCCCGCGGCTGCCTCGTCGTGCTGGTGACCCGGGCCCTGATCTGCGACATGAACGCAATCCGCCGGCGAGTGGTGGCCGACGAACTGAGTCTGGCCGCGGACGTGTGGGACGAAGAACCCCTGCTCCTGGACGATCCGCTGCTTGGGCGACGCAACGTCGTGCACACGCCACACAACGCCGGGCGCACCATCGACGCGAACAGGGCCTGGGCCGAAAAACTGGCCTCGCAGTTCAGGCCGAAGTAGTGGCGGGGAAGTCGATCGCCGGCGTCTCCAACAAGGCGAGAAAATACTTTACTGCTGTTCTTTTATTGACGTAATTCGTACTATAAGATGTAGAAAAGTAATAAGACTGGTGGCGGACGCAGGTGGAGACCGGGAAACACAGCAGACTGGAATGCTACCACGGGCTGTATTTCAATAGACACGCAACGCATTCAACAGACACGCAACGCATTCAACAGACACGCAACGCATTCAACAGACACGCAACGCAT
>CAZZNP010000056.1:12757-18956 GCA_964655785.1 uncultured Gemmatimonadota bacterium
AGACACGCAACGCATTCAACAGACACGCAACGCATTCAACAGACACGCAACGCATTCAATAGACACGCAACGCATTCAACAGACACGCAACGTATTCAATAAACACGTATTCAATAAAGCAAAGGACCTGTGATGAGCGAGTTGTTTTCTGATTACAACCCGGACAGAGACCTCCCGAAGACCGAGGAAGAAGAAATCGAGTACGATGCCCAGAATACGGAAATCCTGCTGGAATCCGGTTTTATTACCGTTGCCGTATATGATGAAATACAAATACAACTACAGAAGCGTCGGGATGAGTTGCTCAGAAAGAGAGGGAAAGGGGCATCGTGAGCCGTAGTGTCGGGGCCGGGATGAGCGCGGGAACCCGCACGGAATGTGCTACGAGCCACGCTGGTCTTCAGTGGCCGTTCCGTTCCTCTGATCCGATCTTGCTTTCGAGTTTCCAGTGCTCGATTCCGATGGAC
Source organism: uncultured Gemmatimonadota bacterium (assembly GCA_964655785.1). Lineage (GTDB taxonomy): Bacteria > JAAXHH01 > JAAXHH01 > JAAXHH01 > JAAXHH01 > JAAXHH01. The sequence goes on from CAZZNP010000056.1 coordinate 13,225, forward strand.
TGGATTATCCGCAGGACCGCGTTCACCTCGTCCGACCGTGTGGATTCCCGAAGGTTTGTTTCCTCAATGCCGCACTCCGCCAGGAGATAACGAAGTCGATCCGTCACCGCATGTCCCCCAATGGTCAGTCCCAGGGTCTGAAGGTCGGGATCGGCTGGATCCTCGATCCACCGTACCAGCTGACCGCGTTCCAGTTCGCGCAGAGCGGATATCGTGCTCGACCACGCACAACCCAGGTGCCCGCAAATGGCGCTCAAGGGCATCGCGCCCATGCTATCGATCGCGAGCAGGGACCTTGTCCGGAGGATCATAGCGTCACGCCGTTTCAATTCGTCTTCCCGGCGTTCCAATTCGTCTTCCCGGTGTTCCAGTTCGTCCCGCCGTTCCAATTCGTCTCCCAAGCCGGACAGTTCGACTTCCCGGCGGGACATATCGTCTTCCTGGCGGGACAGTTCGACTTCCCGGCGGGATAGGAACCTGAAGGCCAGGCGCTTCATCGCCCCGAGGTAGCGTCGTTCCAGTTCGCTTCTTGGCCAGTCGGACATGCGCGCTCACCCGTTCAGGTCGATGGAATCGTCATCCCGTCGATTGATCTCTGTTCTTGTCGGCATTATCGTAATCAGGTGCCGAAGGATAGGGAAAATAGCTTTCAAGTACTCCTTTTCCGTTCCGCCGTTCGATCCTGTCCACGGCGTGCAAAAGCTCACGGACGAATACCCTCAGGTCCTTCATGTCGCGTTCGATTTTGAGCACGTGCGCAAGGATCGTCTCCTGGTTCTTCTCCAGCACGCGTACGTATTCGTATTTATTCATTAGCCGGTCCACGTTCGTGGTACTAGTTTTCAAAAAGGGATATTGGACTAATCGGTTCCTATCGGTGCTATCCGCGAGATTACGGGTCCGCGCAATGAACGTACGCGGCGACAGCGTCAGATTCACACCCAAGAACCCCGGTGTTACACAGGGGCCGGGGCCAAGTATCAACTGACCATCAGTGGCACGGCCACCGGCCGTTACCTAAGCACACCTTAAAAAACTATGTGCCTTTCTCTACATGCGGATCTCTCCCACAAAAACTGGCGCCCAATTTGGTCGGGTTGTTTGGATATTGCACAAAATGCACACGCGATTTATAGCAACCGACATGGATTCTAAAAACAATCTATACGTGATTAATATCATGTCAAATAAAATTATCTTATAACGTATTAAATTGATATTAGACTAGTATGCTAATATTAGATATTTAGGTATTAAGAAACTCTATAATCACGATTTTACGGTGTTATATTCAAATTAAACGGCTTTCAGTTACTTTTAAAATTAACTAATCTTGATTTATATTAGATATTTCTATATATGTTATAATTAGTTTTAATCTACTATTCCTCAGTGGCGATTCATGCCACTGGACGGTTTTCCTCGTTCGTACGCCCTGGTCCCAATGACTCATTATGCCCCGATATTGCTTGACAGAAACTTATGTTTTAACGTAGTATATTAATGGAATCTGTGCGGGTGAAATCTGGGGATCGGGTGACGGCCGAAGAACAAATCACGGGTTGGGAGTGGGGCCAGGAATGGAGTGTGGCGCCTTGAGATGAGAGGCGATCGTAAGCTGGCGATACGCGCCAGCTGGATCCTTCTTGACTCCGGCCTGTTTTCACGTAAGCGAGAGATCGTGCAGATAAACAATTTCAGAGAACTTTCAAACCGCTACGTAACCGTGGTCAGAGAACTGTGCCGTTTGACGTACATTGCAAGACTGGACGAGTGGCAGGGACTGGACATGACCGTGCCCCAGATCAAGACACTGGTCCTTCTCGAATATATGGGCCCGCTCAGGATGGGCGCGATAGCCAGCTACCTCGGCAGCGGCCTTTCCACGACGACCACGATTGTGGACCGTCTGGTTCGAAAACAACTGGTTCAACGGGATTCGGATCCGAGCGATCGAAGGGTTGTGATTTGCGTACTCACCTCTCAGGGACGGGATGCGACTGAGTTGTTCTGGGAACATATCAAGACGAGAGCCCTGAAGGTTTCCGATCAGTGGGAATTGGAACAGTTCAAAATGGTGGTCCAGGCGCTGGAACTGATCCTGGGTACCGAGGAAGCGCTTCATTCAACCGAAGATGCCGTTCCTTCTATCGCCGGGCTAGCTCGCGACACCAAGTCCTCCTCCGTGTAAACAGTTCCTGATTCATCCCCCTTGTATTCCTGTCAGTTTCCCTCAAGATTCACTCGTCTCATAGACTACTCCACTAGGTTTCCCCAACGATCCTCCGCGAAAGCAGGAGCGGCCGATGACGGTCTCCCGCTGCCTGGCTCCTGGTTCCTGTAACAATCGTGCAAGCGCCTTCCCAGCCCTTTTCCCTGTATGCTACATACACGGATTTCGACTTCTTGTGTGGGAACATTGATAAACAAGGCAAAAAAAACCCGAACCCCCGCATTCAATGGGGATCCGGGATATAATGCCCGAAAAACCAATATATCAGAAGACGCATACCAGAATAGCGGTACGGGGAATCGAACCCCGGTTTGATGGCTGAGAACCACCCGTCCTAACCACTAGACGATACCGCCACGTTACGCTTGAAAAATATACATTATTTGCCGGCCAAAGTCAAGAATCGGGCCGCAAACAGGCCGCACCGCCGGTACATTCAAACATTCGGCCCGGAGATATCGCGAACTGGGGGGCAGGGATTCGAACCCCGATTCCATGGTCCAGAGCCATGTGTCCTACCCTTGAACGACCCCCCAATAGGATCGGCGTTCCGCGGAGTATTACCCCAACTGACGCCGCGTCTAAAATAGGAATTTTACCGAAAAAATCAAGAAAAAACAGGAATGGGAAGTCTCGTTTGGGACTCCCCTGCGACTCGTGAGGGACAGGCGTGGACACGGCCCAGACGCGGCACGTGCGCGGCTCATACGCGCTCGTAAGGATCGAAGAGCCGCTCGTATTCCCTGAGGGCGTAGCGGTCCGTCATCCCCGCGATGTAGTCGCAGATCCTGCGCTCGAGCGGTTCTTCTTCTGTGTACCGGAGGTCGGTCGGCGGCAATTGCCGGGAATCGGCCATGTACTCGTTGAACAGGCTTACGATGAAGCGGGTCGCCTTGCGGGACATGCGGATAAGCCGGTAATTCCTGTAGAATTTCTCGGTCAGGAAGTCGCGGAGCTGACTGTTCTTTTCGGTCATTTCCGGACTATAATCCACCACGGGAAAGTCCAGTTCGCGAACCTCGTCCGGGGATTTCACGCCGTGGCGTTCCAGGTTCAGATGCGTCGTCTGAACGACGTCCATGATCTGCTGATTGATCAGCGCCCGTACGATCCGGTAACGCTGCCGCGTGGAATCCAGGTGCCGCACCTTCTCCATTTCCTCGCGGATCGCGCCATCCCAGACGGCCAGCTCGGACAGCTGTTCGAGGCTGAGTATGCCAGCGCTGACGCCATCGTCGAGATCATGTGAATTGTAGGCGATCTCGTCGGCGAGATTGGCGATCTGGGCCTCGACGGAAGCGTACTGGCCGGGCTGGAATTCGTTCAGGTCGAATCCGTGCGGCGCGTTATGCTTGGCGATGCCTTCCCGCGTCTCCCAGGTCAGGTTGATTCCCGGGAAGGCCGGATAGCGCCATTCGAGCAGGTCGATGACCCGGAGGCTCTGCCGGTTGTGCTGGAACCCCCCGTGATCCTGCATGAGCTCGTTCAGGGCTTCTTCTCCGCAGTGGCCGAAGGGTGAATGGCCCAGATCGTGCGCCAGGGCGATGGCCGCGGCGAGGTCCTGGTTCGCGCCCAGGTTGCGGGCGATCGTTTCCGACACGCCGGCCGTTTCCATGGTATGTGTAAGGCGCGTCCGGTAATGGTCTCCCTCGTGGTAAACGAAGACCTGAGTCTTGTACTCCAGCCGCCGGAAGGCCTTCGAGTGAACGATGCGGTCGCGGTCGCGCTGGAACGGCGTGCGCCATGGCGCCTCTTCCTCGGGATGTAAGCGTCCCCTGAACGAACCGCTCTTTACGGCATAGGGCGCAAGAGTCTGTTCCTCCGCGTCCTCCAGCCGATTTCTGTCCACGATCATCGTATAAACTCCAAAATGCACGGCCACGGGACGCCGGCCGAATACCGTCAGGTTCCGGCGATCAGTGCGCCGCCGAGGTCGATGTCCTGTAGCATGGTGGCGTTGAAGGCCGCCTCGACCAGGCGGTGCTTCACATCCCTACTGTCGGCGTCATGCCAGAGATTCTCGAATTCCCAGGGATCCTTCTCGAGGTCATAGAGCTCGCCCTTGCCATGGGTATGGTACACTACCAGCTTATACCGCTCGTCCCGGTACATGGTGGCGTAGCTCAGCGGCCGGGCGGAGACGGCGTCGTAATACTCGGAACGGACGAAATCGCGGTGGAACCCTGGATCCGCCTCCCCTGTTAGGATGGGCACCAGGCTGCGGCCCTGGAATTCCCCGTGCGGCTCTACGCCGGCCAGGTCCAGCATCGTCGCAGACATGTCGATCAACTCCACGAGCGCGTCGCTTCGGAAATCTGACTTCATGTGCCGGGGAGAAGAAAAGATAAGCGGAACCCGCACGAGGCCTTCGTAGAACCGGCATCCCTTCCAGAGCAGGCCGTGGTCGCCCAGGCTTTCGCCGTGGTCGCTGGTGAAGATGATCACGGTATTTTCGCGCTGTCCCGTGCGTTCGAGTTCGCGCAGGATACGGGCGAACTGGTCGTCGATCTGCCGGATCATGGCGTAGTAGAGGGCTTGCTGCCGGCGGCCGTCGAAGCAGTCGGGATGCCGCGATTCGGACTGGAAGAACACGTCCTTGAGCTCCGCCTGCTGGTCCAGGTCGCTGTCGCGGAAATGGGGGCCGGGCATATCGGCGGGATCGAACTGGTCGGCGTAGACGCGGGGCGGGATCAGCGGCTCGTGGGGACTGTAGGGATTGAGCGTCAGCATCCAGGGCGCATCCGCGGCCCGGGGCTGGTTGATGAACTCCAGGGCGCACTCGGTGACCCAGGTCGTCTGGTGGAGATCGGGCGGGACGCGGTCCTCGCTGAATCGCAGGGCGTCGAGATCTCCGCCACGTTCGCGTACCCAGTCCCCGTAGTCATGGCCTTCCGGCCAGTCGTCCCGTGGCGCGTGGCTGAATCGCCAGTACCGGTAGCCGTCGTCCATGCGGGGTTCGGTCCGCTTCCCCGCGCTCTGGAGGTGGAACTTGCCCGCCAGGCCGCAGTCGTAACCGCTGTCCGCCAGCATTTTCGAAATCAGGGGAGGCGGATTCACGAAAGATCCGTTGCCGTTGCGGCAGTTGTGGATCCGCCCGGGGTACATGCCGGTCATGAAACTCGACCGGCTGGGCGTACAGATCGGGCTCTGACAGTAGGCTCGCGTGAAAGCGACGCCTTCACGCACAAGTCCGTCGAGCGCCGGCGTGCTGACGTGAGGATTGCCGAGTGCGCCGATGGTGTCGAAACGCTGTTGATCCGTGCAGTACCAGAGTATGTTTGGGCGTGTGGGCATGTAGCAATGCACCCGCCGCATAGAATCCTATTGGGCAGGCTGCGTGGTGGCTTCCTCTCCGCCCATGGACGCGTCCGAATCGCCTTCTTCCATACCCTCTTCGCCCATTTCGCCCTCGCCCATTTCGCCCTCGCCTTCACCCATATCGCCTTCGCCCTCGCCCATGTCCGGGGCGTCGGCGGCCATGACGTGCAGCATATCACCC
>CAZZNP010000056.1:19056-23798 GCA_964655785.1 uncultured Gemmatimonadota bacterium
TTCGCCCTCGCCCATGTCCGGGGCGTCGGCGGCCATGACGTGCAGCATATCACCCACCGCGGCGCCGATATCGGTCGCGGCATTGCCGCCGTTTATGGCGATCTGGAGCGTGCCGGACTCCTCGTCGAGCCGTGCGAGCCAGGCGCCTTCGGCCACGTCGCCGTAATCCACGACCATCGGCATGACCATGGTCTGCTCGTTATGGGTCACCGAAATCCAGCCGTCCGCGGCAAAACCGGCTTCCGTCAACTGTTCGCCCGTGGCGTTCGTGTTGATGTTGGCGAATTCCTCGCTGATGCTCGTGACCTCGACGTTGATCATGGCAACTTCCGCGTCCATCTCCTCGGTTGCCGCCTCTTCTGTGGCTCCTTCTTCAGTCTCGGCGCCGCCACAGCCGTACAGACCGAACGCGCCGACCATACAGACCAACAGATATGATGTGAACCGGTTCATGTTTTTTTCCTTTCACTGGGGAGACCCGCGTCGCGGGAGAAATGGAAAACAGCAGTAAACTACTGTGTAAGATTTAGAATGAGTTAAGGATGAGTTCAGGACGAATTCAGGATGAGTTCCTGATGATCGGCATGTTCCGCGTTCCAGGTCGTCACAAAACGCCCTATACATTTATATTTCAATTTATCTGTGTTCGCAACTAGAATTCGAATTACCTGCTTTCGCAACTAGAATTCGTAGCATGTGCGGCGAGGTCCGCCCACTGCTTGCGTCCCACTTCCCTGACCCGGCCGTCGTCCCACTTCTCCAGGGGCCGGTAGGAAGGGTGGCCCGGGCGGTCCTGGCAGGGATTGTGCCGGGTGTTGTAGCAGCAGATGAGGCTCCACCGCGGGTCGTCGCTTTCGTTGGGGTCCGACCGGTGCAGCACGTTCGCATGGAAGAACAGCGCCGTGCCGGGCGACATTTCGCAGTACACGTGGTCCAGGTGTTCCAGCGCGAGTTCCACCCGCTTCGGGTCTGCCCCCACCTGCGTGCCGTACCTTCCGTGCTCGATCCGGCCGAGGCGGTGCGAACCGCGGATGACCTGAAGGCACCCGTTTCCCCTGTGGGCCCGGTCCACCGCGATGTAGCAACTGGCCATGTCGGGATACAGCGCCTGGTTGTGGTACCAGTAGCCATAATCCTGGTGCCACTCCCACGCTCCGCCGACGCGGGGTTCCTTGACCATCATCTTGTAATGGTACAGGTAAATCTCGTCGCCCATGAGCCGTTCGAGCGTGTCTACCATCCGCCGGCCATGGCAGATGGCGTTGTAGATATCCTCGCGGTCCGTGTCCGACGTCAGCCACAGCTTGCTTTCGCGGCCCTCGGTATCCTCGGCGGCGCGCACGAGCGAGGCTTTCTCCCCGTCGGTTCGCCCCACGTTGAGCAGGAGTTCCATTTCCTCCTCGTCGTAGAGTCCCTCCACCATCAGGTAGCCGTCTTCCCGAAACCGTTTTTCATGCGCTTCTGTAAGCCGGAACATGACCTGCTCCACGTTAGTTGATGCGGTTGTAACGGGCACCGTCGGGTGGCGGCGCAGGGCGATGGCGCCGTTCGACGGGCTGTCTATACCCCGATGCGGTCGCGATGGCGCCGTTCGACGTGATGCGCGATCGAACGGCACACCCGGGATATGCCTTCGCCGATGAGCGACTGGTCGAGGAAGCTGTAGCACAGTCGGAACTGGTTGGTTCCCCGGTCGTCGGTGTAGAACGAGGGACCGGCCACAAAGGCTACTTTCTCGTGTTCCACGGCCCAGGACAGCATCGCCGGGGTGTCGACCCCGGCGGGCGTGGTCAGCCACACGTAGAATCCTCCGGCCGGCCGGGTCCAGGTCATGCCCGGCGGCGCGTGCTCCTCCAGCGCTTCCAGGGTAACGTCGCGCTTGGCCTGATAGAGCGCCCTGGACAGTACGACCTGGGAGTCCATCAGTCCCTGCCGGCCGTATTCGTAGACGATGCGCTGCCCGAGGGTACTGGAACACTGGTCGCTGCCCAGTTTCGACTGGCACAGCTGCCCGACGACGGCCGGCGGCGCGGCGATCCAGCCGAGGCGGATACCCGGGCCGAAGATCTTGGAAAAGGTGCTGACGAACAGGACGCCATCGGGATTCAGCGCCTTGAGTGAAGGCGGCGGTTTTTGTTCGAAGTAGAGCTCGCCATAGGCGTGGTCCTCCAGGATGGGGATGTTGTACCGGTCGGCCAGGTCGACCAGCTTCCGCCGCCGTTCCAGGGGCATGGTGACCCCGCCCGGATTCTGAAACGCAGGCATGGTGTAGATCAGCTTGGCCCGCTTGCCCCGGCGTTCCAGTTCCGCCAGTTGTTCTTCGAGCAGGTCCACGCGCATGCCTTCGTCGTCGATGTCCACCGCGACGAATTCCACGTCATAACACCGGAAGACCGAAAAGGCGGTCAGGTAGGTCGGGGCTTCCACGATGACGATGTCACCCGGGTTGAGCAGCGTCCTGGCGATGAGGTCCATCGCCTCGATCCCGCCCGTGGTGACCATGATCTCGTCCACGGCGCAATCCACGCCTTCGACCGGTCCCATGCGCTGGGCTATCCACTCCCTGAAGGCCGTATATCCCGCCGTGGGGCTGTATTGCAGCGACATGCTGCCGTGCGTCTCGAAGACCTGGACGGCGACTTCCTTCATCGCATCCATGGGAAACGTGGCGTCATCGGGCAGGCCGCCCGCAAAGGAAAGCACGTCCGGCCGCTCCGCCAGTTTGAGAAGCTCTATGACCGCGGTATCGCTGATGAGATCCATTCGGTCCGCAAATACATCCCGCCAGTCCATCAACTACCCCCTGCTACTGAGCAAATGTAAATCGAAATGAACCGAAGCCGGCCCCGCGTCCGCCCCCGCGTCCGCCCTATGGCGCGTGCGCCCTGCCGGCTGCCGGATTCCGCGCGTGTAGTGATTCCTTACCGGACGCCGCGCGCGTGCATTATTGTACGATCCGCACGGCGGGAAAACAAGACCAATTTTCCTTGACACAAGAGGGGATTCATGCCTAATCATGGCGAGCCAACGGTGTACCTGGACTTCCACCACGCCCATCCCCCGCACCACGAGGTATCACATGGCCGAGGACAACCGGGTTGTAGCCAGTTTTCAGAAAAACAGCCAGGAGGAGTTCCGTTTCACCATCACGTCTTTCCGAGGCAATGATTACGCCGATATCAGGATTTATTACGAGAACGACGGCGATTTCCTGCCCAGCAAGAAGGGTATCACCATCTCTCCGGAGGCCTGGAAATCATTCCGGGAATGTCTCGACGAGCTGGAATCGGAACTCAGGGAACGCAAGCTGCTCAAAGAGGACGATGGAGAAGGCTGATCGGGGCCGCTGGCGCGCCAGGCCGCCGGGACCACGGCATGCTTGGGCTCCTGCCGAACCCGGCTGATGCCGCCCCGGGTCCGATCTACCCCACCCGGTGCCCTTCCCTGGCGAGAAAGCACTCCGGGTCGTGGCGGATGGGAAGATAGCCGGTGCTCATGAGAAACTCGCCGACGATCTCGGGGCCCATGAAGCGGAAGGTCTTTTTGAATACCGCCACCCATTCGTCCAGCGAACCGCAGGTCTGGCCGTTCAGCCAGGCCGCGAACGAACCGTGTTCCCGCCCGATCTCGCGGATGACCCGCGCGTTGTGGATGGCCGCGTCGATCTTGAGCCGGTTCCGGATAATACCCGCGTTGCCGAGCAGGCGCGCGCGGTCTTCGTCGCCGTAGGCCGCGACACGGTCCACGTCGAACCCGTCGAAGGCTTCCCGCAGCGCCTTCCTTTTCTTCAGCACCGTCAGCCAGCTTAGTCCCGCCTGGTTGATCTCCATCACAAGCCGCTCAAGGAAGTCGTCGTCCCGGGTCAGGGGGAAACCGTACTCGTCGTCGTGGTAGGCTGCAAGCAGCGGGTCCTTCAGCGTCCAGGCGCATCGCCGCCGTTCGCCGGCCTCTTCGACGTACTCCCCTGACCGGTATGGATGGATGTCCGCTCCGGTGATCCAATCTTCGGGCAGATGGCGCGCGCAGTTCATCAGGGAAAGCTGCGTATAGGTGGGCGTGATGATGAACCGGGTAACGGAGGTGTTCGCGAAAGGGTGGATCCGGTCGTGTCCCATGCCAGGGGTGCCCAGGATCACGCCTACGAGAAACCGCATGAACGCACCGTGGGTGATCAGGACGACGCGTTCACCGGTAAGGCTGAACTCGTCGTGGACCCTCCGGGAGACCCGCTCCGCCCGCACCTGGGCCGATTCGTAGTCCTCCCATGGGCGGCACTTCCACCATCCCTCCTCGTCGAACTCCTCACCCAGCCGGACGCCCGGGAATCCTTGCTCGATCTCCGACCGTTTCAGGCCAGGCCTTCCTTCGTAATCCGCGTTGCCCGCGCCGGCCTGGACCCCGCCCTGCTCGTGGAGGTCGATCCAGGCTTCCGCGGACTGCCCCGTTTCGCGTATGTAGGGGGCGATGGTTTCCAGGGTGCGAAGGAAGGGACTGACGTAGATTCGTGTGGGACGGAAATGGCGGATGCGGTTTACGAGATATTCCGCCTGCCGGTATCCGAGCGGGGACAGGGAGGGATCGTCGGTGCGCTCTTCCTGCGGCCGGGCGTTGTTTTCAGATTCCGCGTGGCGGATGATGTAAAGTTCCATTGTATCGGGGGGTCTTTCTCCTGGCCGTCGGCCGGTTTGGGTTAAAGGACCTCGGACGGGTTGGTTTGCGTTAAAGGACCTCGGACGGGTTGG